>NZ_LXFF01000016.1 GCF_001655775.1 Candidatus Arthromitus sp. SFB-turkey
TGTTTTATGTAGTCCATGGTTATCGTAATTTTATTAATTTAAAACCATTTAATTTAGGAGTAGACTTTCTATAAGTAGTTTTTTTAAATAATTGTATTATTCTAAAATTAATTATTTTACACATTTATTTTCCTTTTTGATTTAATTTAATATAATACCAATCATTGAATAATTTAAAGGCTTCATCTGTATCTTTTATTGTTCTAGGACTCCAGTATGCTTGTTCGTTCCATTCAGATTTATTAATATTTTCATGTCCTTCATACGTAAAATATAAAGGGATATTTTTATTATGAATAATTGAAAATATTAGACCACCCAATATACAAAATACTTTATCTGATGAACATGCACTTCCTTCTGTTTTATATATGTACTGTTCGAAAAAGTGTTCATAAGTACCTTTAAAGAGATTTTCAATTATCATTAAATTTAGAGTAATATTTAAGGTAACACATATAAGTTTAGCAATTTTAGGCAGTAATAAAAATCTAAGAGATTCTATAAATGTATAATTTGATTTATATTGTTGTTTTAATTCTTCAAATTTTTGAATAATATCTTTATTAGAATTTAGAAATTCTTCACCTTCATTTGATGATTGGTCTAGGAGTAGGTCAATAACTTTTTCAAGTTCTTTTGTTATCTCTTTACTCATTTTAAATTTCCTTTCTATAACTATATTTCAGCATAATTTATAATCTTAAATTTTCTATAATATCGAACAAATTATTACTTGAATAAACTTTTGTTATTTCAGTAATAAAATTAGTTACAAACCATAAAGAGCCATATTTGTTTATGATAAATTCATCAAGTTGTTTGTTAAAATACTCTTTTAATCTTGGCATTCGTTCTATTTCTTCAATACTATAAAAACACCAGAAATCATATATGTTTAAATATTTTTTTATTTCATTTTCTATGTAGTTGATCCAATCGTTTTTAGAATATTTGTTTAGAAGTTCGATTGAAAAATTTAAATTAGGCGTTTTATAAAGAATACCTATATATTCATGACTACATGTGTTGAAAAAATCCTTTAATTCCCTAAAAGTAGTTATCATATCTATTATTCCTTTGTTGGAGAATTTAAGAGATAGTCTCTAATATCAAGAACAACAATACACGCCAATAAAATGGATATATAAATTCTGTTATATAAAAATTCAAGAAATGGATTATCTAAATATAATAATTCAGATATATCATTAACAAATTGATTAAAACTATCAAACGTTTCTGTATTTTCCTTATATTCTTTTATTATAGATTTAATTTTGTTAAATAATTTTTCAAATACAATTTCATCGCATTGTAAGTCTGATAATATCCAAGTATATTCATATGCAAACCTACATTCTTCAGCTTTACATTCAAACTCAAACATTCTTGATATTTCTCTGAATGTTGGCATAGAAATAAACATTGTTACCTCCTATGTAAAGTAATATATTAAGTATTTATTCAATCTAAAAATATCAAGATATTTTTATAATTTTAAATGTTTATTTGTAAAATCAATTTCTCTTTCTTTTAATTTTCTAAGTTGTTCTAAAAGTATAATACGTTCTTTTATATTTTTAAGAAATTGCTCCAAAATAGGGTATTCCTCTGTCTTTATATTTAAATATTCTTTATTTTTTTATCATTTAAATAAACAAGAGTAATGGTTAATTTATTAATTGTATTGAGTTTATTCATTCCTTTATTTAACATTTCTCGATTCATTTCTAAATTTATATCAATACTTCCAAGTTCTTTTTGTAATGATTTTAAAAATTTATGGTTAAACAATATAAATAAGTTCCTTTCTATTATTCTATTGACGTCAACAAAATGGTTCATATACAAATATATCAATATGGTTTTTAAGTGGAGTTAATTTATTAATTATTACTAATTTAATTATTTTCCAATTTAAGCCACCATTACCACAACATAATGCAGGTATTGCAATATTTTTAATATTTAATATTTTTGTAAGTTCGACTAATTTGTTTAAACCAGTTATTATATATTTTATATCAGATTTTTGTGTCCATTTATCTTTAGTAGGGAAGTTAATTATTGTTTTGTTATTTTCTTTATAACAATGTAATTTACCAATGGTTAAAGTTCCATTTTTACAAGCCCTTCTATAATCTTCGTACATTTTAGGGAATTTAAGTTTAAATTGATAAGCTAATCCTTTCCCCATAATACCTTCACAGTTTACAGCATTAACTAAATATTCAGCAGATGAATTTAATAAATTACCAGTGGTAAAGTGTATCATGTAAATACTCCTTTATGTATTTTGAAAACCATTTTGCTGATGTTGGCAAAATGGTTTTTATTTTTAGAATATGAAATATCATTTTCTTAGCGTTGGTAAAATGATATTAAACATAAGCAAATGATCTTGGTACAATATCTAAATTGAAATCTTTAAGGGATTTAGGAGTTTTATATATTTTGATATTTCCTAATTCGTAGGCTATAGCTACGTTTTTATCGCGATAGTAAACATCAAAATCTTCTTTAGACATTCCTGCAAACTTTTTAGTTATTTTCCATACATTTTCTGGAGTGTTTTTTATAATATTAAGTATTTTAGCTTCTCCGACTATTGCTTTTACTGGATGTTTTACATATAACAAAATTGTTTTGATTAATGCTTTACAATAAAATTTTCTGAAATCATATTTCTTCTTACCTTTAATTATAAGTTCTATATATTCAGGGTATATAGGTAAAATCATTTTAAACATTTTGTTCACTCCATATTTTATAAACTGTCTAAAATCAAATCTATAAACTTTATTTTTTCATTTATCTGTTGTATTTCATAATTGATTTTTTTTAGTTCATATTTTGATTTTGCTTTCTCTAATAGGGATTTATGGTTATTTAATCTATTTATTAAAGATTGTTTTTCTTAGGTTAAAATTGAAACTCTATTCATATGACCCTTTTAATAAATCAAATATTGAGATTTGTCCAGGACATTCTAAAACAACTGCATTGGTATCGTCATTATAAAAATTCATGGTAACCTCCTAATCAAATTTATTGACTAATAATTTTTCTAAATCATCGTAATCATATTCTCTTTGTTTAAAATTAAAAAATCTATCTTTAGGTTTATGTGATTCAAATACCTTAGAAAAGTATTTGAGTGGTGCATACATATATTTATCGCTGCAATATTTACAGGTTTTTATAAATTTGTCTTTTGATGTTTCATACATCTTTATGTAATATTTGATTTCATATTTTTTGAAGTTAATGTTATATGTATTGAGTAAATTAATTACAGCTTGTACATTTTCTTTATTTGAAAAATCATTGTTATTCAAAGATTTTCTATTATTTTCTACAGTATTCAACAAATTTCTTATTTTCGCGTGAATGTTAAGCATAGTAGTATTTAATTTCTTACTGAAATATGATACAATAGCAGTAGAAAGTTTAAGGATTTTGGCATTCTTGATATTGCTGCAAAATACTAGAGATTTACTTATAAGTTTTCTAGGCACGGTTTTTAGAACTACCGTTAATTGTCTATTATGGTAGTTTCTACGTTGGTTAGTTTTGGTAGTAAATTTTGTTAAAATGTCTATTAATCCTAAAGACTGAAGAGTTTTTTTATATCTGTAAATGCTAGTTAAACCCATGTTTAATTTTTCAGAAACATAAGTATCTGTGGCGATTACAAAGTTGTGATCTTTATATTTACCATCACTTATTTTCCAGTTTTTAAACTTGGACATTTTAGTTAGATTTACTAAATATTTGTAATAGCGTTTACATCCATTGGACATAAAATTAGATTTTATAGCCAAATTTAAAAAACTCACTTAGACAAGCTCCTTTCTTTAAGATTAAGTAAATATTGACGTGAAGTGAAAGGGTATTGAAATATTAATTTGTTTTAATGCTTTTGATATTTGAGTTATTGCCATTTAGATAGTGGTATTTAATTATATTTGATATTGGTGCTATAGATTGGTACTAATGCTAGGTAAACAAATTCAATCGCCTGGGAAACTTTTGAATTTGTTTTGGTTTTGTTTTAAGTATATCTAATCATTTCGGGATTGTCAATACAATGTTTAAGAAGGAGTTTGTTTTTATGGATAAGTTTAGAGTCAATTTAAAAAATAAAATAGATAAATATATTAAACTTAATGGAATTTCTTATGCTTATTTTAAAAAAAATACGGGTAGTATTTATAATGTAGTTGAAAAAGGCAGTACAAAATTTAAAACTCTCTTTCAAGCATCTAAAATTTTAGATGTAGATATAAGGAATTTATTAATGTTTGATAGTTATACATATGTTTTTAAAAATTCCTTTGAAACTTTTGAGGAATTTTTTGTGTTTTTAGGTAAAAAATTAAAAGAAATTAGATTAAGTAATAAATTAACATTAGTTAATGTATCAGATAAAATTAATATAAATTATAAAACAATATCAAGACATGAAAGTGCAAAAATAATAATGTCATTAGATACTTTCTATAAATATTTGGATGTGTTAGAAATTACACCAGAAGAATTTTTCTTAAAGAATGAGATATATGAGACTAAAGGAAATGATATAAAAAATCAAATAACTATTGATGATTTCAATAATAGAATTTATGAATTGGAGGAAATTAAAGGGAGAATTGTTGGAGGAAATATTGCTATAAATCCTAATACATTTCCAACATTACACGGATTTTTAAAGATATGTAAAAGCTTGGGAGTAAGTCCTAAGGATTTCTTTAATTTTGAAAAGAAAAATTTTGATTATGATTCAGTGGTTATTGATCTTAAGGAGTCTATTCAAAATATAAAACATATCCTTGAACCTAAAGGAAGTAAGATTCCAAGATATGTTAAATTGGATACAATTTTCCTTTTTTGCAATGAGCGTTCAATAAAAATTGCAGATTTTTTTGATGAACATTGCATTGAAGGATATTTAAGTCAATTGTTTTTGAGTATATCATAATCAAAATAAATATAGTCAACATTTTCATTAAAATGGAATTTAAATTTATAATTTGTGTTAAAATTGTCCAAAATTTGTTGAAAATTTTCTTTTGAGGGAGTATGTCCTTCTATATCTATAGGAAAAATTTTAAATCTTATTTTTTTAAGTGATGAATCTGAAATAAATAAATTAATTTGAAAAAATAAATTAAAATTTTCAAAAGACCCAGTGTGTAAAATGGGAATATTTTTTGAAGAAGAAATTGAAAAATTATCATCTAAAACTATAAATAAGCTTTTTTTATGTGAAATACTTTTTAATAAATTTTCATTTAAATTTGATTTATCTATTAAAACAATTGGTATGTAAAAATTGTTTTCTAAAATATGTAAATATTTATATATAGATAGAAGGTTTTTGTTATTTAAAAGTTTTGGTTTTAAATATGCAATTGAAAAATCATTGTATTTAAAAAATCTATATAAATTTTCATTTAAAGTTTGAAAATCTGGATTGTTATTAGAATTAGTTTCGTTTTCTATTATTAAAAAATCCTCACGTCTTAAAAATTTAAGAGAATTTTTTAAATCTTCATGGAATTCATTTTCTTTTAAATTTAAAATTGAAAAATTTGAAGAATTTAAAGTTTTATACATATTATCATTTGCACAATTTTCATCGAAAATAGTTATGAAATGTTCATTCATAAGCTCTGAAGTATTAGTTTTTGTAGTTGAGTTGTTAATATGTTTATTTTGTAGTACAATATGGTTTATATATTCTTTAGTATTTTCAATACAGAATGCTGCTTTGTATAGAAATTCCGAAAAATAGTTATCATAAGTACAAAGATAGTACCCTGTAAAAAGTGAAATTATTATTGATAGTTTAATTAAAAATTTCATGGTGAAATCCGCCTTGTAAGTAGTTTGTTTGAAAAGTTTGTATTTATTATTCTCAAACTAAACATTAAAAATGTAGTTAAATGAGGTTTTTTTATATGATGAAAAAATTTGAGGGCAATAGTGAGGAAATGCAGTTTGAACGATTTGAACGGTTCGAAAAGCTTTTGAAAAAAAATAAGAATAAGCCCAATTTTGAAGAAATGTCACCGTATGAGATAATTAACTACTTGAGAGAAGAAGATGTTAGAAAAAATTATAAGGTATTACCTTCGAATAGATTTTTTAAAAAGATGATGTTCTCTTCTTTTTTTGCAATATTTTTGGTATTTTTTTATGTGATTACAGGCAGTGGAGATATAGTTCAGAGAAATGTAGATGTGTTTGTAAATAAAATTGATAACAAGAAAGAAGTATTAAGTGCAATAAACAATTCTTTAGATTATATAATAGAAGGAGATTTTAGAACTTTAATCGACGCGTATAGATCAGACTCTAGTAATTCTTTTGAAAATCATTTTGAACTTGTTATTATGTTAAGTAGTATTAATAATTTTTCTCAGGCACAGGAAGAACTGTTAAAATTAAAAGGTAGGGTAGAGCAGATTACTCTTATAAGAAATGATGAAGAACATAAAAATAATGTTTATGGATTGCTAGATAATTTTCTTTTGTTAAATAATTTAGAGGAAGCAAAAAATATTTTAGATAAAAATAGGCAAAGTTTAGGAAATGATATATTATTCTTGGAAAGAGAAATAATATATTTTCTTTTGATGGAAAATAAAGAGGAAGCCATAAATATTTATTCTTCAATTATGCTTGATAATATTGAAGATGTGAATTCTATTTTATGTTACGCAAAATTAAGTGTAATTTTCAATAGATTTGATAGAGCTATAGAGGCTTTAGATAAAGTATTAAGTAAAGATATTAATAACATTAATGTGTTAAGTGTTATAGATATGATGGTTTCTTATGACCTTAATGAATTAAATAGGACTTTAGATTCGTATATTGAGCAAAGCGGAGGAAATGAGCGATTAAGATTATTAAGAGCAAAAGCTAATAGTAAAGATTTATCAAGAACGCAGATAAATATTGAAGATATAGATGAGTTTATGAAGAAATATCCAAATCAAAATTTGCCTAAAATCGTAAAATTAGAAATTTTGACTGATTCTTCTAGATTTGAAGAAGCTACAAGATTGTATAATGAACTTAAAAATATGCAGGATAAAACTTTTGATGTGTATTATGCTTTGGCAAAATATAGTTTAAGTGTGAATAATTTTAATGATGCTTTAAATTATGTTAAACAAAGTATTGAACTTAATAATAAGTTTTATGAAAGTTATGATGTTTTATTAAATATATTGCTTAGTCAAAATAAATCTTTAAACATAAATTATTTTTATTTAAAAATGAAATTACTTGATTTAATAAATACAAATATAGATAAAAATTTTGTAGTTAGGTATACAGATAGTTTAAATGATGGAAATAAAGCAATCGAAGTTTTAGAGTTTGCAAACAAAATTTCTATATTTGAATCTGATTTAAGGTATAAATTAGCAAAAATATATATAGATCAGAGAAGAGACAATGAGGCAAAAGAAAAACTTTATGAGGCAATAAGTTTAAATGAAAAATCTGTTTATTATAGAACACTTGGAGTTTTATTAGTTGGAATGGGAGAAGTTGAAGAGGGAATTAATAATATTAGAATGGCGTATTCAATAGATCCTGAAGATATTTTAAATCTAAATAATGCAGGTGCTTATTATGCAAATGTTGAAAAAGATATTCAAAGAGCTTTTTCAAATGTGAAAGCTGCTTATGAGGGACTTAATGAGAGTTATAGCGAATATGAAGCACTTATAATAAGAGAAAATTATTTTAAACTTGATTCTATATATGATGAAGCTTCAGGAACATCTACAAGTGAGGAGATTCCATTTATAGATTATTTATACTAATTTGTGTGAATTTGTGTGAAAACTTTAAGCTTATTTATAAAAAAAAGCTTAAAGTTTTTTTTTATTTAACATTATTAAATTCATTAAAGTGGTAATATAATTATTGTGTGTTATAGAGAAAATTTTTAAGGGGGAAATGTTTTGGAAATTTTATTAATTTTAAAGTCCGTAATTGTTGCAATTGTTGAGGGAATAACTGAATTTTTACCAGTATCATCAACAGGTCATATGATAATAGCAAGCGATATAATAAATTTTTCAGAAACTGCAGGTATTGACTTTGTGAATATGTATGAAGTTGTAATTCAATTGGGAGCTATACTTGCAATTATGGTTTTGTATAGGAAAAAAATTATAGATTCCATAATTCATTTAAGAGAGTACGGGTTTAAAATGTGGTTTTACATATTTATAGCATTTTTACCATCAGCTATTGTTGGTGTTTTAATAAATGATTTTATAAAGAGTAAATTGTTTAATTCATTTAGTGTTTCTATTGGGCTGATTGTTGGAGCTATTATTTTGCTTTTGGTTGAAAAATATTTTTCAAATAGAAACTTAGATAAGAAAACAAAAGATATTAAAGATATTAATTTAAAACAGGCAGTTGGTATAGGGTGTTTTCAAATATTATCTCTTTGGCCTGGAATGAGTAGGTCTTCTTCTACAATATCTGGGGCATGGGTATTTGGATGTTCAACAAAATTAGCAGCAGAGTTTTCATTTTTTTTAGCAATTCCAACTATGCTAGGAGCATCAGTTTATGAACTTTTAGGAATGGATTATACAAATTTTACTACAAATCATGGAATAGCTCTTGTTGTTGGGTTTTTAGTAGCATTTTTAGTGGCGATTTTAGTAGTAGATACATTTATAAAGTTTCTTAAAAAATATCCTATGAAATATTTTGCTTATTATAGAATATGTATTGCTATTTTATTAATAGTTTTAGTTGTTTTTAATATTATTAAGGTTTAGATAATAAATGAGTTACAATGTATTTACATGAATTAATGTTTGTGTTAGAATTGATGATAGTTGTACTCAAATATTGGGAGGATTACTATGAATCAGATTAAGAAAATTGCTTTACTTACAGGTGGAGGAGATTGTCCAGGACTTAATGCGGTTATAAGAGCGGTAACAAAGACGGCTATTTTAGAATATGGTTATGAGGTTATAGGATATAGATTTGGGTATAGGGGTTTATATAATAATGATTATATAAACTTGGACATAAATACGGTTGATAATATTTTACATAAAGGTGGAACAATCCTCTGGAGTTCTAATAAGGATAATCTTTTTGATTATATAGTTGAAGAAAACGGGAAAAAAGTAAAAAAAGATGTTTCAAATGTTGCTATAGAGAATCTTAAAAAAGAGAATGTTGATGCTATAGTTATAATTGGTGGAGATGGAACTTTAACATCAGCTAGAGATTTTTCACGTAGAGGTATTAATGTTATAGGTGTACCTAAGACTATAGATAATGATTTAGGTTCTACTGATTTTACATTTGGTTTTAATACAGCAATTGGTATAGTTACTGATTGTTTGGATAGACTTCATACAACAGCTGAATCACATCATAGAATATTGATTGCTGAAGTTATGGGGAGAAATGCAGGTTGGATTGCTCTTCACGCTGGAATTGCTGGAGATGCACATGTAATTTTGATTCCAGAGATACCATATAGTATAGATAAGATTGTTGATAAAATTAATGAAAGAAAGGCAAAGGGGTATAAGTATACTTTAATTGTTGTTTCTGAAGGAGCTAAGTCTATTACAGGTGAAACTGTTGTTGCAAAAGTTGTTGAAGATTCACCAGATCCAATAAGATTTGGAGGAATAGCAAATAAGATTGCTCATGATTTAGAAGGTAGGGTTTCGGACCAAGAAATAAGATCTACAATTCTTGGTCATATTCAAAGAGGTGGAAACACTTCTACGTATGATAGAGTTTTATCTACGAGGTATGGAGCAGCAGCAGCTAGACTTATTAGCGAAGGTAAATTCGGTAACATGGTTTGCTTAAAAGGTGACGAAATAAGTTGCGTTAGTCTTGAAGATGTAATTGGTAAGGAAAAGTATGTTGATCCTAATCATGAATTAGTTGAGATATCAAAGAAAATGGGAATTGGATTTGGAGATTAATATTGAACACCGTTTTTTACGGTGTTTTTTGCTATTAAAATAACTTGAATAAAAAAATATTTAATTGAGCAAAATAATATCAATTAAATAAAACGGAGTGTGTTTTTATGAATTTTATAAGAAAAATGTCAGTTTTTTTAGTTTTTGTATTATGTTTAGGAGTTATGACTTCTTGTTTAGGGTCAGGTTCTTCTAGTAAAAAGATATCTTTATCTACAGATGAAATATATGAAAAAGCTATAAGTGGAGTTGAACTTCCAAAGCTACAAAAACTTTCTTCAAGTGAGTTAGAAAGTTTATTTAATTTAAAATCATCTAATGTTGAAGAGTATACAGTTTGTATAAGTATGATGAATGTTCAGGCAAGTGAAATTGCTGTTTTCAAGTTTTCAAGCAAAGAACAAGAAAGTGCAATTGATAAAGCTATAGAGAAAAGATTAAAAGATTTAGATGCTACATGGGGAAGTTATTTACCAGCTCAACATGAACTTGTAAAAAATGTTAAAAAGTTTTCTCATGGTGATGTAAAGGGATATGTTATAGCAGAGGATGCTGATAAGATAATTTCTAACATTGATAAAGCAGTAAAATAAATTTGTATTTTAATAACGGCTTTTTTAAGTCGTTATTTTTTTATGTTGATTACAAAAATATTTTTTGAGATAATTTTTGGGATGAAATTTTTGAAAGAGGATAGTTAGGATGATTTTTAAAAATCTTTTAGATTATGGAATAGATGATTATTTTATTAATGAATCAAAAAAATATGAAAATATGAAAGTTGGTAGAGTTATTTCTCAATATAATGAATTATATAGAGTAGTTACAGAACATGGTGAAATGTTAGCTGAAGTTTCTGGAAAATTTAGATATAATACAGAAAAAGTTTTTGAGTATCCAGCTGTAGGGGATTTTGTTATGCTTGATTATGATGAAAATAATATGGCTGGAAATGGAATTATACATAAAGTTTTAACTCGTAAAAGTGTTTTTAAACGTAAAGGTGTTGGAGATAAAAATCAAACACAAATAGTGTCAACTAACATTGATATTGTGTTTATTTGTACTTCATTAAATAAAAATTATAATTTAAATAGAATAGAAAGATATGTTGCTATTGCTTGGGATAGTAATATTAAACCTGTGATAATATTAACTAAAAGTGATTTATGTGAAAATGTAAGTGAAATTTTATTTGAAGTTTCAAATAGTATACTTGGGGTAGATATAATTATAACATCTAGTTATGATAAAAGTTCTTATGATCAAATATTTAATTATTTAAAACCTGGAGTTACTGGTTGTTTTGTTGGATCATCTGGTGTTGGAAAATCAACTATAATTAATTATTTAATTGGAGAAAATTATTTTTTAACAAATGATATAAGTAACTATGATAAGGGAAAACATACAACAACAAGAAGAGAGCTTATAGTACTTTCAAAAGGTGGAATTGTAATTGATACTCCTGGAATGAGAGAGATTGGACTTGATTTAGTTGATGTAGATAAATCATTTTTTGATATTGAAGAGTTGGCTCTTAAATGTAAATTTAAAGATTGTACTCATACAAGTGAACCAGGGTGTTTTGTACAAGAACAAATAAAATTAGGAAATTTAGATAAGAGACGTTTGGAAAGCTATGAAAAATTAAAAAAGGAATCTTTATATGATGGATTATCTTTTAGAGAAATAGAAAACAAGAAGCTTGAAGTTATGTTTAAAGAATTTGGTGGAATAAAAAATGCCAGAAAATATTTAAAAAGTAAAAAGAAATAAAAAAAGGTATGCAATTTGCATACCGTTTATTTTTTAATATACTCCTTGAGAGATCATTGCATCTGCAACTTTTTTAAATCCTGCAATGTTTGCTCCAGCAAGGAAATTTTTATCAAGAGAAAATTCTTTTGAAGTTTCATAACAAACCTTAAAAATATTTATCATTATGTCTTTAAGTTTATTGTCAACTTCCTCAAATGTCCAAGAATATCTCATAGAGTTTTGAGACATTTCAAGACCAGACACTGCAACTCCTCCGGCGTTAGCTGCTTTTGATGGACCATATAAAACTCCATTTTCTAGAAACATTTTTATAGCTTCAGGAGTAGAAGGCATGTTAGCACCTTCACAAACGCAGAAACAACCATTATTAATTAATATTTTTGTTGAGGATTCATCTATTTCATTTTGTGTTGCACATGGAAGAGCAATATCGCATTTTTCTTCCCAAATTTTTGTGTATCCTTCAATGTATTTTGCGTTTTTATCGTATTCTAAGTAATCTTTGATTCTTCTTTTCTCAACTTCTTTAAGTTGTTTTATTATAGAAAGATTAATTCCATTTTCATTGTATATATATCCATTTGAATCACTCATAGCTATTACAGTAGCTCCAAGTTCTGTTGCTTTCTCAGCTGCATAAATTGCAACGTTACCTGATCCAGAAATTATAACTTTAGAGTTTTTAAAAGATTTTCCATAAGTATTCATCATTTCTTCTGCAAAATAACAAACACCGTATCCAGTTGCTTCAGTTCTGGCAAGACTTCCACCGTAATTTATTCCTTTTCCAGTTAAAACGCCTGCAAAATCATTTCTGATTTTTTTATATTGTCCAAATAAATATCCAATTTCTTTTCCAGAAACTCCAATATCTCCAGCAGGGACATCAATGTTTTCTCCAATATATTTGTATAATTCATTCATAAATGCTTGGCAGAATCTCATAATTTCCCCATCTGATTTTCCTTTAGGATCAAAATCAGATCCACCTTTTCCACCGCCTAGAGGAAGAGTTGTTAGAGAGTTTTTAAATATTTGTTCAAATCCTAAGAATTTAATTATAGATGAGTATACAGTTGGATGGAAACGAAGCCCCCCCTTATAAGGCCCTATTGCATTATTAAATTGTACTCTAAAACCTCTATTTACTTGAATTTTACCATTATCATCAACCCAAGTAACTCTAAATTGAATAAATCTATCAGGTTCAACAATTCTTTCAAGAATGTTATGTTCAATATATTCTGGATATTTTAAAAGTAGTGGTTCAAGAGAAAATAAAACTTCATAAACAGCTTGATGAAATTCAGGCTCTGAAGGATTTTTAGTTACCACTTTTTGATAAACAGATTCAATATAATTTTTGATATTATTCATTAATTCACTCTCCTAAAATCATAATTTATTTGAGAAATATCCATTACTTATTAAATTTAGTTTTATGGACTTTACAATAGCTAGATAGAGTGCTGTTGTGTCAAACCGTGCATCATGAAAATAAGAGTCTTCACTATTAAAAAATTTCTTTGTTGAATCCAATATGTTTTCTTCAGAAATTTTAAGATAAGTTAAAAGTTCTGATAATTTTGGTGATTTTAAAGTTCCAATAGAACTTTTTAGTTTTAATATGTTTTTAAAATAATTCATGGAACAAAATAAATTTTTAGGTTCAAACTCTATATTTATTCTTTCAAATTCTTTTTTTAAAAAACTAATATCAAAATTAATGTTATGTCCTAGTATAAAATCACTTTCCATCAAGTCTTTTTTAAAAAGTTTATAAATGTCTTTAAACTTTAAGTTTCCACTTAAAGTTTTTAATGTCTCTACGTCAAAACCGTGAACGTTGTATGCAGTTTCTGATATGTAATCAACTGAAAAGAAAAAATTTTTTGCTCGTACTTTTTCATCAGGTGAAACTGGATTTGTGTTATAAATTATGTATGTTAGTTGACATATTTGGCCAGGCGATCTATCACTAGTTTCTGTATCTAAAAATACAAGTTTCATTATTTGTTAATCCTCCTAAATAAAAATTCTAATATTTCAAGGCAAAGATTAAGAGTTTGATTATCTTTATCAAGTAGAGGATTAAATTCAACAAAATCCATTGAAACTATATTTATAGCTGATAAAAGTTTATCTAAAAAGCTTTTTATTTCATCTACATATAATCCATTTTTTACAGGAGTACCAGTACCAGGAACATATACTGGGTCAAATACGTCAATGTCAAAGGATAAATGAAAGTTATGTATTTTATTTTTTGATACATATTTTTTTAAAGTATTAATCATTAATTCGGGATTTAATAAATTAAAAGAATTTGTATCGTATATGTGCATTTCATTTTTTATTATAAAGTCTTTTTCACCATCATCAAGGGAGCGAACCCCAAATAAAAATACATTTCTAGGATCGATTTTATTTTTGAATAAAGATAGAAATTTTTCATCTCCATAACCTAAAGAACAAGCTAAAGGCATTCCGTGAGCATTACATGATGGTGATGTTGAAGGTGTATTTAAATCTCCATGAGCATCAATCCATATTACGCCAGTGTTTTTAAAGAAATTTGAAAATCCAGCTAGAGATCCAATTGAAATGGAATGGTCTCCACCTAAAACCAGTGGAAAATTATTTTCAGAGTAGCTTTTACAAATTTGTTCAGATAAAGCTGTAACTGAAGGAATTATTTTATCGAAATATTTTATATATTTATTTTCTTTAAATTTATCATCAAAATTTTGTTCAATTTCTATGTCTATAATTTTATTTATTTTATGATTACAATTTTTAAGAATAGATTCAAGATCATTGTCTATAAGCATCTTCGGTGCCAATTCAACGCCTTTTTTATCACATCCGTAAAATGTAGCCATGTTTATTATATCTAATTTCATTTCAGGTAAAAGTCCTCCAAAATTATTAAAATTAAAAAAATTAGTATAAAATAACAAAAATATTGGAAATATAATACATATTTTTATACTTAGTTAATTTTAAATAAGCTAATTATAACAAAAATTATTATCATAAGAAAGGAGAAAATAAAAAATGAACAAAGAGAGGAATCATTTACAAATAACAAAACCTATTTTAATATTTTGCATAATTTTAATATTGTTTATTTTAATGAGTTGTTCTAAGAGTGAAAACGATAAAGTTAGTTTAAATGTAAATAAAAACAATACAAGTCAAAAAACTTTAATAGATAAAGCTGTAACAAGTATTGATGAGCAAAATGAGGTTCAAGTACAAACTTTTGATAAAAATAATAATGAAGTAAGTAAATATTTTGAAAGTGATAATAGATTTGATGATTTATCTAATATTAAAAATACATATTATGGAAAATATAATTTGCACGGGGAAGAAGTATTTGGAAGTTTTGAAGTTACAAGAAATTCAGTGATATTTACTCCTGATGATGGTAATTCAAAAGAGATAATTCATTTTTCAGGTATAAGAAACATTGATAGAAGAGAGTATCCTAGTGGAAAAATAGATTTATTATTTCAATATGATGGGCATGAAAAGATAATTAAAAATGTTAGTGATGAAATGTTTAGTGATGTTTTATTATATACAACAAAATAAATTTTAAAAATATGAAGCTTTTTATTAATGAGAGCTTCATATTTTTTTTAATTATTTAAAAATTATAAATGTATTAAAAACACCTAAATATACCAAAATATATATACAAAAATTGATACGGAAGGAAAATTTTATATGAAATTCTTAAAATTTAAATACGCACTTATTCCTATAGTTGTATTGGTTTTTTCAACTATAATTCAAGTTCCAATAATTAATTTTGTTAAAGCTGAGTCTTCAAGATATATGCTTACAAATTATAGAGAGAACGTAAAGGAAGATATTTTAAAAGTTGTTGAAGCTAATGTTAAGTCAAAGTTAAAAGAATCTTTAAAAAGTGAGGTTATACAAGAACTTAGAACAGAACTTTTGGACGAAGTAATGGATAATTTGAGAATTGATTTAACAAAAGAGATTAGAGAAGGAAGACAGTGGATTGAATCTTCAGCTTCTAAAGTTAAAAGTGATAGATAAAAAATGTTTTGGAGGTAACTTAAATGTCTAATGAAAATAAAAACGATAAAAAAGATAAAAAAATTGATAAGAAAAATGACAAAAAAAGTTTCTTAAAAAGTGAATGGTCAAAATTTTTGTTTATATCTGTAGTATCTCTTTTAATTGCTATAGTTGGTATAAACAACAACATTGAAAGAGAGAAAGATAAAATATTTAAAGAAATGAAATCAAAAATTAAATTGGAAGTTGAAAAAGAATTGTATAAAGAGTTATATGATAAATTTAAGGAAACAGTTAGAAATGATTTAAAGAAAGAGTATAGAGATTTTGTAAAAATAGAGCTTAAAAAAAGTTTGAGAGATGATACTTTTAGAGCTCTGAAACATCAAATAGATAATGAAGGTATTGATTTATCTTATGAAATATTTGAATCAATAGAGTATAAACAAAATGGAGAAAATATTCACCATTGTGAAGTTGTTGTAAATAATTTGGATAAAGTTTTTAATGAGGAATTAGAGGGACTTTTTAAACAAATATTTGGAAATGAACAAGATAAAAAAGGTGTTTTATTAGTTTTTTCAGAAGAGCCTGAGGAAAATGGATATAGACCTGATTTTAGAATTGAAAAAGGTTTGAATGATCAAATTATGATTATGAAAGACAATAAATTCAGGGATTTAGCGGATAATAATGTGATTTCTTAAAATTTTAGGGAGGTAGGGTTATGAAAAAAGGAAAATTAATTATGTGTTCAGTAGTGGGTGCTATAGTATGTTCAGCGTTGTGTATTGGATATTCAAATAAAAGCACAAACATTGCAACAATAAAGACTGAAGAGTATATTGATAATTTTAATTTCAAAGAGCAAGATAATCAGAGTATGGAAATAAATGATTATTGGGAAAGTGCATCTGTGGAAGAAATTAAAAATTCTATTTTAGGGTACATAGATGACATGATGGAGTCTACAATTATTAAATTGGAAGATTTTAAGAAAGAGAATAATTTAAGTAAAATTAAATTATATGAAAATGAAATCAAACGTTTAAATACAATACTCGATAATGTTAAGTCAGCAGAAACAAAAGAAGAATTAAGGAAAGCTATGCAAGTAAGACACAAAGATAGCGTTTAAAAAAACATTAGCTAGTAATTATTATATGATAATAATTGTAAATATCATCTAAATTTTGTATAATGTTTTATGAAGGAGAGTGAAGATAAATGAAAAATTTAAAGAAAATTTTAATTGGAACTACATCTTTAGTATTTTCAGTAGCTGTTTTGATGCAATGTACATCTTCAGGGTCAAATACAACAAGTGGTAATAATAATACTACTACTCAGACGCAAAGTGTTTCATAAGATAATTCACAGGGGACTTCAGATAATGAGTCTTCTTATGTAAACTTATATGATGGACGAGCTGCTTTTCCAGATTCAGTACATAAATCTTGGCAAGATGGAACTTTAGATGAAGCTAGAGCAAGTGTACTTGAATATATTGATGGAATGATTGCAGGAATTCAAACTGATATAGAAAAATATGAGAAAGAGGCAAATACAGAAAAATTAAACATAGAAATGGGAAAACTTGAAAGAGTTGAGCAACTTAAAGAAAAAATTCTAGCTGCTAAAGAAAAATCTGAACTTAAAAATCTTATGCATGAAGAATTTAGATCTGGAACTTATAAAGATATATATGGGTCAGGTAATTAATGGAACTTTATCAAATTTTAGGTTGGCTTAATGTATGGGTGTTTGTACTTTTAGTAATAAAAGCACCCCTTAAAACTTTGAATAAAAAGCTTAAAAACAAACAATTAATGAAAATAAATTCATTACTTACAAAGTATCATAAATATTTAGGAATATTTATGATTGTTGTCGCGATTGCACATGCATATGTAATAGGTACATTGTTTAGGTTTAATTCAGGAACTTTAATTTTAATAGGTATAATAATTACAGCTATTGTAGGATTTTTAATTCGTGCTACACGTAAAAAAATATTTTTAACAATTCATAGAATTTTATCAATAGTTGTTTTGTTACTTATGATTAATCACATATATTTCTAAAATTTTAAGTGGTCACTTTATTTTTAGTGACCACTATTTTTATAAACATTTTTAAGAGAAATTTCTCCAGAATTAATTGATATGATTTCATTATCCGTTTTTAAAAGAAGATGTCCAAAATTATTAAATCCATAAACGGTTCCATTAATTTCATTTTCATTTAGTTTTATATATATTTTTTTGTTTAGAAGATAAGATTTATCTGTATATTCATGTAAAAAATTTTCAAAATTATTTGAAAGAAAGTAGTTGTAATATTTAAATAAATAATTTGTCAAACTATTTATAAAATAATTTTTAATTATAATTTTTGGTGTATTTAGTTTTAAACTTGTGGCTTTTTTTCTTAGTTCATTAGGAAAATCATTTTCATTGTGATAGAGATTTATTCCAATTCCTGCAATTATGAATTCCCCATATGTATTTGATATTGATTCACATAAAATTCCACATACTTTTTTGTGATTTATTAAAATATCATTAGGCCATTTTATATTTGAAGATATTGAATAATCTTCTAAAAGTTTTGTTATACCTAAGCATATAAAAAGTGTTAAGGTCTCATATTTTAAATTTTCAAATTCTTTTCTAAAAATGATTGAATAATAAAGTCCATTGTTTTTAGAAGATTCCCACGAATTTCCGAATCTACCACGTCCGTTTGTTTGTTCATTTGAAATTATTATTGTTCCAGTTTTAGGATTTGTGTTACAGAGATTTTTTGCATATTTGTTTGTAGAATCTATTGTTTCAAATTCATAGATAGGTGCGTCAAAAGCATTAATTAAATTCATTTAATTTCTCCTTGTTGATAAAATTAAAAGTATTATAAATTATTTCAAAAATTATTTCAAATCGTGTAAAAATTATACATTATGTGATAAAATATGAATTTGTATGACATGATTAGCTAAATTAATTTTATTAGTTGAGGTAGAAAAATGAGATTAAGGAGAAAACCGTGGGCTCGTCCAGAACTTTTGCAAAGTGAATTATTTATAGAGAATCCTAGAGAATTTAAAGGATCTTGGAATAAAGTTTTCAATAATAATAATGAAATTTGTTTAGAGCTAGGTTGCGGAAAAGGAAGGTTTATTTCAAATATTGCTCAGAAAAATAAAGATAAAAACTTTATAGCTATAGATTTAAAAGATGAAGTTTTAGTTTATGTAAAAAGAAAATGTGAAGAACTTAATCTTGAAAATGTTAGAATACTTTCTTTTGATATTAATTACATAAATGAAATTTTTGAAAAAGGTGAAGTTTCAGATATTTATTTAAATTTTTCAACTCCATGGCCAAAAACAAAACACAACAAAAGAAGATTAACTCATCCTAGATTTTTAAATAAATATTTAGAGATTATTAATTCTAATTCAAAAATAATGTTAAAAACAGATCATGAATTATTTTTTTTAGATTCAATTGAATATTTGAACGAAAATGGTTTTGATATTTTATATAAAACAATGGATTTACATAATGAAGAGATTGAAAATATAATGACTGAATATGAAGAGAAGTTTTTAAATAAGGGAATGAAGATAATGTATTTAACTGCAAAATTTAACGAAAGGAAAAAATAAAGATGGATTATAAAAAATTAATTAGTGATCTTATAGAAGAAGTTTTAAATATAAATGTTTATGATTCAATTGAAATACCTCCTGATAGCAATATGGGTGATTTTGCTTTTCCATGTTTTAAACTTGCAAAAGAATTAAGAAAGTCACCACAATCTATTGCGGAAGATTTAAAATCTAAATTATCTCATGAAAGTATTTCAAAGATTGAAGTTGTTGGAGCATATTTGAATTTTTTTATTGATAAGTCTAAATTTTCGAGAGATATATTATTTAAAGTTTTGAAAGGGAAGAGCCAATATGGATATTCAAATTATGGAGAGAATAAAACCATAATTGTTGAATATTCATCTCCGAACATTGCAAAACCATTTCACATAGGACATTTATTTACAACAGTTGTTGGAAATGCTTTGTATAGAATACATAAATCTCAAGGTTACAATGTAGTAGGTATTAATTATTTAGGAGATTGGGGAACTCAGTTTGGAAAGTTGATTTATGCTTATAAAAGATGGGTTAATTTGGATGAACTTGAAAAAAATCCAATTTCAGAATTGTTTAGGATATATGTTAAATTTCATGATGAAGTGGATAAAGACCCATCTCTTGAAGATGAGGGAAGAAAATATTTTAAAATGCTTGAAGAAGGCGATGAAGAATGTAGAAATCTCTGGAAAAAATTTAGAGATTTAAGTTTATGTGAGTTTGAGAAATTATATAAAGTTCTTGGAGTTAAATTTGATTCTTATGATGGAGAAGCATTTTTTTCAGATAAAATCGAAGATGTTGTAAATGAAATTGATTCTAAGGGATTGTTAGTTGAATCCTTAGGAGCTCGTGTTGTTAAACTTGATGATTATAATATGCCACCATGTATTATAAAAAAAGCTGATGGAGCTACTATTTATGCAACAAGAGATATTACAGCAGCAATATATAGAAAGAAGAAATATGATTTTTATAAAAATATATATGTTGTTGGAAATCCTCAAGCTCTTCATTTTAAGCAAGTTTTTAAAACTTTAGAATTAATGGGAAATGATTGGGCGAAAGATTGTGTGCATGTTGGATTTGGATTAGTTAAGTTTAAAGATAAAAAGCTTTCTTCAAGAAAAGGAGAAGTTATACTTTTAGAGGAACTTTTAAATATGTCTATAGAGAAAATAAAAACTGTTATAGATGAAAAGAATCCTAATCTTAAAAATAAAGAGGAAGTTTCTCAAAAAGTTGGTATTGGAGCTATTGTTTTTAATTATTTAAAAATGAATAGAGAAAGAGATATAATTTTTGATTTTGATGAGGTTCTTTCTTTTGAGGGAGAAACTGGTCCATATGTACAATATACTTTTGCTAGAGCGAAATCTATTTTAAGAAAAAGCGGTGTAGATATAGAAAATCTAGAATTTTTAAAATACTTGGAATTATTAGTAGATACTAATGAAATTTCTTTAATAAGAGTTTTAGGAGATTTTAATAATCAAATAAAATCTTCAATTAAATTTTTAGAGCCATCAATAATAACTCGATATGTTATAGAAGTTTCTAAGAATTTTAATAAATTTTATAATTCAAACAATATTTTGAATTTAAATGATGAGAATTTAAAAATTGCAAGACTTATTTTAGTTTATGCTACAACTATAGTTATAAAAAATGCTTTGTATTTAATTGGAATTGAAACTGTTGATGAAATGTAAAAGAGAATACATTAAGTATTCTCTTTTTTATCTATAATTAAATTGTCCTAATATATCTATTTCTTGATTTGTTTCTTTTTCAACTCCAGTAAATGTAATTTGATAAGTTCCTTTTTCTTCAAGTGGATATCTTAAATTAATTCTTATTATTGGTTGTAAAATGTCTATGAATTGAGGCACGATATTTATTAATTGTTTTCCAGATGGGGAAACAAGTGAGAATGGATGAAGATATTTAAATTGATAATTTGATGGAAGTAAAAAAGCAATTTGATTATTACCAAATACAAACATATTTTGTAGATAAATAGACTTTATATTTCTATTACATTCATAATTGAGATAATCTTGTTTTGAATTACATATTTTAGAGTTAGTAAATAAACTAGAGAAAATTATTAGTGATGAGATTAAAATTCGTATTAACAAAAAACCACCCCACAAACTTGTTTTATTGTAGGGTGGTTTTTTTATTCAACTCTTATACCTAAACTTCTAAATAATTGTTTTGGTTCTTCTTCATTTAACATTTTAGCTAATATTATTCTTAATGCAACATCTTGACTATTTACAGATTGAAGTGTTGTGTTAAACTCATTAATCCAAAAGTTAACACCGTTTAAATCTCCTGTTCTATTTACAATTATTGGGTATAAAGCACGAATTTTATCTTGAGCTGTAAGATGAACAGAATTAAATTCATGTGCATCTAAAATTCTATATATAAATTCAGGTCCACTTATTCGCTGGCTACGAAGTGAATCGTACCAATAATTAAATCCAGATTCATCAGCGTATCGTATTTTGTATCTATCAGTTTCATTAACGGGAGTTAAAGTTGAGATATAAACTCTTGCTAAATAATTTTTTAGTGGGTCATTAGATACCTGAGATGTAAAATCATCTAATTTTATATTTTGAGAAGTACCATCTGAAAATGTAACTGTTAAATATAAATTTCTATAAAGTTTGCTAGGTACAAGTCCGCTAAGATATATTCTTCCATTTGAATATGATGCCTTTATCTCAGGAATACTACAAGTAACATTAGTTATTGTTTTATTTTGAGGTGCTGAGTATGTGAAATTAATAGAATCACTTGCGTATGTTAAAGAGCTTGAAGAAACATTTATTTGTGCTGAATTTGAACCACCTTGATTAATAATATTACTTTCTCTAAATGTAATGGTTTGTTTATAAACATCTCCTGTTGTAGTATTTCTAAGTTCAACAACATATCTGTTCCCATCTATGAATTTTTTTCCTGTCTTAAGATCTCTAGTTATAGAGTCTGTCGTGAATTTTTCTCCATAAAAATTCTGACTAAAATTTTCATATAAAACATCATTATTATCATAGTAATCATAAATCTTTAAATTGAAATCATAGTTAGTATATCCAGGAAGAGTACTTAAATTTTTTAATGTGAAAGTAGAAAAACTGTTAAACAGTAAGTCTAAATTAAGGTTATAAAGAGTGTTTCTATTGTAAATAAAACTTGTATTAAAAGTTCTTGTTCCTGTATTGATTTCTATATTATAAACTTTACCAAATAATAATTGACTAGGAGGTTTTATAGAAATTTCTACAACTCTATTATTTCCAATTTGTTTTACAGATGAGGTTGATGTTATATTTGTACCGAGTTCATCTGTTATTTTAATTGAAGTGTGTAAATTAGATTGTAAAAATTTATCGACTATATCTAATCTAAGAATTAATTCTTGTTGATTATTAGTTGTTGGAACTAAACTTTGTATAATGTTAGTTAGTTCAACATTTGATGATGATGTACTTACTAAAAATTCTCCAGTAAAAGAGATTGTGTTTCCGTTAGAAGAACTTTTTATAAATGTGTAGGTATTTGTTCCATTTACAAGCTTATCTTTTGAAATATTAGTTGTGAAACTTCTTTTATCATTTGAAAGTGGAACACTAATTGAATCATTTATTATAAGCAAATCACTATCAGAAAAAGTTTCATTTGAAGGAAGAAGAGAGTTATTTGGTCTAAAGGTTAAAGAAACTTCATTATCAGTAGAAGAGTTTTTTATTACATCAAAAGCAAGAGATTGAGATGATGTTGATGAATTTGAAACGGTAAATGGAAACAATAACGATTTAGTTGGAGTATATACTTTTACATAAATTTGAGCATTATTTGATAAATTCCCAACATTTGAATTTGTTGTAAGTTGAGCTTGAAGTGTTGATGAAGAAATTCTTTTTTCATCAGTAATTCCTATTTCATTTCCAAAATCATCGTAATAAACAAATTTTATATAAGTATTTGGAGTATTAAATCCCGCATTTGTTAAATCATCACCAATTATAGGAACAGTTATTTGTGATCCTTGTTTTAAAACTAAGCTTGAAGCATTTACAAATTTCATAAAAGGAATAGATGTTTCTGTATTTGTAGCCGTACTTGGAACTTTGAAATTTAAAATTTGAGTACCAGTATTATTTTTTATTTCAACTCGAATAATTGTATCAGCAGTAATATTATTTAAAATTACATTTCCATTATTATCATAAGTTGGAACAAATCTAAATCCTAAATTATCTGCATTAAAAAAGTCAATGTTACTTGTGTTTATATTTCCAAAGTTTAAAGTTAGGTTAAGTGTATTGTCAGAATTTTTAGTTGATGTATAGGTAAAATTATTTGTAGAAGCTGAATTTATTTGAATGGAATTTGTTGTGTAAGTAAATGGAATTTTTATAGTTTTATTTTGATTTTCAGAATTTGTTAAGGTGTATTCTATATAATAAACTTTACCTAGTGATAATGGAGATGAACCTAGATTAAATATAAAATTTCTAGGATTAGTAATATTTTCAAGAGATCCGATTTGTCTATTGTTTTCATCTAGAATTCTAGCGCTTGATATAGTGTCTTGTATATTTAGTAGAGTAAAACGAGCATTTAATTTGTATATACCGTTTAAATTTGTAAGAGATATTATAGGATTTAGTGAAGTGACATAGACATCTTGATTTGATAGCTCAGGAAAATCAATATATACAGGAGAATGTAATTCTTTTGATGGTGAGGAACCTGAAATTTTATCATTAAAAATTAGTGAGTATATACCATCTGTTAAATTTTCATTTAAATAGAGTTTAAAATCTGAAGAGTTTTTAGTAAAAGTATATGATTTGTCTGTTAAGGAATTAAAAAGTTTTATACTACTAGTACTGTTATGCACAGAAGTATCTTTAAACTTTAAAGTTATAACTTTATCTTTGTAACTAATATCATAAGTTTCATTTGTTAAAGGGTATATAGTGCTTGATAATGCTTTAGGAGTTTCAGCCCCACCAGTTGATAAAAATAATGCTGAAGCAGTTACACCTAAGGATACAGAAGATATTATTTTCATCTTATTCATTAATAAGTTCCTCCGAATTTATATAAAAACTAAAATTTGTTCCAAAAGAGAAAAAAATAAAAATATTATTAATATTATGTTAATAATACAATGAAATAAATTTAAACTCAATATAGAATTATTAAAAAATTTTTTTTATGTAGATTTTATTAAGTATGTGTGCTATAATTCAAAAGATATATTTGCATGTAGTTTTATAAATTCGGATAAAATTTTTATTTCTTTAGTGTTATGTTGTTTTTATAATTGATGTATTTTTATAATTATTTGATTTTCATTTCTAATGTGTTTTATAGAGCATTTCTTTTTAGTTTCCATTTTGTTTTTATATGTTTAATTTTATTTTAGTTTTTAGAAAGGATTTTTAATGATTTCATTAAAGGATTTGGTTAATGTATTAGTTTCGCATTTTTTAAAATTTGGATCAAAGGTTTTAGACTCAGTTACAAGTTTAGTGATTATATATATCATTTATAAAATTAGTTGTAAAATTTTTAAAAGCATGTTTAGTAAAAAAGTTTTTAATGCGAGACTTGAAAAAGGTCATGCAAATACTATAGAATCTTTGATTTTAAGTATTATTAAGTATTCGTTTATAACGGTTGTTGTTTTGTTGTTTATTCAAAATTTTGTTGGCACTGTGGGAGTAACAATTACAAGTATTATTGGGGTAGCTCTTGGATTTGCATCTCAAAGTGTTATAAAAGATTTATTTAATGGAATTTTTATTACGTTTGAAAATCAATTTACGGTTGGAGATTATATCACAATAAATAAGGGGAGTGATAATTTTTCTGGAATTGTGGATAGTGTTCAAGCGAGAATTACAAAATTGAGAGATTTTAATGGTGATTATCACATAATTCCTAATGGATTTATAAATCAAGTTACTAATCATTCAAGAAAAGATTCGAGAGTTTTGGTTGATATTCAGGTTGATTCAACTCAAAAGTCTGATGATATTTTTAAGATTATAAATGTTGCACTAGAAAAATTTTCACATTCAGATATAACTGTAAAACCATATATTTATGGAATTGTTTCTATAAATGAAATTAGTACAACCTATAGAGTTGTTGGATACGCAAAACCACTTAGTCATTGGAAAATAGAAAATGAATTAAGAATGGTAATAATGGATGAACTTCTAGATAAAAATATAGTTTTACCAGTAACTAGACATTCTATTTTAAGAAATTAGGAGGTAAAGATGCGTTATGCTATATATAAATTAATATTTATTGTAGCAATATTTTTGTCTTTATTATCTTGTGAATCTTCTCATGTTAGTAATTTTAATTCAGGTTACTATGTTGGAGTTATATCTTTTAACAAAACAAAAAAGGTATCTTTTATAAATCAATATAATGAAGATGGGAAAGAGACAAATAAAATAAAGTTTTCTATTGAAGGTATGGGATATTTAGATGATTTTATACCTTCAGATGAAGATAATTTCTATGTTAAATCAAGTAACATATTATCTCGTAATGGGAAAAATTATTTAATAGAAGTTGATAAATTTACAAATAGATATTCAAAGATTGATTTGAATTTAGAAGATATTTATAAAATTTTTAATGATGATGATTATATATACATAACACATTCTATAAATAAATTAAGTAGGTATGATAAAGATAGAGGTAGAATAATAGATACAGTCAAATTAGATGATTACATAGTTAATAAATTTTATGTTGATGAGTCGAAAATTTATTTGTTTAGTCGTAGAGGGAAAGAAAGATCTTTTTTAAATATTCTAGATAAAGAGACTTTAGAATTAATTAAAAATTTTGATATAACACATTTTGGCCTTTATCAAAATGATATTTTTTATGATAATGGTAAGATATATTTTACTAATTATGATGTATCTTCAAATAGTGGTTCGGGTAAAATTGGTATTTATAATATTGAAACGCAAAAATTTACTTATATAAATGTTAATAGTAAAAATTTAGATAAGATACTTGTTTATAATGATAAAATGTATGTAACTATTAAAGGTGATGAAGAAGATATTTTAAAGGATGCAATAATTATTATTGATAAAAATTCTTTGAAAAGCCAGAAAAAAACTTTAGATTATAATGTAAGATTGTTTGATATAATTGACGATAAAATTTTCATTTTATCAGATAAATATCTTGATATTTATGATGCTGACGATTTTAGTTTATATAAAAGAATCAAATTATCTATTGATAGTGATAGTGTTGTTTCTGGAATCATTGTTTATGATTTTTAAAAATTGTAAAAGCGAATGCTTTTACTTTTTTTTTTTATTTTAAATTAGAAAATTAGTATGTAATTATAAATATTTACACAAGATAAATAAAACACTTTGAAATGGAAGTGCATGTTTATATGTTTTTATGTAAGTATGGTTACTTTTCAGATGATGGATATGAATATGTAATTACAAATCCTAAGACGCCTAAACCTTGGAGTAATGTTATAAGTAATGGAAATTATTCAATTTTAATAACTCAAACTGGTGGAGGATATTCTTGGGGGAAAAATTCTATTGAAAATAGAATTACTCGTTTTGTACAAGATTCAGTCAAGGATGATTTTGGAAAATATATTTATATACGGGATGATGATACAGGTGAAATTTGGGGTACTACTTATAAACCAACTGAAAAATGTGGAGATGATTATAAAGTCATTCATGGCCTTGGATATTCTATATTTATACATACTTATAATGAAATCGAATCTAATTTGAAAGTATTTTTATCCAAAGATGATAAAATGGAATTTTTTTATATAATTCTTAAAAATAAATCTAAAAGGTTTAGAAGATTAAGTGTATTTTTTTGTGCTGAATTGTATCTTTCAAATTTTCCAGAAGAAAATAGAGAGTTTGATAAGCTTTTTATGGAAACAGATTTTGATGAAAATTTAAATGTTCTTATTGGAAAGAAAAGTTTTTGGAGTGTAATTGATAAAAATGGAAACTGTAACAATAGAGAATATAAATATTTGTTTTTTATGGGTTCAACTGAGAAAATTATTTCTTATGAAACTTCAAGAGAAAAGTTTATTGGAATGTATAATTCATTTAAAAATCCAGAATCTTTAAAAAATATATTGTTATCAAATACTGTTGGTAAAAATTTAGATGCTATTTCTTGTATTCATAATCGTATTGAATTAAATTCTTATGAAAGCAAAAATTTTAGTTTTCATATGGGGATATGTGAGAGTTATGATGAAGTTTTAAATATTTCAAATAAGTATAAAAATATTTCTAATGTAGATGAGGAGTTTATAAGATTTAAAAATTTTGTAAGAGAGTTTATTGATGATGAAAAAATTAATACTCCAGATATTGGAATTAATTTTATGACAAATATTTGGTGTAAATACCAAACTATAATGTGTAGATTTTTTTCAAAAGCTTCTTATTATCAAAATAATAAGGGGATTGGATATAGAGACCATCTTCAAGATTCATTAATATTTTTAACTAGTAAAGAGGATATAATAAGAAATCAAATATTATATCAAGCTTCTATGCAATTTAAAAATGGAAAAGTTGTACACTTTTTTTTAGATGAGTCAAAATTTTTTATTGAGACTAATTCAAGTGATGATAATTTATGGCTTGTTTATATTTCTTTAATTTACATTAAAGAAAGTAATGATATTGATATTTTAGATTGTAAAGTAAAATATATTGATTTTAATGAGGAAGAAGAATTATATTTTCATTTGAAAAATTCTATTGAATATTCTTTAGGAAATATAAGTTCTAGAGGTTTATCTTTTATGTTAAACCATGATTGGAATGATGCTATAAGTAATTTTAATGGAGAAAGTATTTTTGTAAGTGAGTTTTTATATTTAGTTTTGAAAGAATTTATAGAAATTTGTGAAATAAAAAATGATTATGACTTTCTTAAAAAGATTGAAAATTATATGAGGATAATTAAAAATGGAGTAAATAATTTTGGTTTTTATAAATCTTGGTATTTAAGAGGGGTTTCTGATGATATTACTCTTGGTAGTGTTGATTGTGAATATGGTAAAATTTTTTTACTTCCACAAGCTTTTGCTATTATAAGTGGCATTATAGATGATGAAAATAAAATTAAGGTTATGGATGAAGTTTATAAACATTTAAATACAAAGTATGGATTAAAGATATTGACACCACCATATTCTAAAACAAATAAAAAAATAGGATATATAACTAGATATGCAGAAGGAACTAGAGAAAATGGATCGATTTATTATCATTCTTGTATGTGGGGAATTTTAGCATTTATAATGGTTAATAAAATTGATATAGCTAAAGAAATAATACATAATATTTTACCTCCTAATAAATCTAAAGAAATAGATTTATATAAAATTGAACCTTATGTTATGCCGTCAAGTGTTGATGGAGATTATTCAAAAAATTTTGGTATGGGAAATTGGAGTTTTAACACAGGGTCTAGTGTTTGGTTTCATAGAATAATCACAAATTTTATTATAGGTGTTAGAGGAACTTTAAAAGGCCTTTTAATAGATCCAAAACCTTTTAGTTTATGGAAGAAATTTTCAATATCTAGAAAATATAGAAATGCAAGATTTAACATAAAATTTGAAAATAATAATGGAAGAAACTTAGAAATATTTGTAGATGGGTATAAAATAGAAGGAAATTTAATTACAAATGTTGAAAGTGGTAGAGTTTATAATGTTAAAGTTGTAATAAAATAAGGATGAAAAAATTTTTTCATCCTTATTTTGTTTCATTATAATATTTATTAAAACTTTTTACCAAATTGATTTCTCTTTTGTAAAAATATGAAAATGCACTTTCAAGCGCTGATAATACAGTGATTATTTTTTCATATCGTGCATTTTCTCCCATATGTCCAATTCTTATAACCTTGTCTTTTAAAAAATCAAATGATCCACTTAAAAGTATGTTGTATTTTTCTTTCACGTAAGTTAATATGTCTGATGTTTTTATATTTTCTTCAAGAAGTATTGTAGAAACAGTTTCAGATGAACACGATTCAGGTAAAAATGATTGTATATTATTTTCTTTTAGAGCTTTTAATAATGAGGTTGAAATTTTTTTATGACGCATTAATACATTTTCAAGTCCTTCATTTAAGATATTGTTAATGGAAGTTTCTAGTCCATTTAAATCAGATATAGGCATTGTGTATGGGAACCATTTTTTTTCATAATAAGATAAATAATTTAAAAAATTCATGTAGTAAGTTGGAATTTTTGATTTTCTATTTTCTATGGTGTTTATTGCATCTTTAGATATACTTAAAAATGTGAGTCCTGGAGGAGTAGAAAAACATTTTTGTGATGCGCAAAGTGCAATATCAATTTTAGAATCATCAACATTAACAGGACTTCCACCTAAAGAAGCAACCATGTCTACAACTGTTAAAATATTATAGCTTTTTAATAATGTACATATTTCATGTATTGGATTTAACATTGATGAGGGAGTATCACAATGAACTAAAGTTGCGTATTTGAAATTATTATTTGATTGTAGAAAAGTTTTAAAATCTTCCATAGAAAATGGAGCATTATTAGGAGATTCAAATAAAGTAACATTTCCATCATATAGTTCAACTAAATCTTTGAATCCTTTTCCAAATACTCCATTACTTATTACTAAAACATTATCATTTTTTTCAGTAAGGCATGCACAACAAGCTTCAAGTCCGATTATACCTTCTCCAGATAATATTATTATATGGTTTTTAGTTTTGAATATTTTTTGTAAGTTTTCACAAATGGATTTGTATTGTTCGAAAAAATTTGGATCTAAATCTGGGTTTGTAAAATTCTTTGCTCTTGCAAGCATTACATTATTTGATGTATTAGTTGGTCCAGGTGAGTAAGTAAAATTCATCAGTAACATCCTTTCATTAAACAAATTAACACAATTAATAGAAAATTATTAACATATAAACATTTAGCATGTGGATAACTTTTGAAAATATAGTTTTTAAATTATATTTTTTGGAATAATTAATTAAAATATAAAATTATTCACAAAAAATTGTGTATAAACATCTAAAAATTGTGGAATAATTTAAAAATTAATTTTATAAGTGTTTTAATTCTAACAATTTAGGAGTTTCATGTAAATAAAAAGAGGTTGAAAAATGTTTATAATTTTTCAACCTTTTTTTTAGTTTTGTTTATAATTTCAATTTGATTTTGTTTTTTGCATTGATTACAATTTTTAGAACAGGATTTATTTTTGAATATTGATTTTAATATGTAGTAAACGCTGAAAATTAGCGAACAAAAAATAATTATTTTATCCATATAAATCACCAAATTATATTTAAAATATTAAAAACAAGAAATGAAACAGAGTATGCAAGTGCAAGTTGATATATTACAGATGTAAGCATAAGTTTTGTTCCGTATTCGTGTTTTATTGTTGATAATACTGATATACAAGGAGTATATAAAAGTACAAATACTAAAAATGAAATTGATGATACTGGAGTAAAGAAAGATGGTAATATAAAATCTAAATTAGATCCAAAAATAACACCCATTGAACTTATAATAACTTCTTTTGCCATTAATCCAGTTAATAAAGAAACACTTGCTTGCCAAAATCCAAATCCAAGAGGAATAAAAATAGGAGCAAAAATATTTCCTATTGAGAATAAAAAACTATTTTCAATTGATGTAAAACCTGAAAAATTAAAATTTGATAAGAACCAAATTATAATTGAAATTGAAAATATTAAAGTACCAATTTTTTTGAAGAAAGATGATATTTTGTTTAGAGATTCTTTTATCATGTATGATAAACTTGGAATTTTGTAATCTGGTATTTCTAATATAAAAATTTCAGAATTTTGTTCTTTAGAAAATAGATTCATTATTAAACCTATAATTATTGAAATTATTATTCCAAGAAGATATAAACTCATTATTACAAGTTCTCTATTGTTTTTAAAAAATATACTTGTAAAAAGAATATAAACAGGTAGTCTTGCGTTACAACTCATAAGAGGAAGTAAGAATATACATGTTTTTCTATCTTTTTCATTTTCAAATGTTCTAGTTGCCATAATAGCTGGAACTGTACATCCGAAACTCATAATTATTGGAAGAAATGCTTTTCCAGATAAACCAAAAATTCTCATAAATTTATCTATAATTGTTGCAGCACGAGCTATATAACCGCAACTTTCAAGAAATGTTAAACATATAAACATTGTTAGTATTATGGGTAAAAAAACTATAATAGATCCAATACCTCCAATAATTCCATCTAAGATAAATGATTTAAACAATTCAGATGAATTTGATAATAAATTTTCAATAAAGGGAGTTAATGTATTAGAAATAAAATTATCCAATATATCGGAAAGAGGACCACCAATCCAAGAAAAGGTTATTTTGAAAATTAGAAAGAATATAAGAATAAGAATCGGTACTGATAAAAATTTATTCATTAGTATTAAATCTAATTTTTCAGTAAAATTGTTGTTGTTTGATTTTGTTGTTTTTACACAAATATTTAATATAGAATCAATTTTTTTGTATATGTCTTTAGAGTTTGAAAAATTATAATCTGCATTTTTAGAAAATTTCATGGATTTAAAGTTTGTATTTTTTAAATAGTTTTCTAAATTTAAAGTACCTTGTTTTTTGTTTGCATTTATTAGAAAAACTGGACAATTTAATAAATCAGATAATTTTTTTGAATCTATATGGATATTATTTTTTTCAGCTATGTCAATCATGTTTAAAACTAGTATAATTGGAATATTAAATTGTTTTAATTGAAATGTTAGAAATAAGTTTCTATATAAGTTTGATGAATCTAAAATATTTAATATTATTGAAGGATTTTCATTTTTTATGTAGTCTAGTGCAATTTTTTCTTCAATAGATATGGAATCAAGAGAATAGATTCCAGGTAAATCCATAATTATGTTTTTAAAGATTTTTTTTCTAAGTGCAATTGTTGAATTATTAATTTTAATTACAATTGGATCGCCAAAAGGTGCTTTCTTATATATTTTAATTTCAGAATTTTCTAAAATTCCAAGAGAATTTAAACGTTTTTTTAATAAATTGTTTCCTAATATTGTTTTAACTTTATAAGTTTGTCCAACTAATACTTCTGAAGTTGAATTGAAAAATTTTCTCATAATGACTCCTAGAAATTAAATTAATGATAAATATGTTATGCTTAATGATAAAGAATATCAATAACAAAATTAAATATTTTAAAATTATATTGTTTTATTAGTACCTTGATTTTATAATAGTAATGTAATTTGTTAAAGAAATGAGCGGTAATTTTTATGAAGATATTAGAGCAATGTTATGATGTAGAAGAATTTGATTTAAGTGATGTTTTGAATGAAGAAGATGATCCAGAGGTATTTAAAAATGCTATTTATTTTGATTTAGAGCATTATGTTTATAAAAAACCTGTTTGTATTGGTATTTTTGGATGTTGTTATTATGATGAGAATTTAAATAAATTAATTATCACTCAATATATGATAGAAAATAAATATGAAGTACATACGTTGCTTTTAATGGCTAAAGATTATTTTCAAAAAATGTATTCAGAATTGAAGAAAAAATATATAGTTACATTTTCAGGAAATAATGACTTTACTGTTATAAATTATCTTTTTAATAAGTATAAAATAGATTTTGATATAAAAAATTATTTTAAGGAAATTGATTTACAGAAAGAATTTGCGAAAATTTCTAATAATAAAGAAAATATTGGACTTAAAAATCTTGAAAAAATTGCTGGTATCAATAGAAAAAATGAGTTAATGAGTGGAGTTACAATTGCAAAAACTTTTGCGAAGATTATTAAGGATAGAGATTATATAAATAGAGTTCCCGAAGAAAAAATTAATAAGATTTTAAATTATAATTTAGATGATGTCATTAATTTATTTTATATATGTGTGAAGTGGAAAAAAATAAAGAAGTTTGTTTTAGAAGGTAAGCATTTAGAAGATAAAGAAGACTCAGAAGATATTTCGTGAGTCTTCTTTTTGTTTAATTAAGTTTATTTATTGCAATTTTAATTCTTCTTAGAGTTTCATCTTTTTGGAAAAGATATGCAAGTTCTGAAGATCCTCCAGGACTTGAGATTTTTCCAGATAATGCGCATCTAATTGGCCATAATACGAATCCATTTTTGTAAGAATTTTCGCTTATATACGAATTTAGTAAAGAGTTTAAATTTTCTATAGAGTAATCATTTGTATTTTCAAAAATAGGAAGTATTTCTGTTAAAACTTTTTTTGAAGATTCAATTGTTGTTTTCATTTTTTTGTGTTCAAAAATTGATAAATCATAGTCAGGTAGTTCAATTAAAAAATCAATTATATCTGGAATTTGTGTAAAAATTTCAATTCTATTTTGAAGCATTTCTGACAGTAAATGTTTATCAATTTGTTTTGGTATATTTTCATAATATTTATATGCCATGTTATGGAATTTTTCTTTATCCATTTTTTTTATGTATTCAGAATTCATCCATTTAAGTTTTTTAATATCAAAAATTGATGATGATTTAGAAATGTTTTCATAATTGAAATTTTTAATAAGTTCTTCTAATGTAAAAAATTCTTCATTAGAATCAGGGCTCCAACCTAAAAGAGCAATATAATTAATTATTGCTTCACTTAAATATCCTTTTTCAATTAAATCATTATAAGAAGCATCTCCATTTCTTTTAGAAAGTTTCTCAGTTTCATTTTTCATTATGTGTGGGCAATGGATATATGTTGGAACTTCCCATGAAAAAGCTTCATACAATCTTTGATACTTAGGGGCAGAAGATAGATATTCTTTACCACGAACAATATGGGTTATGTTCATTAAATGATCATCTATTACATTTGCAAAATTGTATGTTGGCATTTTATCAGTTTTAAGTAAAATCATATCTTCAAGTTCAAAGTTTGGAACAGTAATTTCTCCATATAAAATATCATTGAAAGTTGTTGTTCCTTCAATTGGATTATTTTGTCTTATTACATATGGTTCTCCATTTTCAATTTTTTTCTTAATTTTTTCTTTAGTTAAATTCAAACAATGTTTATCGTATTTAAATACAGTATTATTTTTTAAAGCCTCTTCTCTTAATTTTGAAAGTCTATCATCTTTACAAAAACAGTAATATGCGTTTCCTTGTTCAACTAATTTTTCAGCATATTTTTCATATATATGTTTTCGTTCACTTTGAACATAAGGTCCAAAGTCTCCGCCAATATTAGGACCTTCATCGTAATTTAAACCTGTATCTTTTAAAACATCTAAAATAATATCAATTGCTCCGTGTACATAACGTTCAGTATCTGTGTCTTCTATTCTTAAAATAAATTTTCCATTTTGCTTTTTAGCAATTAAATATGTATATAAAGCTGTTCTTAAATTTCCTATGTGCATATATCCAGTTGGACTCGGAGCAAATCTAGTTCTAATCATAAAATACCTCCTTGAAATTTTATATAAATTATACACGAAAAATGGAATTACTAAAATATTAAAAAAAGGTATCTATAGTCAGTGAATCATTTTCAAAATTACAAGTTATAAGAATATTTCCTACTTCATCAGTTCTTAAAATTTTAGAATTTAAAGTATTAAGTATGTTTAATGTGTTTTTGCTTGGGTGACCGTATGAATTAGATCCAACACTTATTATAGAAACTAATGGATTTACTTTAGTTAAGAATTTTTCTACATTATTTTTATCATTATTGTAAGCTCCGTGATGAGGAACTTTTAAAATTTCACTTTTAAGATCTTGATTTAAAACATTAAGTTGTCCATTTTCTTCAATGTCTCCAGTGTAAAGTACATCAAAATCATTAATACTTAATTTGAATACAAGAGAAGAGTCGTTAAATTCTTCCGGAGTATTTTTAAATGATGATAAAAATTTTATATTAAAGTTGTTTGAGATTTTTAGGTTTGAAGGATTTTTTATGTAATTTATTGTAATATTTGAATTTTCTAGAAAATTTTCAATTTCATTAAAGGTTTCATCTCTTAGAGTGTCTGGTAGAATTAAATTTTTAATTTTAAAATTATCATAAATTTCGAAAAAACCAGATGAATGGTCAGAATGGTCGTGAGTTAGTATAAGGTAGTCTATATTTTTTATATTTTTTGATTTTAAAATTTTTATTACATCATTTGTAAAAATTTTTTCACCAGTATCAATTAAAATAGAAATATTATTGTAGGTTACAAAACTAGAATCTCCTTGATTTACATCAAAGAAAAATATTTTTGCAATATCATCTTTTGAGGAACATGAATTAAGAGAGAAAATAAAAATTAAAAATATAATTTTAAAAAAATTTTTCATAACTAAGACTCCAAAGATAATTATTATGCTTTTAAGGATTTTTTCATAATATAGATAAAATATTCGTAAAATAAAAATCATAATTAATTGAAAAAATTTTTTTTTCTTGTAATTTCTTATATGGAGTTAATATAATAAGACCAAGCGTTGAAATTATTTTAGATTTGAAAAGTGAGAGGATTAAACATATTGATTAAAAAATTAGTTTACTGGGCGTTAATGGCAAAGTTTTTTACTTATATGATAATTAATTTTAAAAAATTTAAACGTCTTAAAGAAAATGGAAATACGAAAGAATTTCATAAGTTAGGACGAACTTCTTTTAAATATTATTCTGATGCGATTTTTAAAAGTTCAAAATGTAATTTTAAAATTTTGGGAGAAGAGAATGTGAATTTTGATGAGACATATTTAATTGTGTCAAATCATTCGAGCATTGTAGATATTGCAGCGATTATAAGAAGTTTTCCGAAATATTTTGTATTTATTGCAAAAAAAGAATTATCCAACATACCAATTTTTGGAAGATGGTTTCAGGTAGGAGGATGTATCTTCTTAGATAGAGAAAATATTAGAGAGTCTGTTGAAATTTTAAATAGAGGAATTGAAACTTTAAAAGGTGGAATATCTATGTGTATTTTTCCAGAAGGTACAAGAAGTATAACAGGAGAAGTTGGAGAATTTAAAAAGGGTAGTTTTAGACTTGCGCTTAAGTCAAAAGTAAAAATTTTGCCAGTAGTTTTAAGTGGTACAAGGAGTGTCTATGAAGATAATAACAATAAAATAACTAAAGGCGATGTAATAGTTGCTTTTTTAGATCCAATTGACATTGAAAATTTAAGTTCTGAGGAGTGTTCAAATCTTCATAAGACAGTAAGAAATTTAATTGATGAGAAATATAAAGAACTTAATCAATTGAAGAGTAAAAACGACATAAAAAGTTTTGCTTAAATATGAAAGGACTAGATATATTGGGTAAGAGATTAGCTTATGGAAGTTTAACTATTAAATTTTACATTTATATGGCATTTAATTTGAGAAGATTAAAAAAATATAAGAAAGATAGTAATAGAGATAAATTTATGAAATTAGCAGAAAAGGCTGATAAATATTATGCAGATTCAATATTTAATAGTTCTAAAACAAGTTTTGAGGTAATAGGACAGGAGAAAATAGATATAGATCAAACTTATTTGTTAGTATCAAATCATTTGGGAATGGCTGATATTGCATCAATATTAAAAGCATTTCCAAAACACGTAGCTTTTGTATCTAAAAAAGAATTATCAAAAGTTCCAATTTTAAGTGAGTGGATGAGAACAAGTGGTTCTGTATTTATTGATAGAGAAAATACAAGAGATAGTATCGAAAAATTAAACAATGCCATTGAAAATTTAAAAAGTGGAATATGTATGTGTGTTTATCCAGAAGGAACTAGGAGTAAAACAGGAGAAATGGGGGAATTTAAAAAAGGAAGTTTTAAACTTGCTTTAAAATCAAATGCAAAAATTCTTCCTATAGCTTTAAGTGGGACAAGAAGTGTTTATGAAGATAATAGCAATAGGATAACTAAAGGAAGTGTAAGAGTTTGTTTTTTAGATCCTATTGATATTAATGAATTAACCAAAGAAGAAATTAAAAATATACACATTTTAGTTAGGGAAAAAATTAATGATAAATATAAAACTCTTATTTAAGTTTTAAAAAGGAGTGAAATTTATATTATGATAAGAGAATTTTCGCTTAGTAATGATAAAGTTATGATGAACTTTACTAAAAAATATTGTAATAATTTTGAGGATATACTTGAGAGTAATGGATTTAAAAATGTTTTGACTCATTATTTGAACAAAAAAATAGAAAGAAAAGATAATATTTTTAAATATTTTTTGAGAGGAATTGAAAATTTAGACGAGTTTATATCTTCACTTATAAAAATAATTGAGTTGTTAACAATTTTTGATAGACAAGAAGTAGTTGATATGAAAATTAAATACGCTCATATTCTTGAAGATAAATATAAATTTGATGCTTTAATTGAAGATTTTTATTCTTATTGGATAAAACTTGAAAGATATACAATTCTTACTCAAAACTCTGTAAGTGAAGGTATTATAAAGCTTGGGTTTGTCAGTGCAAATACTAGATTTACAAATCTTATTATGGAATTATATAGGAAGGTAAAAAACTCTGTTACAGCTAAGGAGCCACTTGTTTACAGGCAATTGAAATCTGGAAATAATGCTTCTATTGTTCTTAATAATTATAGTTGGGATTTTAAAAATTATGAAATCGTTAAGGATATTAAATTTATGGATACAATATCTTTGGAAACACCATTTATTTCTTATCCTAAAAAAAATACAAGAAGTGGTTCTTTTGAGGAAATTTTTGAGAATCCACTTTTAAATTGTGAAATTGAAAGTGAAAATTGGTTTTGTTATCCTGCAAAAGTTGGTGAACTTTTAGCATTTATTTATTTTCATAGAGACTTTATGGCAAACGGAATAGCTTTATCTAATCTGTTTGAAATGGCTCATAGAGATGAGTATATTGGAGTAAAGCCTGATATCGTTTATTTATATGGTGCGGAAGATATTACAATAGATAAAAATAAAGAACATAAAACTGTTTTTTATGATGATAAGGATAATGAAATTTTAGTTGGATTGGTTACTTATAGTAAAGAAGTTGATTATTTTGGATATTTGAAAAAGATGACTCTTACACTTCATAATATTTCTATGATTAAAAGAGGGTATTTACCAATTCATGGAGCAATGGTTTCTATTACTTTAAAAGATGGAACATCATCAAATATTGTTATTGTTGGTGATTCTGGAGCTGGTAAATCAGAATCATTAGAAGCTTTTAGAAGTTTAGGTGAAGAATATATTTCAGATATGACAATAATATTCGATGACATGGGTGTTTTGAAGATTGCACATGATGGTGTGTATGGATATGGAACGGAAATTGGAGCTTTTGTAAGATTGGATGATTTAGATCAAGGATATGCCTTCAAAGAAATAGATAGAAGTATATTTATGAATCCAGATAAAACTAATGCGAGACTTGTGATGCCTGTTTCAAATTATCGTGATATTATTATGGGAAATAAAGTAGATTTATTTTTATATGCAAATAATTATGAAAAGGCAGAAAATGGAACTATAAAATTATATTCTAAAAATCAACTTCAAGATGTAATAAAAGTTTTTAGAGATGGAAATAGATTTGCAAAAGGAACAACACATGAAAAAGGATTAGTTTCTTCATATTTTGCAAATCCATTTGGTCCTATGCAAAAGAAAGATGAAACAGATATATTACTTGATAAATATTTTAAAAAGATGTTTGAGTTTGATGTTAAAATCGGTGAAATAAAAACTTGTCTTGGAATTGATGGAATGGAAAAAGATGGTCCTAAAAATGCTGCTCTGAATTTATTTGATATGATAAAAAATAAACCAAATTAAAGAATGTTATGTTCTTTAATTTGGTTATTACATAGTTAATCAGAAATATTTTCTAAAAGAAATTTAATAGAATATATACCGCATATACCAACTAATGAAAATATTATTCTACTTGTAAGTGTTAATTGTCCGAAAAGATATGAAATGAAATCAAATTTAAAGAAACCAATTGATCCCCAATTAAGTGCACCAACAATTACAAGTAATAGAGCTATGCTATTTAAAAATTTCATAATTGTGAACTCCTTCCTTATTAAAAAATTTTACTTAATACTAATTTAGTATTCTCTAAACTAAATTTAAATATTAAGTAAATGGATGGAATTTCAGTTTAAAATTATATTTCTGTTTATTTTTTGACTCAATGATATAAATGCATTTGTTCTATGAATTCCTTTAATTTTATTTATATGATTAATTAAAATGTCTTGGAGATGTGTAATATTTCTACATATAACTTTTATAAATATTTCGAAATCGCCAGTCGTTAAATGTAATTCTACTATTTCGTTTATTTTTTGCATTTCTTTTATTATTTCAGGGAGAGACGATGCACCATTGGTAAATATTCCAACAAAACAACAAACATCAAAACCAAGTTTGGGTAAATCGAGAAGTAAATTGTATCCGAGTAGTATACCTAAATCTTCCATTTTTTTTATTCTAACGTGTATAGTGCCACCACTAACATGACACATTCTTGCTATTTCAAGATAAGGTGTTTTACAATCTTTTATTAAAATATCTAAGATATCTAAGTCTAATTTATCTAAGTTATTGAAAATTTGTGAGTTCAAATAGTTCCACTCCTTTTAATAGCTTATTGTATTTAATTATAGGAGGTTATCAAATGAATAATTTTTTAAGCATTATTTTGTTTGTGTTTATATCTCTTATTAGCTATAATTTGTTGAAAATATTTGTTTTATCAAATATAAAAGTTAATAAGTTGATAATATTGATTTTGTTTTTATTAGTAATTGGAGCTTCATTTTTTGTTAATCTTCCATTATTTGTAATGTATATAATTCAGTGGTTGTATTTTATATTGATTTTGTGGTTTATTGATATTTTTATGGATGAGCGTCGTGAAAAAATTAAGAATAAAAACAAAAAGGTTATACAAAATAGACCAAAACCAAAGCCAAATAGAGCTAAAATGAATAAGAAAGTTTAATAAATTTTATTTAATTGTTTATATAAATTGGTGAAGTAAGTGCAAATAGACCATTTTTAGAGATTATTTTAAAAATGAGGAATTTATTTGCACTATTTTTTATTTCAAAATTATAGGAAATATTTTTCAAATTATATAAATCCTGATTCTTAATAATTTGATTTTGATTGTTTATTAAAACAAATTTTTGATTTAGAAAATCAGAATTATTTATTTCAATATTAATTTTTAAAGGTTTGTTTTTTGAAGAGGTGACATTAAAATTTAAATAATATTTATCTGAATTAGAAATATAAAAATTGCCATTTTTAATTTCTGTAATTATGTGTTGTTTTAATTTTGAAAAATCGAACATTGAATTATTAATATTTTTTATAAATATAAATCCATTATTTGTGTATATAGGTGTTAGCTTTAGATTTTTGTTTAATAAAGTTATGTAGTTATCTGTTGATTTTAAAAAATTATCTGAGTGAAGTGTAAAATATTTTTTGATATTTTCATTTTCTATGTGATAATAGTTGTTATTAGAAAGAATTAATGTTGGATTATTTAAATAGCACCATAAGTAAAAGTTTTGTAATTTAAATATTTCGCCTCTAAAGATACTTTTTGAGAGAAGGATTCTAATAGGCCCTATTACTGAACGGCATTTAAAACAAAGTATACCTATTGTGTTTTTATATTTTTTTTCAAATGAGCTTATTTTTTCTTGTATATAAAATAATTTTGAAAGTTGTTTTTTATTATTAGAAATATTTTTAAATAAATCATTATTAGTATATTCAATTATTATAAAATTTAATTTATTTTTATTAGCATTTTTTAAAATAGTATATGGATCTTCATCATTAGTTGGTATATAATACATTCCCTTAAGGAAAGTTTTAGACATATTAAATCCTTTAAGATTGTTTTAATTTAATATATTTTTAAATTACTGAAATTATACTTTATTTAATATTTGATTTCATTAAAATAAATATTTAAAATTAAGTAATTACTTTAAAAAGATTGTCTATATTATAAATTAGTTTTTTAATATTGATTATTTTATAATATTTTTTTTTAAAAATTTAAAAAAAAAAAAAAAAAATTTTTTTTTTTTTTTTTTTTTTTTTTTTTTTTTTTTAAATTTATTTATGTATTTACATGGGATTTTTATATAAAAATTTAATAATAGGAGGAGTAATGTTTATATTTTTTAAAGAAAACATTTCATGTGAGTGTATTGAAAGAAATATTGAATTTGTTTCAAAATTTAATTATATAAATTTTGATTTTGGAAAAGAAAAAAGAGGTATTTACCTGTTACAAGATGTTTCAAAAGAAATTATTCAAGAGAAAATATCTGGAATAGATAAAATAATTGAAATTAATAAACCGTACAAGTTTGTGAGCAGGGAATTTAAAAATGAAGATACGGTTATAAATGTAGGGGATTTTAAAATTGGTGGCGGAAATTTTCAAAAAATTGGAGGGCCATGTTCTTTTGAAAATGAAAATATTTTTAGAAATATAGCTGCGACTTTAAAAAATTTTGGTGTTAATATTATAAGAGGAGGAGCATTTAAACCTAGGACTTCTCCTTATTTTTTTCAAGGAATTGGAGAAAATGCATTAAAAGTTATGAGAAAAGTTGCAGATGAGCTTAATGTTAAAATTGTTAGTGAAATAGTTTCTATAGACCATATTGATTTATTTAATGAGTATGTTGATATAATCCAAGTTGGTACACGTAATATGCAAAATTATGAATTGTTAAAACATTTAGGGAAACTTAAAAAACCAATTTTACTTAAAAGAGGATTGTCTGCTACTGTAGAAGAGTTTTTACTTAGTGCAGAGTACATAGTTTCAAATGGTAATATGAATGTAATTCTTTGTGAGCGAGGAATTAGAACATTTGAGAAAATGACAAGAAATACTTTAGATGTATCTGTGATTCCTCTTGTGAAAAAAATTTCTCATCTTCCGATTATAGTTGATCCTAGTCATGCCTCAGGAAGTTATGATTTAGTTGAGCCATTAGCTTTAGCAGGAGTTTCAGCTGGATGTGATGGAATTATGGTTGAAGTTCATGACGAGCCAGAAAAAGCACTGTCTGATGGGAATCAATCTATAAAATTTAAGCGTTTTAAAGAGATGAGTTGTAAAATTGATAAAATAAGAGAAGTTTTATTTTAGTTTTTTGGAGGGATAAAACTTTGAATAGAAGATTGAAAAGAATTAAATCAGAAATTGAAATTTTAGGAGATAAATCTATATCACATAGAGCTCTTATGATTGCTTCTATATCAAAAGGTATAACTAAAATTAGTAATTTTTTGTTTAGTCATGATTCTATAAGTACATTAAATTGTTTGAAGAATTTAGGAGTTAAAATTGAGGTAAATAAAGAAAATGTTTTGGTATATGGAAATGGATTATATTCTTTTAAATTCTATGATGGAGTTTTAGACGCTAGAAATTCAGGAACTACAATGAGGCTTTTGAGTGGAATTTTAAGTGGATATAAATTTAAATCGATAATTGATGGAGATATTTCCTTAAGAAAAAGACCTATGGATAGAATAATAAAACCTCTTTCCCTTATGGGAGCTAACATATTTGCAAAAAATAGTGAAAGGTTTGCACCTATTTATATAGAAGGAAATGATTTAAAATCAATTTGTTATAAAATGGAGGTTGACAGTGCTCAGGTTAAATCTTCTATTTTATTTGCAGGACTATATGCAGATTCAGTAACCAAAATATTTGAAAATATAAAGACTCGTGATCATACTGAAAGAATGTTAAAATATTTTGGTTCAAATATTAGTTTTGAAGATGGAGTTATATGTATTGAAAAAGGCGAATTAATTGCTAGTGATATTTTTATTCCAGGAGATATTTCTTCTGCAAGTTTTTTTATGGTATTGGCTGCTGGAATTGATGGGTCAGAAGTTTTGATTAAAAATGTTGGAATAAATGAAACTAGAACAGGTATAATTGATGTTTTAAAATGTATGGGTGTAAATGTTGAGTTATTGAATGTTCGTGAAAATTGTTATGAAAAAATGTGTGATATAAAAGTTTATGGTACATCCAGATTAAGACCAATTTCAATAAGTGGAGATATTATACCGAGGCTTATTGATGAAATTCCTATAATATGTGTTTTGTGTTCTTTGGTAAATGGAGAGAGCAGTATAGAAGATGTTGAGGAATTAAGATATAAAGAAAGTGATAGAATCACTAGCATTGTTAAAGAATTTAGAAAATTAAATATAGATATTTGTGAAACTAAAAATGGAATTAGAATACACGGTGGAAGAAAAATTAAAGGGGCAAAAGTAAATAGTTATAATGATCATAGAATTGCAATGTCTTTAACTATTTTGGCTTATTTAAGTGGAGAAGATATTGTAATTGAAAATAAAGATTGTGTTGATATTTCTTTTCCTATGTTTTATGAAAAGTTGAATGAAATTTTTAAATAAGTAGAGGTGGTTTTAATTTTAAGATACTTTACAGCTGGTGAGTCTCATGGTAAGGGTTTAATTGGAGTGATTGAAGGATTTCCTTCAAATGTACATATAAATGTTGACGAAATTAATAAAATTCTAAAAATGCGTCAAAATTCATATGGACGTGGAGACCGTATGAAAATTGAAAGTGATGAAATTGAATTTATATCAGGCATAAGAAATTCTAAAACTATAGGTTCTCCCATTTCGTTTATTATACGTAATAGAGATTACAAAAATTGGGAAAAATTCATGGATCCTATAAGTTGTAATGTTGATGAAAAAAAAGTTTTAAAACCAAGACCTGGACATGGTGATTTATCAGGAATTATTAAATATGATTTTGAGGATTGCCGTAATGTTTTAGAGAGAAGTAGTGCCAGAGAAACAGCCGTTAGAGTTTCAATAGGAGTTATTTGTGCTCAGTTTTTAAAGAATTTTGGTATTGAAAGCGCATCTCATGTTATAAGGATAGGAAATATTTATAATGATAAAAAATATCATTTTAATCAAATAAAGGAAAGTTATAAGCATGAATTGAGATGTTTAGATGAGACTATACGTAAAAAAATGATAAAGCTTATTGATTATGCGAAAAAAAATGGAGATACATTGGGAGGTGCATATGAGATAAGAATTAAAAATGTACCTGTTGGACTTGGAAGTTATGTTCAGTATGATCGTAAGTTGGATGCTTTGTTAGCTGGAGCATTAATTAGCATAAATTCAATGAAGGCAATTGAGTTTGGAGATGGATTAGAAACATGTTGTAAAGAAGGTTCTATATCACATGATGAAATAGTTTATGAAAATGGAAAATATAAAAGGAATTCTAATATGGCTGGTGGGATAGAAGGTGGAATGAGTAATGGAGAGGAAATAATTATAAGGTGTTATCACAAACCTATACCAACGTTATATGCTCCGTTAAAAACTGTAAATATTTGTACGAAGCAAGAAGATTTTGCAAGTGTTGAAAGAAGTGATTGTACTGTAATTCCATCAGCTTCAATTATTGGTGAAAGTGTTGCTCTTACAGTTATATGTCAGGAGTTTTTGAAAAAATTTTCAGGGGATAGTTTGAGGGAAGTGATTAATAATTGGAAAAATTCGTTCTCAATTTGAGCAATTGTAAATGTGATATAATTATTGGACAAGATATTTTAGGGAATTTAAAATCAACAATAGAAAACAATAAATGTTTTTTTGTTATAGATAAGTTCATTTATGAAAAATTTTATGATATTTACTTCAAAGAGATTTTATGTAATGTAAGTTTAGAGGATATATACTTATTTGAATGTAATGAAAAAAATAAAGATATAGATAATGCGTTATTGATAATTAAAAAATTAAATTTTAGGAATCATTTAAGAAATTCAGTTTTAATAGGAATTGGTGGAGGAATTATAGGGGATATTGTTGGATTTGTTTCTTCTGTATATATGAGAGGAATTAAATTTATTAATGTTCCGACTACATTTCTTGCACAAATAGATAGCTCTATTGGTGGGAAAAATGCTTTAAATATTAAAGAGTGTAAAAATTTAATTGGTACATTTTATCATCCAAAAGAAATTATTATAGATACTAAATTTTTAAATACAATTTCAAAAAGGGAATTGGTTTCAGGGTTGGCTGAAGCTATAAAATATGGTATAGTCTTTGAATATGAATTTTTAGACTATATAAAAAATAATTTAGATAATATTTTAAATTTAGATGTTGATGTTATGAAAAAAGTAGTATTAAAGAGTTGTAAATTTAAAACTAATATTGTAGAGCAAGATGAATATGATTTTTCTTTAAGAAAAATTCTTAATTATGGTCACACGATAGGACATGCTTTAGAAAGTGTAACTAATTATAGTTTGTATACTCATGGCGAAGCTGTTTTTGTAGGAATGTTTTATGAAACATGTATAGCATATGAAATTGGAATTATTGATGAAGAATATTTTAATTATATAATGGACATTTTGAAAAAATTTAGAGTAAGCATTGATGTAAGTTTATTTAGTAGTGATTTATTTTATGAGGCATTGCTTAGAGATAAAAAGAATAAATCTGAAAAAATAAGTTTTATTCTTCCGACTGGTTGTTCAAAAGTTTTGGAATATATGTTTTCACTTGATGAAGTTAAGAAGATTAATTATTCTAGACATTGTTTTTAAATATGATGGAGGATTTATGTTAAGGAAAAAAATTTATAAAATATTATCTGGAGCTCTTTTATGTTTGGTTTTGAATATGGCTGTTGTAAAGGCGGATACTTTATATAATTCTGTGGATGATTTTGTATCTAAAACTTATGAAATATTCTTAGATAGAGATGTTTCTGATGATGTTGGTGTTGAATATTGGAGTTATTTGATAAGAAATCATGAAAAATCGTTGTATGATTATATGATATCTATTTTATCAGGAGAAGAATTTTTATCTAGAGAAATAACTGACGAAAGTTTTTTGGAAATGATATATACTGTTTTGTTAAATAGAGCGCCTTCTGAAGAAGAGAAAAATTATTGGCTTGGTAAATTAAATGAACAAAATGAACAGTTAAATGATATTAAAAAAGCTAGAGTTGAAATATGCAAAATTATGTTTAAAGAAGCGTTTTTCAATGAATTTGCTGATAGCTTAAAAGTTACATCAGATTTTGAGAATTTAAATAATTTTGGAGTTAAAGAATTACGAGAAGATTATGGGCATGATAAAATAGAATATATAAATAGTTTTTATAAAGGATTTTCAGAACTTGAAAAAGAGTTGCATGATCAATATGTACAAGTGGAAAATAAAGAACAATTTTTAGAATATATATATGGTATTTTACCGATATTTATTAAGGATAATATTGATAATAAATATGAAGAATTAAAAAATGTATCAGGTGATAGTGTTGAAAGGTTGGTGCATTCTTTTGATTACGAAATAGTATTTCCATATGATAGAGATAAGGCAGTTTATATATCTACATTTTTGCAGATGAATGAAGGAGAAAATTTAAATTTCGTTACTTTTGGATTGAGCGTTACAAGTAGAGGACTTGGAAAAGTTATAAATAAGGCAGAGATTATTTTAGGAAATGAATCTATAGATTTAGAAGTAAAATATAGTGATCAAAGTAAATATGATTCAAAGGGGATTTCGGTTCATGAATTTGAATTTAAAATAAATTCAATTGATGATTTAAAACTTTTAGATAAAATGCTCAGTTCTGATTTATCAAAATTAAGATTTACATTCGATGATTCTCAAACTTATATTTATAATTTGTATGAGAAAGATAGAGTGAGAAATACTTTGAGATTTATGTATAGTGTGTATGCTCAAATTATTGCTTCATATTTATTTGAAACGAAAGATGTTTTTGATACGGTTGTTGTTAAAAGTTTAGAATAGATAGTTAGATGTGGTTTAAAAATAGTTGATTTTAAACCACATTTTATTTTTTAAATAAAATTTATTTCAAAAATATTTTATAAAGAAAATTATTTTGAAAACGAAAAGTAATATATAGCTTAACGAATATTTTTAATAAAATTATATGATATATTTAGTAAGGGAGATTGGTTATGAATGAGATTTAATAGCGAAGATAATTTTTCAAAAATAACTTTAGGAGAATCGTATAACAAGAACTATAAATTTCTTTTTAAAGATAATGATAAGAATGATAATCATGGAGTGTATTTATTTAATAATATTCCAGTTTTTAAATATAAAAAATTGATTCTTAGATACAATAAAATGCCAAGCGAAGATCAAATTAAACTTGAAATTCAAAATTTTATGGATAAAGTTAATATTAATAATAAGTTTAAGGTTTTTAATATTAAGAGTAATGTATTTAAGAATTGTGATGGATTAACTGAATATGTGGTTAATGTTGCTTTTATAAATTTTAATTTGAAATAGTAAATATTTTATTGAATAGGTCGAGTTTGTATCGACCTATTTATTTTTTATGGATATTAATAATAAAACAAAGAATACAACTTAAAATATGTTTTAAATGGAAAAAATTACAAAATAAAACGTTTGCGAAAAGTATTTATTAATTATAAGATGTTGCATGTAATATTTGAATTTAAAAGAGAGGCTAATTTGAATGAAGAAGACTTTTTTAAGAAAATTAATGTCAGGTATTTTAATGTTAACGTTAACTTTTGGTATTGGTGCTTCAGCTACTCAAAAAAATTATAAAATTTCAGATTTTCCAAAAATGTTTTAGATGCACAATCTCGTTTAACAAATACACCTTATGGATATTATCAAGTTAGTAATTTTACAACTTTTATGGATAATGGTTCTTGGCATGGTTATGGTTTACCATCGCTTGATGATAAAACAAATTTAGGAGGGTTTGCAGGACCTACGATTTTATTTGAAAGTGTTTCTGAAAGTATTGCTTTAAATTTATCTGATTGTTTTAATAAAATTAAATTAATAAAAAATGATAAAGAAGTGGATTTATCATTGGCAAAACCTACATTGACCTATTATCCAGGGAAATTAACGCAAACTTATGAGTTTAGAGATGATTTTAAACTCACTTTAGAATTAATTTTTGTTACAGATAGGACATCATTAATTAAGACTCAAATTTTAAATTTAAATGATGAGAGTTCAAAATTTAAAATTTATTGGGAAGGAAGCATATTTGATTCTTTTGTACACAATAAAAAAACGTATACAATAAATCCAAGTTTAGATGAAATAGATAATGGCATTATTGTAAATTTTAATGGAGAAAATCAAGGATTGTCGGAAAATACAAAACAAAATAAGTTTTTCACAATTTATGATAAAAAAGTAGAGAGTAAAATTTCTGATGATAAAAAATCGTATATAACGGAGATAAAAGATGAAGTTGTAATTGAAAAAGGAGTACCGTATACGATTTATAGAACAGAAAGTTTTGTATTTAATAATGAAGAGTTTGAAAATGAAAAATCTAAAATTAATAATATAAAAAATGATCCTGAAAAACATTTTTCATCAAATGAATTAAGATGGCAATCTTATATAGATAAAACTTTGATTAATAATGATGTTAGTAAGGCATACCAAAATACTGCTATAAAATCTATTATGACCTTAATTATAAATTGGAGAAGTCCAGCTGGAGATATTAAACACTCTGGAATTACACCGTCTGTGTCTTATCGATGGTTTAATGGATTGTGGGCTTGGGATTCGTGGAAAAATGCTGTGGCAGTTGCAGAGTTTGATAGTGAATTGGCAAAAGATTCTATTAGAACGATGTTTGATTATCAAATAAAGAGTACAGATGAGGAGCGTCCTCAAGATGAAGGAGCTATAATTGATGCAATTTATTATCAAAAGGAAAGTTTTAATGAGAGAAATTCTAAGCCACCTTTAGCCGCTTGGGCAGTATATAACGTATATGAAAATGATAAAGATATAGAATTTGTAAGAGAAATGTATCCTAAACTTCAAGCTTATCATGAGTGGTGGTATAGAAATAGAGATACAGATAAAAATGGTATAGCTGAATACGGTGCTATGGTTCATGAAGCTCATTATAAATATGATGAAAATGGAAATGTTATAAAGGATAAAAATAATAATCCTGTTATAAATGAAGATGCAATTATTGAAGCTGCTGCTTGGGAAAGTGGAATGGATAATGCAATAAGATTTGATAAAGAAGGAATTGAACAAGGTGATGTTGGAGTAAAAGTTTTTGAAAATACAGGTGAAAATGGAAATGTAGTTGGGTATTCAATAAACCAAGAATCTGTTGATTTAAATGCGTATTTGTACGCAGAAAAAGCATTTTTGAAATCTTTAGCAGAGATTTTAGGTAAAAAGGAAGATGCTATTCGTTATGAAAAAGAAGCTAAAGAAATAGCAGATTATGTAAATAAATATATGTTTGATGAAGAAACGGGATTTTATTATGATTTACAAATTAATAGTACAGGTGATGAAAAGAAATTATTAGTTAATAGAGGAAAAGGAACAGAAGGATATATTCCATTATGGGCCAAGATGTCTCCTAAAAATAAGGCAAAAAAAGTTGTGGAAAATATTATGGATACAGAAAAATTTAATTTAAAAGTTCCATTTCCTACAGCATCAAAAGATAATAAATTTTTTGATCCTAATAGATATTGGAGAGGACCTGTATGGCTTGATCAAGCTTTATATGGAGTTGAAGCTTTAGAAAATTATGGTTACAAAGAAGAAGCGAAAGAGTTGGCATATAAATTATTTGATAATGCAGAAGGTGTCATAACATCTGGGGTTATAAATGAAAATTATAATCCAATTACTGGAGAAGCTTTGCATGCTAAAAATTTTAGTTGGAGTGCTGCAGCATATTATTTGTTATATAAAAACACTTTAAGTGGAGGGGTAAATACATCACAAAAGAGTATTTCAATTCTAAAATAAATAATTTTAAAGTACGTATTTTATTGATACGTACTTTTTATTTTTATGGTAATAAAGAGAATATTTAAAATCATATAAATTTTTATATATTTTAAATAGATAGGGGTATTAGATTGTGGAATATGATGATAATAAATTAGTACTTAAAAAAAATAATTTTAAATTTAATTTATTACTACTCAAAATTGTATTGTTAATTTTATCATTTATAATGGGAAGTGTATTGATTTTATTTGTTTTAAAATATTTAAATAATATAACTATTTTAAATACATTTTTGATTTTATTGTATATATATTTTTTTCAATTAGTAGTTGAAATTATAAAATATTTTATTGTATATATTGAAAATAAAAATTTGTATAACAATGTTTTAAAATTGAATAAGGTATTTAATTGTAAATTTTTAATGATTAATTTTTGTACGTTTATGCTTGGAAGTTTAGTTATTTTATCATGTTTATTATTTGGATTATTTTTTAGTATTTTTAAAGTTTTATCCATATTATTTATGGGAATATGTTTAGGAGTAATTTATTTATTTTATACAATTGAACTTTTTAAAATAATTGATTACAATTTTAAAAAATATAGTTTTGAAAAATTAAAAAATAATTCACGTGATTTTTCAATTTTATCTTTGATAAATGGATTATGTATAGTTTTAATAAGTAATCTTTTTTATTTATTTAATTATTTGTATGCTTTAGTTTTTGTATTTGTTGTACTAGTAAATTTGATTTTATTTAATATAAATCAGAAATATTTAAGAAAAAAAATTTAGTGCTTATTTATTATGTGGGGGTATTTTATGGAAAATAATATTAAGTTAATTTGTTTAGATTTGGATGGAACGACACTTAAAGATATTTCAAATATTTCAGAAAAAAATATAGACTATATAAGACAAGCTTATAATAAAGGAATTAAGATTGCGTTAACTACAGGTAGATTATTTGTTCATGGAATGTATTTTTCAAAAGTTTTAAATATTCCAACATATATTATAAGTAACAATGGAACTTATGTTTATGATGTGGATAAAAATTTAATAATATACTCAAGTTTTTTTGGTGTAGATAATTTAGTAAAAATACATAAATTTGTAAAAGAAAAATATTTTAATGTACATTATTCTACAATAGATACTATTTATTCTAATAATGTACTTAAAGATTACGATGATGAAGATAAAAAAGGTGAATATGCAATGAAAGAAGTTGTTATTGAAAGCGAAGAGTCTTGGGAAGACTTATTTAAAAATTATGGAAGTAATATATGTAAAGTGGTTGTTTCGAGCGATGAAATTGAAAAACTTGAAGATATGTTGATTAAAGTGAGAGAAATAGGTGATTTTGAAGTAGAATATTCTTGGGTTAATACAGTTGAAATATTGAAAAAAGGCGAAGGAAAAGGAACAGGAATTAGAAATTTAAAGAAATATTTGAATTTAAAAACGGAAAATGTCATGTGTATAGGAGATAGTGAGAATGACGTTTCCATGTTTAAAGAGTGTGGATATAAAGTAGCTATGAAAAATGGTATTGATAAACTTAAAGATATGGCAGATTTTATAACATTGGATGTTTCAGAAGATGGAGTTGCATATGCAATTAAAAAATTATTAGAATCTTGTTAGTAAGTTTTTGTAAAAAATCATATTTTTTTTGTGTGCGGTTTAACTTTATTTATAAAAAACAATTATGTATAATATTTGTAACATGGTAAAAATTGGGATTTAGGGGGGTAACTATGTTACATATACTTAATACTTTAGAGAGAGAGTTTTCAAAAAGATTTATCGAATCTTTAAATTTTGGGATTGAAAATATTGAGAATGAATATTTTTTACGAGTTCTTGAGGTTAATAAGTCAGATGATTGTGATGATATAAATAATATAACTTTTGAAGATCATAATTTGAGATTTGAAGATAGGATTTTTAGATTTTTTGAAGATATTTTCAAGTTGAATAATAATTCTGTATTCGTTGGGAATTTTAATATAAATACAATTGAGAATATGAAAATTTTATATATGTTAAGAGATTTGGATTATAGAGATTCTATAAAACTTATAAATATTTTACGTTCTCATATAAGAGAAGAAGAGGCATATAAAGTTAATGATTTTGATGTTTTCAAAATGTTTTTGACTTTATGTACTAGAGAAATTCATTTTCCAAGTTTTTATTTTAATAAATTAGATATAATGGTTTTTACACATTATGATTTATCAACTTTAATGTTTTTTAAAGATGAAAATTATATTCACACATATATGCAACTTGCTAAAGTGAATGATCTTAATTTAAGAGAAAAAGAGACTCAAATAAAAATAAAACCTCTTATAGAAGTTTTGTAGGAGTAGCATTGTTTAATGCTACTCTTTTGTTTTTTAAATTATTTGTATTTAATATTGCAATTTGATATTTATGAGGGTAAAATAAAATTGTTTTTAATTCATACTAAAAAGGTATAAATTATTTATTTTGTAGATTAAAAGGAGTTCATTTTATGAATTTATTAGATATAAAAAATTTAATTGTAAGTGTAAATGAAAAGAGAGTTTTAAATAATGTAAATCTTTCTGTTAATAAAGGAGAAGTACATATTATACTTGGACCAAATGGTAGTGGAAAATCGTCGCTTTCTATGAGTATTTTGGGAAATCCAAAATATAAAATCGAAAGTGGAGAGATTTTTTTTGAAGGGGAAAAAATAAATGATTTAAAACCTGATGAAAGAGCTAGAAAAGGTATGTTTTTATGTTTTCAACAAGTTCAAGAGATAGAAGGATTAGTTTATAAAGATTATTTAAGAGAACTTAAAACAAAAGTTAAAAATGAAAAACCCGATTTAATGTTTAATATGAATTTAGGGAAAAAATTTGGAGAAGTTGGATTAAATGAATCTCACATGATGAGATATTTAAATGAAGGTTTTTCTGGTGGAGAAAAGAAAAAGAGTGAACTTTTACAAATGAAATTTTTAAATCCTAAGTTAATTATTTTGGATGAAATTGATTCAGGACTTGATATAGATGCGATTCGTTCTGTTTGTGCATCTCTTAAAGAGTTATTAACAGAAGATAAAGCAGTAATTATTATAACTCATAGAGAGGAAGTAATACGTGAATTAAATGTTACTCATGTTCATGTTTTAAGAAATGGGGAAAATATAAAAACGGGAAATATAGAGTTATTTAATGAAATTAATAAAAAAGGATATTCAGATATTTTGAAGGGAAATGATTAGTAATGAGAATAGATGATATAGATAGAAGCAGGTATGATTTTAAGGAGGAAAACTATGAAGAATTTATAAGTAATAGAGGTTTATCGCCTGAAATTATTTTAGAAATTTCTAAGAAAAAAGATGAGCCTAAATGGATGACGGATTTTAGATTAAAATCTCTTGAAATTTATAATAGTATTCCTCTTCCTGTTTGGGGACCTAACATTGATGAATTAAATATTGAAAATATTGTTTCTTATGTTAAACCAAAAAGTAGTTTTTCAGATGACTGGGAAAAAACTCCAGAATATATAAAAGATACATTTGATAAATTAGGGATTTTAAATGCTGAGAAAGAAAGTTTAGCTGGGGTAGAAGCTCAGTATGATTCGGAAGTTGTATACCATAATGTTCGAGAAGATTTAAAAGCTCAAGGTGTAATATATATGCACATGGAACTTGCGTTAAAAGAACATGAAGAACTTGTAAAAAAATATTTTATGAAACTTGTACCACCAAATGATCATAAATTTGCGGCGCTTCATGGAGCAGTGTGGTCAGGAGGTTCTTTTATATATATACCTAAAGGAGTTAAAGTTGAAATTCCTCTTCAATCTTATTTTAGATTGAACGCTAAAGGTGCTGGTCAATTTGAACATACTTTAATCGTTGTTGATGAGGGAGCTTATTTGAGTTTCATTGAGGGATGTTCTGCACCTAAACATAATGTATATAATTTGCATGCTGGATGTGTTGAGTTATTTGTAAAAGAAAATGCAACTCTAAGATATTCAACAATTGAAAATTGGTCTAAGAATATGTTTAATTTAAATACTAAGCGTTCTATGGTTGAGAAAAATGGAAGAATAGAGTGGGTGTCAGGTTCATTTGGATCAAAAGTTTCTATGCTTTATCCAATGAGTATTTTAAGAGGAGAAAATGCAACGTGTGATTTTTTAGGAATTTCTTTTGCGTCAGAAGGGCAATGTTTAGACACTGGAGCTAAAGTTGTTCATGCTGCACCAAATACTTATTCTAATATTTGTTCAAAGTCTATTGCTAAGTCTGGAGGAGTTGGAAATTATAGAGGGATGGTAACTTTTAAGAAAAATGCACAAGGATCTAAAACTAATATTACGTGCGATTCTCTTATATTAGATGATGAATCTTCATCAGATACTATTCCGTATGTTGAAATAAATTGTGAAAATGTAGACGTTGGACATGAAGCGAGAATTGGAAATATAAGTGATGAAAAAATATTTTATCTTCAAGCTAGAGGACTTAGTGAAGAAGATGCAAAGGCTCTTATTGTTAGAGGATTTGCTGAGGAAATTTCTAAGGAATTACCACTTGAGTATGCGGTTGAGATGAATAATCTTATAAATGTTGAGATGCAGGGGTTATAATATGGATAAGGAAATTCAAAAAATTAGAGTTAATGAATCGGTTGTAAATACTTACAGTTATCTTAAAGGAAATTATAATGAAGATGAGTTTGTTTCTTCCTTAAAAAATGATTCAAAATTTGAAATAATTAATGATGATGAAACTCATTTTAATTTTGATAAGACTTTAAGTAATGATGAAATAGATTCAATTTGTGAAAAAATAAATGCTGGTGTAAATGAAAAAATCGTAAAAGATTTTTACAATGGTAAATTTATAAATATAAGATTCAAAAATAAATCAACTTTAAATATAAAAAATTTATTGGAAGAAAATTTATCAACTGCAGTTTTTAATGTTGAATGTGATACATATGATTCGCATTTATATTTTTATAGTGAAATTTTAGGTAGTGGTGATCAATTTAATTATCTTTATAACATAGACGTAAAAAATAATTCTAAAGTAACATTGGTGATTTTTTCAAATTCAAAATCTAAAGGATTTATAAATCTTTTAGGTAACTGTGAAAGTAATTGTAATATAGAGGTTTTATTTATAAATGTAAATAAAAATAATGTTTATACTAACTGTAAGATTTATTTAAACGGTGAAAAGTCATGTAGTAATGTTGAGGTTTGTTATATTTGTTCTGAAAATCATAAATTTGATTACAATATAACTTCATCTATGATTGGAAAAGAAAGTATTTCTAATATTAATGGTAAAGGTGTTTTACTTGATAATGGTGAAAAAATTTTTAGAGGTACAGTTGATTTCCAAAAAGGGTGTTTAAATGCAGAAGGTTGTGAAAATGAAGAGGTAATTATTTTGAGTAAGAATGTTAAAAATCAATCATTACCGCTTTTATTGTGTAAGGAAAAAAATGTTAAAGGTTCCCATGGCTTTACAGCAAATTCAATTGATGAAGATAAAATATTTTATCTTTTAAGTCGAGGTTTTAATGAAAAGGAAGCTAAAGGACTTATTTTGAGAGGTAAATTTTTAAATTTGTTAAAAGAAGTTAAAAATGAAGAGATTGTAGATAAATTTATGAATCTTTTAATGGAGGCAATTTAAGTGGATGTTTATAAAATTAGGGAAGATTTCCCAGGTCTTTTAGCAAAAAATGATAAAAATATTCTGATTACTTATTTTGATAATGCTGCAACTAGTTTAAAACCTAAATGTGTTCTTGATTCTGCCTTTGATGTTTATGTGAATTCTTTTGGAAATGCTAATAGAGGTTCTCATACTATGGGAGTAAGAGCTTCTTTGATTATGGATAAAACACGGGAAACTGTAAAAAAATTTATTGGAGCGAAAGATAAAAGAAATATAATTTTTACAAAAGGTGCAACGGAAGCTTTAAATATAATTGTATTTTCATATGCAATGAAGAATTTAAAAGAGGGTGATGAGATTTTAATTGGGATAGATTCTCATCATGCTAATTTAGTTCCTTGGAAGGTAATGTGTAAAGATAAAGGAATTAAGTTAAACTATTTTTATGTTAATGAAAATGGTGAAATTTTAATTGATGATTTTATAGAGAAGTTAAATAGAGAACCTAAATTAGTTTCATTTACTCCAGTAACTAATACTTTTGGAGTTGTGCATGATTATAAAAAAATTATAAAAATGTGCAAAAATATTAATGCAAAAGTTATAATTGATGCCTCTCAATCAATGACTCATATTAAATTTAATGTATATGAAGATGAGATTGATTTTTTAGTTTTTTCTGGTCATAAAATTTTATCACCGCAAGGAGTAGGAGTTTTATACGTTAGTGATAAAATTATAAATAATATGAATCCATTTTTATATGGAGGAGATATGATTGATTACGTTTTTGAAGATGAGGTAACTTTTAAAAATTATTTTGAAGCATTTGAAGGTGGAACTCAAAATGTATCATCAATTTCAGGATTAAATTGTGCTATAGAATACATAAATAGTATAGGACTTGATGAAATAATAAATTATGAAGATGAATTAAAAAAGTATTTTTTAAATAAGAGTAAAGAAATTGAAGATTTTATATTATACGGACCAAATAATTTAGAAAATAGGGTTTGTGTTTTTTCGTTTAATATAAAAGATGTTCATTCTCATGATGTTTCTACGATTTTAGATTCTTTTGGAATTGCAGTTAGATCAGGACATCATTGTGCTCAACCCTTTATGAGAAGATTGGGTTTAAATTCTACAACTAGAGCGAGTTTATATTTTTATAATACTAAAGATGAAATTGATTACTTTTTTGAAAAAGTTGGGAATATAAGAAATATTTTAAAATTTTGAGGTGATAGAAATGAATCTCGAAGAATTGTATAAAGATACAATTTTGTATCACGGTAGAAATACAGAAAATAAAAGAGAAGTATCTCCTTGTGATGTGAAAAAACGAGGAGTAAATCATAGTTGTGGAGATGAAATAACTATTTCACTTCGAGTTCGTGATGGAATTATTGATGATGTTGCGTTTTTAGGTTATGGATGTATGATTTCTATGGCATCGACTTCTATTATGATTGATCTTGTTAAAGGTAAAAAAGTTGAGGAAGCAAAGGAATATATTGATATTTTTATACGAATGATAAAAAGAGAAGCGACAGATGAGGAAATAAAAAAGTTGGGAGATGGATTAGTTTTCCAAAATATTCAAAATATGCCAGCTAGAGTAAAATGTGCCACACTTGCTTGGCATACATTAGATGAAATAATATAAATAATGGCTACGTATTTTTAAAAATTTACGTAGCTATATTTTTTATGTTATAATTCTTTGGTAAATAATTTAAATTTTTAAGTTATGTTTTTAAAATGGAGGTTATGGAAATGAATAATTATGATTCTAATGGTGAATTAGAAAAGCATGATAATAATTCAATAGTTAGTGTTGAAAATAAAACTAATGATTATGGACGTTTTGAAAATACTAAGGAAAAATTATCTGGAAGTTCTGTAGGTTATGTTTTAGGATTAATTGGATCAACATTCTCGTTTATAATATGTTTTTTTGCAGGTATAGGAGTAATTTTATTTCAAAATTCATTTGGATTTGATGGTGTGGTTCAAAGATTTTTGGGAGAAATTATTGATGATATTTATGATGAGTTTTTATATTTTGATACATTTTTGTATTCACAAGAATTTTTACAAAATGTTTTTGATGAAATTTTAAAGTTTGGTATTGTTTTATTTGTGATAATTTTAATTGGATTTATTTTAGGCATTATTGGAACTGTAAAATCTTGGAAAAATGTAAGTATAGCATCTTCTTCACTTATGATAGTTGGAGGTGTTTTTTCACTGTTTTGTTTAATAACACCAGGAATTCTTTTAATTGTAGGTGGTGGCTTAAATATGAAATGTGCTGTAGAAAGGTTAAAATAGCATTTTGAACTCGGAAACAATATAAAATTATTTTTTTAGATATGCTCATGTGTAATAATTTTCCATATGAGTATTTTTTATTTATATACAAATGTGTGGTATAATTATTATAAAAATTTTAGTTTTATTAGTAATAATTTTTTTGGAGGTAACATGGAAACTATAGAATGTGGAAATAATAGAAGAGAACCATGTAGAAGTACTGCAGGATATATATTGGGATTAGTCGCATCAAGTTTATCGTTTATAGTGTGTTTTGTAACTGGAATCTTAGTATTTTCGTTTGACGGTTTAATTCAAAGTATATTTGGAGGACTTTGGGACGAATTTTACGAAGATATTTTTATGTTTGATATTTTTGTAGGTTTTGAAAAGTTTTTTATTGGTGTTATGGAAATTAGCACCATAATTTTTTGGATTATGGTTATTGGTTTTATACTTGGTCTTATTGGTACACTTATTTCATTGAGAAAAGCAACAATATTATCATCTTCAATTATGATTATTGGAGGAGTATTTTCCATACTTTGTTTAATATTTCCAGGAGTTTTTTTAATTATAGGTGGAGTATTAAATATAAAATGTGTTAGGCTTAATTCAAAACTTAATGCAGAGTAAATTATTTTGGGAAAAAGGGAGTGTAAAAGGGGTTGAATAAATTTAAAATAACTGAAACTTGTTTGAGAGATGGACATCAAAGTCTTATTGCCACTCGACTTACAACGGATGAAATTTTGCCTATATTGGGCGAAATGGATAAAGTTGGATATAATGCGTTGGAAGTTTGGGGTGGCGCTACTTTTGATTCGTGTATAAGGTATTTAAATGAAGATCCTTGGGAAAGATTAAGAGAAATAAGAAAGATTATAAAAAATACAAAACTTCAAATGCTTCTTAGAGGGCAAAATATTTTAGGATATAGACATTATGCAGATGATGTAGTAGAAAAATTTATATTTAAATCAATTGAAAATGGGATTGATATAATTAGAGTTTTTGATGCTTTAAATGATTTGAGAAATTTAAAAACTTCGATTGATTCAGTAAAAAAATATGGGGCACATCTTCAAATAGCTATGAGTTATTCAATAAGCCCTGTTCATACTAATGAATATTATATAAAATTATCAAAGGATATTGAAAATATGGGAGCAGATTCTATATGTATAAAAGATATGTCAGGAATTTTACTTCCATATGAGGGATATGAACTTATTAGAGAAATCAAAAAAAATATTTCAATTCCTTTAGAAATACATACTCATTCTACATGTGGTTTAGGAGAAATGTTATATTTAAAAGCTGTAGAAGCTGGTGCAGATATAATTGATACTGCAATTTCAACATTTGGGGGTGGAACAAGTCAACCACCAACAGAGTCAATAGTAAAATCATTTGAGAATACAAAATACAGTACCGGGATAGATTTTGAAAGACTGGAAGTTATTGCAGATTATTTTAAGCCTATAAGAGAAAAATATTTAGATCAAGGTATATTGAGTTCAAAATCATATTATATAAATCCTCAGATAATTGAAACCCAATTACCAGGAGGAATGATTTCTAACATGGTAAATCAAATGAAGGCTCAAGGTGCAGAAAATAGGTTTGATGAGGTACTTGAAGAAATACCAAGAGTTAGGAAAGATTTAGGATATCCTCCTCTTGTTACTCCGCTTTCTCAAATGGTAGGGACTCAAGCAGTTATGAATATTCTAAGTAAAGAAAAGTATAAGATGGTTTCAAAAGAGATAAAAGATTATATAAAAGGTTTGTATGGTAAACCTCCTGCAGAGATAGATAGTGATTTGAAGAAGAAAATTTTGGGTGATGAAGAAGAAATTACATGTAGACCAGCTGATTTAATTGAAAATGAATTTTTAAAATTTAAAGAAGAAAGTGCAAGTTTTGCAAAAAATGATGAGGATGTATTAAGTTATATTTTATTTCCACAAATCGCAAAAAATTTTTTGGAGAAAAAATATAATCAAAATGATAAGCAAGTTATTAATATAAACTTAGAGTTTAATTAAAATAGGGAAGGGTGTTTATATGAATATAAACATTAATCTGAAGGACGCATTTATACTTTCAATATTTTGTATATTAATAGTTTTTATTGTTTTGATGGTTATTTCGTTAAGTGTAAATTTGATTAGAATTTTTATGTATAAACAAGAGGATTTGTCTAAAACAAAATATACTTCAGAAATGAAGAAACGATTGGAAGAGAATCATAATTTAAAATTTGATGAAATAAAAGATGATGATATGTTAATTGCGGCATTTGTAGCGTCTATTGATGCTATAGAAGAAAATGATAATAAAACTGTTAGGATTAAAAGTATTAAAAGAATTTAGGAGGTATATTGTGATGAAAATTTATAAGATAAAAGTTAATGGAAAAGTTTATGAAGTAGAAGTTGAAGTTTTTGAAAAAGAAGGAAGTATAGACAATGACAACAGTGTAAAAAGTACCTCCAATTCAGATTATAAATGTGAAAATAAAGGCGAATTAATTAAATCTCCTATGCAAGGAAATATAGTATCTTTAAAAGTAAAGAAAGGTGATAAAGTAGAAAAAGGTCATGTCCTACTGATTCTTGAAGCTATGAAAATGGAGAATGAAATTATATCTAGTGTTTCTGGAATTGTAGATGATATATTTGTGTCTGAAGGAAAAAGTGTAAATAGTGAAGAAGTTTTGTTAGTCATAAAATAGAGGAGATGAAAATTTGAGTATTAATTTTTTAGAAATGATGTATGATTTATATGATAATTCTGGTATAAAGCTTTTGATGAACAATCCTAAAAATTTAATAATGATAGCAATTTCTTTAATTTTTATGTATTTAGCTATATTTAAGAAGTATGAACCATATCTACTTTTGCCAATTGCTTTTGGTATGTTTATTGTTAATTTTCCATTTGTTAGAGGAGAAGGAATAATGGATGAAGGTGGACTTTTATATAATTTATATAAAGGTGTAAAATTTGGTATATTTCCTCCGTTAATTTTTATGTCAATAGGAGCATCTATTGATTTCGGTCCTCTAATTGCAAATCCTAAAAATTTTTTATTAGGAGCAGCTGCTCAAATAGGTATTTTTGTAGCTTTTTTAATTGCAATATTTTTAGGATTTAATGCCCTTGAAGCTGCTTCTATTGGAATAATTGGAGGGGCTGACGGACCAACTGCTATATATTTAACTAGTAAACTTGCTCCCCATCAATTGGGTTCAATTGCTATTGCAGCGTATTCTTACATGGCACTTATTCCAGTTATTCAACCACCAGTTATAAAATTACTTACAACAAAAAAAGAGAGAAAGATAAAAATGATACAGCTTAGGGAAGTATCTCAACGGGAAAAAATAATATTTCCTATAGTTGTAGCATCATTAACTATATTGATTATCCCAAGTTCTGCAACGTTAATTGGAATGCTTATGTTTGGAAATTTAATAAAAGAAAGTGGAGTTGTTCCGCAAATTGTTGAAAATGTAAAAAATGCGTTATTATTTATTGTAACCGTTTTTATTGGGTTGACTGTAGGAGCTACCGCAACAGCAGAAAGTTTTCTTCAGTTAGCAACGATTAAAATAATAATTTTGGGACTTGTAGCGTTTATATTTGGGACTGTTTTTGGTGTATTATTTGGTAAATTAATGTGTGTTTTAACAAGAGGAAAAGTAAATCCAATGATCGGTGCTGCAGGTGTTAGTGCGGTACCAATGGCAGCAAGAGTTGTTCATAAAATGGGGTTAGAAGAGGATTCCTCAAATTTTTTACTTATGCATGCAATGGGTCCAAATGTTTCAGGAGTTATAGGGTCTGCAGTTGCTGCGGGAATATTGCTTTCAATTTTTGGATGATATGAAAAAAGAAGAGTAGATTTATCTACTCTTCTTTTTTTATTTTAAATACTTTATATGAATTACGTATATTTCTTATATATCGATTTATTTTTTCGAATTCTATTCTGAAGTGTGAAGATAATTCAGATAGTTTATTTGTAGAATTTGATATTGATTTTAATATAGAATTATTTGATTTTGATTCATCATGAATGTATTTAATGGATGTTAGTATTAAATTATTTTTTTCGGTTAGTTCTTTTGATTTTAAAGATATATTTTCTAATGAAGTAGATGATTTTAAAATAAGTTCGTTTATAGTTTTTAGATTTTTTGAAAACATAGATGATTTTATAGCATGTTCTTTAAATATGTTTGATGTATCGATTGTTTCAGTATTTATGAAAAAAATTGTTTTAATAATTGTTGCAAGAGTATCTTGTATATGCGATACTGATTGACTTGTTTTGTATGAAAGTTCTCCTATTTCACGTGCAACTACTGCAAAACCATCTCCATGTTCACCGGCTGATGCAGCTACAATTGAAGCATTTAATGATAATAGTTTTGTTTGGTTTGCGATTTCATGAATTTCTTTTAAGATTTGTTTTATTTCAGTAGAAAGTTCATTTAAAAGTATTGTATTTGATTTGAAGTTTTCAAATTTTTGTATTAACGGAGAAATTTCCAAAATAAAAGATTGAATGTTTTCAGTATTTTCTGTACATATTTTTTGAGTACTATGACTAATTTCTTTTACGTTATGAATTTTATTAGACATTTTGTTTATTGATAAATTAAATGAAAAAATTTCATCTTTTACATTATTTGTATTTAAAAATATTTTTTCGTTTGATTTTGATATGTTAAATGTTAATGAGTTTATATCTAAAATTTTTGTTATTATGTCTGTTTTTTTGTTCTCTACTTCTAAAAAAGTTGAATCTATTTTTTGTGATGTCGTTATAATTGATTTTAAAATTTTCTTTATATTTTCAATCATATCTATAAATAAATTTTGTATATATGAAAATTCATTTGAGTGTTGAGAGTAACTAAATTTTTCAGATAGATTTCCTTTAGAAATTACTCTCAAAAAAGATTTGATTGATCTTATTGGTTGCATTAATTTTGATATTGAAAATCCTGTAATAATTAAAGAAAAACCGTATAGTATAAGTGAAAATTTTGTTATGAATGATAGTATGGCATTTTTTTCTTCACTTGTTATTTTGTTTAGAGCTTTTGTATCTAAATCTATACCGATCAAACTTATTATATTGTTATTTGAGTCTAATATTGGTGAATAAAATGAATAATATTCTCCCCAAGAGTTACTTACATATTGTGCTCTTATAAATTTTTTCTTTTTATAGGTTTCCTTAACTATAGCTGTCGGTTTATCTCTTAATACATATCCTGGAGGTAAAAATAATTCTCCATCTGTAGCGTCGATAAGCATGATTTCATTATTATTTTCATCCAGTTTAATTGTATATACATAAACGGCATTTACCATTTTTTTTAGATTTTTTAAAGAGTTTAAACATTTTTCAAAGTTGGCATTTTCTTGAGTGGGATTTTTTAAAAAATCTAAATATGACTCTATGTCAAATTTTTTAATATAATTATTTGATATTACTTGACCATAGGTTTCTAATGTATTTCTGGCGGTTGTATTTAGTAAAAATATTGAGCTTAATAAGAAAAATAAAAATAAAAGCAATAATATTAAAATATGAATTGAAAAAATTTTAATTTTTATGGAATTCCTTTTCAGTGTATAGTTTTTTTGAAGAAAGTCTTGATTAAATATAAAATCTTTCATGAATACTACTCCATTTTATAAAATTATAATTTGAATTGATTTAATTCGAATTTTATTTGGTTTATATTGTCATCTAAATCTTCAAAACTTTTTCTAAATGTTAAAGCATTATCATTAACTTTTGTTATTAGGTTTTCTATTTGCTTTATGGAATTAAGATTAGATGAAGAGTTTGAACTTAAAAATGTTACATTTTCTAAAATTATTTCATTTTTGTTATTGAGTTTTTCTGATGAAAAAGATATGTCCTTTAAAACAATAGTTATGTTTTTAATGGAATTATATATTTCAGATAAATTTGATGAAAATATTTTTGATTTTTCTGAGTGCTTTTTAAATGATTCAAATATTTCAATGGATTCTTTATTTAATAGATTTATAGTGTTGCTTATTTTTACCAGTGTTTGTTGAATATATCCGGTGGATTTTATTATATTTTGTGATAATTCTCCAACTTCTTTTGCTATAACTCCAAAACTTTTTCCATGTTCTCCAGCAGATATTGCAACTATGGATGCATTCAAAGAAAGAAGTTTAGTTTCATTTGTTATTGTTAAAATGTTTTCTAAAATATCATTTATTTTATTTGATAAAATTGTAAGATTTCTACATTCTGTTTGTTCAGTCTTAAATTTTTTAATTAAGATAGAGATTTCTATTAAGAATTCATTTAAAAATTCATTATTGTTTTGACAAATATTTATAGCAGTTATATTTGATTCGAGTATATTTTTAATTTCACTGGTTATTAAGTTTATATCATCTGAAAAAATTTGCATTTTATTTTTCAAATTAAATACTTCTTTATTTACATTTTCATTTGATTTTGAAACTTTTGATATATAGGTTATAGTTGATTTAATTTTATTTACCATTTCAAGAGAGCTTATTTTTACTTTCGAAATTGAAAATTTTATATATTCAAGGTAGATTATAAGACTAAGTATAAAATTATTTATCAGAGATATTGATTTAACAAACAATTTTTGAATTACATTAAATTCATGAGTAGAAAATGATATATTTTTATTTACTGCTAAAATTTTATTTGAAATATTTAAAACTTCGTTTTTGATTATATAGATTGGTTTTAAAATTTTCCAAAGACCTAATGTTGCGATGTATATGTAAAATATTGTTAAAAAAACATTTAATAAGAGTAATATACAAACTGTTTTGATAAATTTACCTAATGTTAATTTTATAAATGTATTTTCTGTAATATTGAAAGCTACAAGAGCTAAAACATTTCCAGCTTCATTTAAAATAGGAGAATAAAAACTATAATAATTTGAATTATTATCTTTTACATTTCCAGATATCATTTGTTTAGAGTTATAGGCTTCTAATCCAAATTTTGAATCGATAGTATCTCCAATTTTAAAATTAACATTGCTACCGTGTACAAGTAGCACCTCTTTATTATCAATTAAGTTAATTGTTGACAAATATACGTCATCAATTCCCAAGTTGTCTGAAAATTCTGAGAGATATGATCTTATATCTTTAAAAACGGGGCTTGATTTTGTTGGAGTTTCTAAAAAATCGTAAGTTAATTTATAGTCGAAACTCGAAGCTAAATTATATAAAACATCTTCATAATAATTAATTAAAACATTATTTGATGTAGTGATAACAATGTTTAGATATACAAAAATTGAAAATAATGTTATTATTGCTATAATTCCAATTTTTTGAATTAACATTGTCCGAAATAGTGTTTTTGATTTTAAATTTTTAAAGAGTATTTTTTGTATGATAATAACCCCCTTAGGTTAGTTTTACTTCAAAACGATAAATTTAAACGATAAATTTAATTGTGAAATATAATTTGGTACATTTTAAAAATTCTTTGTGTTTTATTATGTACCAAAAGTCTACTTAGTATTAAAAAATTTAAAGTTTTATTGTTTTTGAAAATATATAATGATAGAATTTTATATAGATTAGTGAAAATGGAGGAGGTTTTGTATGTTAAATGCAGTTTTATTTGATTTAGATGGTACACTTATAGATACGAATGAATTAATTATAGATTCGTTTAAGCACACGTTTGAGGTTTTAAAGAAACCGGTTCCAACGAGAGAAAAAATTATAAGTTGTTTTGGGGAGCCTCTACATGAAACAATGAATAAATTTTTTGATGATGCGGATGAGGCTGTAGAAATTTATAGAGAGTTTAATTTAAAATATCATGATGATAGAATTTCCTCTTATAAAAATGCTAGTGAAATGCTTGAAAATTTAAAAAACAAAGGATATAAATTAGCGATAGTAACTTCAAAAAATAGAAGTACGGCCTTGAGAGGGTTAAAATATTTGAAAATATTAGATTATTTTGAAGTTTTAGTAAGCAGTGATGAAGTTGAAAATCATAAACCTCATCCAGAACCAGTTTTGAAGGCGTGTGAAATTTTAGAAGTTTCTCCTAAAAATTCTATAATGGTTGGAGATTCCATATATGACATTATGAGTGGAAGAAATGCAGGAAGTAAAACTTGTGGGGTTTGCTATAGTTTTATGAAAGATAAACTTTTAGAAATGAAAGCGGATTATTATATTGATGATTTAATAGAAATCTTGGATATAGTACAAGCTGTATAGAAAATTTGAAAAAATTACTATCTTATTTTTTAATAGGATAGTAATTTTTTATTAATAAATTAAAATCAAATAGTTAATATTAATAGTGAGTTTTAATATGAAAGGAATAAATATGAATACAAATTTGATTTCTTTTAAACAGCAAACTATTTTTAATAGCTATGAAGAATTTCTTAGAGAAGTAGATTTATCAGATAGAGTTTTAATGTTTATGACTTATGACTTTGATGTAGAAAATTTAATACTGAATGATTTGATTTTAAAACTTAAATCTTCTAATACCCGTATTCATAATTTTAAGGTTTTAAATTGTAATCAAACAATGAAAAATGTATTTGATATAGTTAATTTCATGCAAAAGCACGGTGTTGATACGATTATTGCTATTGGTGAAGATTTTTTAGGTGAACTTTTGAAGGCTGTAAATGTTTTTTATAATAATAGAAATATAAATACTTTAGTTGAACTTGAAGCAAATAAAAAATATTTAACTTATGATAAACTGAAGGAAACAATATTTATTCCAACAACAGGTGGATGTAGTGAAGTTCATAAATATTTTAGGCTTATAGATGAGGAATTTTCTCAGGTAACAATTTTTGAGGATTCTATGGCTAAAATAGATAAAATAGTTTTAGATTGTAAAATTTCTAAATTATTACCAATTGAATATGTTATGTATTACATATTTTCAACAATAGCCAATTTAGTTGATATTGTTTTGAATGATAATGTAGGTGAAGATGTTAAAGAAGAATGTAAGAATATTTTGCGTGAATTAACAAATCTTCTAGAAAATGGAGAAAAATTTGGAGATAGTTTATTTTTTCGTGAGAAAATTTTAAAATACAGTATTGAGGTTTCAAAAATAATAGACAATACAGGATATGGAATTTTGTATTTGTATGGAAGTTTAATTGAAAGTGTTTTTTCTATTCCTAGAAATACAATTGATTCACTTGGAATTGAATTTTTACTAAGTGAAATAAACAAAAAGTATTCGCTTTTTTATTTGAGTAAATATTTTAATGTTTGTAGTAAAAAGATGGGATATGAAGAATTTATTAAATCTGTAAAAAAGAGATATGGTGCTAAGGATAATTTGAAATTTTATAAACTTAATAATCAAATTTTAGATAAAGTAAAAAGAGTGGCTTTGAATTTTTTATTCAAACATAAAATGGTTGAAAAGTATAGATCTCTTAATTTTAATGAGGAATTTAATAATAGACTTTTTGAGTATTATTTAGATGGTGTAAATGGTTAAAAAATGATATAGTTTTTCTATATCATTTTTTTGTTTAGTGAGGTAGAAAAATTGAAAAAGGGAGAAATATTTGAATTAGAAATAATTGGAATTAATTTTAGTGGAGAAGCATTTGGAGAATTTCAAGGTGAAAAATATTTTGTTAAAGGTTCTATACCTTTTGAAAAATTAAAAGTACGTTTTATAAAAATAAAGTCAGGAAAAAGAATTTGTAAAATTGTTGAAAGAATTAAAGAATCTCCAATTTCAATAATGCCTGTTTGTGAAAAGTTTGGTCAGTGTGGAGGATGTACATATTTAAATTTAAATTATGAAAATCAAATTAAATTTAAGGAAGAGGCATTAATAAATTTATTAAGAGATGAAAATATAAATTATGAAAAATTTTTAGGTACAATAAAGGCCCCAAGTCAGTTTGAATATAGAAATAAAATGGAATTTTCTTTTGGAGATGAATTTAAAGATGGTCCATTAGAATTAGGGTTACATAAGAAAGGAAATCCATTTGGGGTTGTTCCTACATATGATTGTCATTTAGTAAATCAAGATTTTAGAAAAATAATGAGAGTAACAGTGGATTATTTTAGAAGACTAAATGTACAAGCGTATAAATTGAAAAATCATAAGGGATATTTGAGAAATTTAATTTTAAGAGATGGAAAAGAAGAATTAATAATTTGTCTTGTAACTTCAAGTCAAGAAAATATAGATTTAAATAATTTCAAAAATGAAATTTTAAACTTAGATTTAAATAAAAAAGTTGGTGGGATAATTCATGTAGTATCTGATTCTTTAAGCGATGCTATAGATCCTAAGAAAATTGATATTATTTATGGTAATGATTACATATATGAAGAATTGTTTGGATTGAAATTTAAAATAAATTTATTTTCATTTTTTCAAACTAATACTGAGGGCATGAAAGTTTTATATGGAAAAGTTAAAGAGAATATTAAAAATGATGAGGGAACAATTCTTGATCTTTATTGTGGAACTGGAACAATTGGACAAATTTTAAGTCATGGATCTAAAAATAAAGTTATAGGAATTGAAATTGTAAAAGATGCTGTAATTATGGCGAGAGAAAATGCAAAACTTAATAATCTTGATTGTGAATTTATAGAAGGAGATGTAGCTGAAGTTGTTAAGAACATAAAAGATAAAATATCTTTTATTGTTGTTGATCCTCCAAGAGCTGGGATTATGGAAAAGGGAGTAAGAAACATTTGTAAGTTTAATGTAGAAAATATTATTTATGTTTCATGTAATCCCAAAACTTTAGTTGAAGATTTAAAAATCTTTTTAGAGTATGGATACAAAGTTAAAAGTATACAGGGAGTGGATATGTTTCCAAATACATATCATTTAGAAACTATAGTTGTTTTGTATAAGTAAAAGTTGGTTTTTAAATGGAATAGTATATTGAAAATATACCATTTGTTTGCATAATTTTTACACGGTTGTCAAAGATAAATTTTTAAATATCTCAACATATTTTTCAGACATTTTTTTGTAGCACGAGTATATGTACTTAAAGTTGTTTGTATGTTGTTATGATTTAATTTATATTGAACATATTTAATATTTGCGTTATTTTCAATTAATATAGCTGCATGAGTATTTCTCAATGAGTGGAAATTAAAGATAATATTTAGTTTATAGTTTATTATTTTCTATGCGTAATGGATGAATTAGGAGTTGTAATTGGCCATTCTCTTTTATACAAACCATGTTAACTTTTGGTGAGGGTAAATTAAGATGAGTGGAAATTATTAGGTTATTTTTTATATTGATTTATGTAATATTTCACTATATTTTGATGGCTTGGTTTTTTGTAGAGATAAAATACTATTGAGTTTGTTTTTGGTAAATAATTTTATTTATATTTATTATATTATTTATAAAATCAATGTCATTTCATGTTAAAGTGGGTACTTCTCCAATTCTATATCTAGTATAATATTCAATTAAGATAGGTAGATTAAAGTTGAACCAAATGAAAATTTGGTTATTATTTGTTTGAGTTTTATAACATTCATATTCCGTAAATTTATTATTGTATAAGATTTTCTTTAATAAATTTAGAAGGATAAACAGCGTATTTAAAGAATAATTTAATAAAGGTGTTATATTTATCAAGTGATTTTTACTTATACCTGTTAAAAATTTTTTATTTATAAATTTTTGTAACAAACTTGGAGATAATGATTTTTAATTTATAAATACCGAGATTTGGTTCTATATGGTTTTCTGTTATGTTTTTATAACATTATTGAGTATTATATTTATAATTAATTAAAACATAATTTTTATGCTGATAATTTATATAATCAGATATGGATATATCATTTGTATTTAAATGTTATCCATTTTGATTATATTCTTTTAAAGCTTTCTTTAAATCTGTTTCGGCTTCTTTCTTTTAGTTTTATTACAAACCCATTCTATTTTTTCTGTTGATCCTATCTGATTCAAACGAGTAATATAATTTGTTTCTCTGCTTTTTAATTCTATCAGTCATTTGTTTATTCTCCTTTTAATAAATTTTACATTTTTTTAATTTATTTTATTGTTGAATATTTTTTTGATTTTAACATATGCTTGATTTCTCCTCTTATTTCTCCTCTATCGTAGTGATCTAATTTACTATATAGTTTTATAGTTTTTAGACAGTCTTCTCCATATTTGTTTTTTATAATTAAATCAATATTATAATTTATGTCATTATTTAATTTTTCCATGGTTATGTCATACCCCATTAACCAAACAACATTTACATTTAAAGCTTCACTTAAAATAAAGAGTTTATGCTGATTTGGTTCAACTTTACCTGATAAATATTGGCTAAGATCTGATTTATTTAACTTTATTTTATATTTTGTAGAAATAGGTTTGGTTAAATTTAATATATCTATTTGTTTAAGTTTTTTTGTTTCCATAATTTGTTTTAGACGTTCTTTAGTATTAGAAATTCTAATTTTTATCACCACCTTTTTGTAATATTTTAATTTAATATATTTAAAAGTTCAATAAAATTAACTATATCTTATATATTGTTATTAGAATTCAAAATTTTTAACTAAGATGTCAAAAATTAGTAATATATTGAAAAAAATTATGTAGATTTGATATACTTTAATTAGTTCGATAATTTGAACTTTTATATAGGAAAGAAAGGGAGAGGTTGTTATTGAAGTTTGACTATTCAAAATTAAATTGAAGGATAGTAGAGAAATGTAAAACTCAAGGTAAGTTTGCTTTTTTAATGGGTCTTTCTCAAAAAAACAATATCTTCGAGATTAAATAATAAAACTGCATTTAAACAGCATGAAATCAGTAAAGCAATACAAGTTTTAAGTATTGATAATAAGGAAGTTACTGATTATTTTTTTACTCTAAGAAGTTCAAAATTTTTAACTATATTTATTAATAATAAATAAAAAAAGATTGGAAAAAGAGGAAGCAAAAAATAATAATTATTATACGTTAATATATTACTTCTTTTTTTATCAATCATTTTAAGTTCTAAATATTTCAAATAGTTTTATTAACAATTTTGTTTTTTGAAATATATTTTGATTTATAGTTATTTTCATTTGTAAATTAATTATAGCTATTATTTATTTTAGTATATTATCACATTAATTAGGGTCTGTTATAATTTTTAATTTTAATCCTAATATGTTGAAAAATAATTAACAAAATGTTAATATTATTAATATTAAAGATCTATTTGAAAATAACATCTAATTTATATTTTGATAGGTAATTATTATATGAAATTAAAATTTATAATTATGTTTATAACTACATTTGTATTAAGTATTTGTTTATATTTATATTTAATAAAAGGTTCAATATATGTTGGTGATATGCAAGTTTTTATGGCTAATAAAATTGTACATAGGGGAGCGTTTACAGATATAATTCCAGAAAATTCCTTAGGAGCTTTTGAAAAAGCAATAGAAGAGAATTACATAATAGAATTTGATGTAATGCTTACCAGAGATAATAAAGTTATTGTTTTTCACGATGATAATTTTAAGAGGCTTACTGGATTGGACAAAGAAGTAAAAGATACTACTTATTATGAAGTTGAAAATTTAAGGATAAATAATACAAATGAAAAAATACCATTGTTAAAAGAAGCTTTGGATGTTATTGATGGTAGGGTACCTATATTTATAGAGATAAAAAGTACAGATATTAATGATATTCAAGTAGTAGAAGAAGTTTATGAAATTTTAAAAGATTATAGTGGAGAATATGTAATACAAAGTTTTAATCCTTTTATATTACGTTGGTTAAAAGAAAATGCTCCTAATGTAATTAGATGTCAATTGTCTGGTGATTTTTCAAATGAAAAATTGGAATGGTATAAAAAGTTTATTTTAAAAAATTTATTATTGAATTTTTTAAGTAGACCTCATATAGTGGCATATGAATTAGGTTCATCTAATAATTTATCTTTTAATTTAATAAAAGATAGTATTCCTGTTATATTATGGACAATAAAAAATGAAAGTGAAATGAATTATGCTATTAGTAAAGCAAGTAATGTTATATTTGATTATAATATGTTGCAAAAAGAATAGAATTTTATTTTTAAGGTGAAATTACTAAAATAAATAGAAAATATTATAGTGAAAAAAACCACTTGATAAAATATCAAGTGGTTTTTTAAAATATTCTTTGAAATCCATGCTTTTTCTAATTATAGATATATGTTTTTCTATAATATATTTTTTATCTATATTACATAGGTTAGTATTTTGAATTTGATATAGTTTATACCATCTTTATGTTTGATTAATTTTTTATAAGTAGCTTCATCACCATTAACACAAATTATAACAATGTTTTTTGGTTTATTATTACTTTGGACGATTACAATATTGCTTTCTTTCATAATAGCAGACATAGAGTTACCTTTTATACGTAATGCAAAGAATTCACATTAGATAAGAAACATTTAAAAATTCTACGATGTTTTTGATCTTATTTAATAATACTGTAGGACTAGGAGCAATAATAGACGATTACTTGGTATTAAGTGAAATAAGATTTGAGTATATAAAAGATATATCAATTATAGCATTTATGATAAATGAGAGTTTAAGCATAGTAGAGAATTCTAGACTTGCAGGACTCAAAATACCAGATGTGTTTACTCGGTCTATAGAATTCTTAGATAATATAGAGCTAAGAAATAAAAATAAAAAATAACCTCTTTTCTTTAAGGTTAAAAGAAAGGAGGTTATTTTTATGCAAACTAAAAAGCTCCTTAAACTTTTAAAGGAGCTAACAAAAATATTCAAAAACTTAATATTTTCTAAACAGTTATTAAATTTAATAAAGTATATATTATTGTAATTATAACATTTTTTTTGGATGTTTATATAACAAAATAAATCTATAAAAATAAAAAGAGAGTTAGAAAATACTCTCTTTTTATAGGTTAATTATGAAAAATTTAAAAATACGTATTTAAATTATGCAACTATATTGTAATATATTGTCTTTAAATATTACAAAGTAAATTTATAAAAAGAAAACAATGGAAAATTAAATCTCCATTGTTTGAATTAAAAATATAAAACAGCAAAACAAGAATTTAACTTGTAAGTTTGATAATAATGTAAATTAATTGTCTTAATTAAGAAGGAATTTTTATAATAAAAAATAAACTAAACTAAAAACCCTATTTAGTTTAATCTAAATAAGGTTTAATAGAAAAGCAGAATTAACATCAAAAGTATTAACTATTTATAATATTATTATACATTAATTTTTAAAAATAGTGTTTAAGAACACTTTGTTTGTTTTGTGAGTTTATTTGAATTTTATTATAAATATAGGTCTTAATATAAATTATTTATTTATTTTATAATATTTTTTAATTTTAAATCAAAAAGGGGGTATTAATTCAATACGCCTTACATTATGTATTTGTTTAATTTTCTATGAATGAGAAATTCAACTAAATATTTAAAATATTGTATTCAATTTGATTATAAAATATTGGAGGTGTTTATGTAAGAGATAAAAATAAATGAAAAATTAATTAAATATAATTTTTCGAAGAGAACGGAAAGTGGAATAAATTTAAGGAAGATTTAAAGCAGATAGATAAAGAACAAAAAAGATTATAGAAGAATGATAAATTTTTTTATATAAAAATTTGTTTAACAGAGAAGCAGATAGTGAAGGGTTTAATTATTGCAATGAACAATTAAACTTAGAATTAACTTATTGAGATTATGTAAGGTAATGGGGAATAGTCAAGAATTTAATGAGAAATATGGTATAGATATTAATAGTTTAAAATATTTAGATAAATTTTGGAATTGTGGATACGGAAAAGGTGTAGCTATTATAAATGAAAATAATATGAGAATAGAAATGTGTATTAATAGAGAGAGATTTTAGAAAGACTTATAAAAGTACCTTTATGTTCAGTGGTAATAATTATGAAAAATGGCATAAGTTTAAAAATGATTTAGAAGATATGATTAAAGGAAAGAGATGAAGAAATTCATCTCTTTTTTATTGACATTTTTATAAATTAAAATTAGAATAAAATTGTAATAGTTACAAATTTATAATTATTATTAAAGAGAGAAGGGGTTTCTCATGACTGATAGAATAGAGAATTTGGCAGAATATCTGGTAGAAAATAATATTAAACCTTCTTTTCAACGTATGAAGATTTTTGAATATTTGATAAAAAATAATAATCATCCAACAGTGGACGAAATTCACAAAGAGGTGGTATCAGAGATTCCAACTCTATCAAAAACTACAGTATACAATACGTTAAATCTTTTTATTGAAGCAAATATTTTAAAAGGTCTTTATATTGAAGAAAATGAAGTAAGATACGATGCTATTTTATTTGATCATGGACACTTTAAATGTACTAAATGTGAAAAAATATATGATTTTGAAATCAATATAGATGAATTTCACACTGATGCTTTGAGTAAATTTCAAATCAAAGAAAAGGGTGTTTATTTTAAAGGAATATGTCCAGATTGTATTTAAGAAATTGAATCATGCGTGAGAAACTGCTAGTTACTATTACAAATATTAAATGAAAAAAATTAAATTGAATGGAGGTATTTTGAATGGGTGTAAACGATAATAACAAAGAAAAACTTACTACAGCTGCAGGTGCTCCTGTTGCAGACAATCAAAATGTTATGACTGCTGGGCCAAGAGGGCCAATGTTAATACAAGATGTGTGGTTTTTAGAAAAACTTGCTCATTTTGATAGAGAAGTAATTCCAGAAAGAAGGATGCATGCTAAAGGTTCAGGAGCATATGGAACTTTTGTTGTTACGCATGATATAACAAAATACACTAAGGCTAAAATATTTTCTGAAATTGGTAAGAAGACAGATTTATTTGTAAGATTTTCTACAGTTGCAGGTGAGCGTGGTGCTGCTGATGTTGAACGTGATATTAGAGGATTTGCTATTAAATTTTATACAGAAGAGGGAAATTGGGATTTAGTTGGTAATAATACTCCAGTATTTTTTCTTCGTGATCCACTAAAGTTTCCTGATTTAAATCATGCTGTTAAAAGAGATCCAAGAACTAATATGAGAAGTGCTAAAAATAATTGGGATTTTTGGACATCACTTCCAGAAGCGTTGCATCAAGTTACAATTACAATGAGTGATAGAGGAATACCACTATCTTATAGACACATGCATGGATTTGGAAGTCATACTTTTAGTATGATAAATGATAAAAATGAACGCGTTTGGGTAAAATTTCATTTAGTTTGTCAACAAGGAATTGAAACGTTAACAGATGAGGAAGCAGAAAAAATAACAGGAAAAGACCGTGAAGCACATCAGCGTGATTTATATGAAAGCATTGAAAAAGGAGATTATCCACGTTGGAAAATGTTTATTCAGGTAATGACAGAAGAGCAAGCTTTAAAAATGCCATACAATCCTTTTGATTTAACAAAAGTTTGGTATAAAAAAGATTTTCCATTGATAGAAGTTGGATATCTTGAATTAAACCGTAATCCTGAAAATTATTTTGCAGAAGTAGAGCAGTCAGCATTTAATCCTGCAAATATTGTACCTGGAATAGGTTTTTCACCTGATAAAATGCTTCAAGGAAGATTATTCTCATATGGAGATGCTCAGCGTTATAGACTTGGAGTAAATCATAATCAAATTCCTGTTAATGCACCTAGATGTCCATTCAATAGTTATCATAGAGATGGTCAAATGAGAGTAAATAATAATGCTGGTAGTACTTTAGGTTATGAACCTAATAGTTATGGTAAGTGGCAAGAACAACCAGAATATAAAGAACCACCATTAGCTTTAAATGGTGCTGCAGATCACTGGAACTTTAGGGAAGATGATAACGATTACTATACTCAGCCAGGAAAATTATTTAGATTAATGTCTCCAGAACAAAAGAAAGTTTTATTTGAAAATACTGCTCGTTCAATGGGCGATATTCCAAAAGAAATTAAATTAAGACATATATCAAATTGTTATAAAGCAGACCCAGAATATGGACAAGGTATTGCAGAAGTTTTAGGAATTTCTATAGATGAAATAAAATAATTCAAATAAATTGAAAATGGATAACAAAATATTTTGTTATCCATTCTTTTTATATTTTAAAATTAAAGTTCATCTCTTTTTATGTTCCATTTTACGTAATTACATACGAGTAAAGAGATTATACTGGAAAAAATTAAAATAGTACCTATGTTTATATTACTTTCCATTAAATATCCAAAAATTACTTGACCAACAGGAACAGAAGCTGTTGCAACTGCAGTTGATAGGGCGCTAACACTTCCAAGTATTTTTGATGGAACAGAAGTTTGAATGTAAGTAAGAGTTATAATGTTTCCGATACCCAAACAAAACATTATAATTATTCCACCTAAAGTTATTGTAATTATATTTAAAAAGTGTTTAGGAATTATTAAAAGCAATGTTCCCATAAATAAAATTGAAATAGGCATTAAATAATTCCATTTATAGTGAATCTTAAAATTGAACCATTTTGGTTTTAACGTAATTAAAAAACCACTAAAGAGCATTCCTCCAGCAATAATTCCTTCAATTATTCCGTAAACTTTGGACGAAATATTAAAATATAAATTCATAATAGTTGGTAGCAATATTGAATTAATTGGAACGATACAGATGTTGTACATGCAATATGATAAAATTATTCCTGAAGTTGTAATATGTTTTTTGCGTAAAATTTTCCAAGTATTTATCATGTGAGAATATGAAGATATTAAATTTAAAGATTTTTTCTGTGGTTTTTCTGTCTTTGGAATTTTGATAAAATATTCAAGAATTGCGGAGAATAAAAAACTTATTGCATTGAAAATTATAATAATTTTGATTCCGAATAATCCATAAAAGACTCCACCTAAAACAGGACCAAGAATATTAGACCAAGAGTTTACTTGACTTACATAACTATTTGCAATATGTAAATTTTCAGGTTGTACAACTTGTGGTATACATGCAGTAACTACTGGATTATAGCACGATGAAATTGCAGACAGTAATATCATAACAAGAGCTATTATTATCACAGATTTAATGTCGTAAATTAAGCAGGTATAAAATAATAAAAGCAAAATTCCAGATACTACATCAAGTATAATCATCATGTATTTTTTGTTGTAATTATCTGCTATGATTCCAGCAATAGGAGCTAAAAAAATGTATGGTAAAATTGATAAAGCTAAAATATTTCCATATATTGATGCGTTGCCTGTAAGATCTAATATGTACAAAGAAAGTGAAAATCTTTGTATTGAATTTCCAAATAAACTTATAATTTGTCCAAATAATATTAATGTAAAATTTCGATTAGTTTTCATTAATTATTGAGTAATCCATACAAATTGGATATCCTTTCTTTTTATCTTTAATTAATGTTGCTTCAATTTCGTAAAGTTTCTTGAGATTTTCAGTATTAATTACGTCATTTGGTGATCCTTCAAAAATAATATTTCCTTTTTTCATTCCAACAATATTATCAGCAAATTTTGATGCGTGATTTAATTCGTGAAGTACCATTAATATAGTCATTTTATTTTCTTTGTTGAGTTTTTGAAGCAATTCTAAAATTTCAAGTTGATGAGCCATATCAAGATATGTTGTAGGTTCATCTAAAATTAAAATATCTGTTTTTTGAGCAAGAGCAAGAGCTATCCAAACTCTTTGTCTTTGTCCGCCAGATAATTTTTCAACACTTCTATTTTTTAATTCAGAAATTCCAGTTTCTTCAATTGCCCAATCTATTATATCGTAATCTTGTTTTGTTAATCCAGATAAAAGTTTTTGGTGAGGAAATCGTCCGTACGCAACTAAATTTTTCACGTTAATTCCATCAGGAATGGTTGGAGATTGAGGAAGAAGAGCAATTTTTTGCGCAAGTTTTTTTTGAGATAAATTTTTAGTATTTATTCCATTTAAAAAAATTTTTCCTTTTTTAATTGGAATAATTTTCATAATAGATTTTAATAATGTTGATTTACCACATCCATTTGGTCCAATTAGTATTGTTATTTTATTTTCTGGTATTTTTAAATTTGCACAAGGAATTATAATTTTATCGTTGTATGCTATTTGAAGATTATGTATATCTATACTCATTGACTTAACCTCCTATTTTTTATAATTAAAAATATAAAGTACGGCACACCTAAAATTGATACAATAATTCCTATTGGAATTTCGATAGGAGAAAATAAATTTTTAGCAATAGCGTCTGAAATTATCAATATTATTGAGCTAATGATACCAGATAATGGAAGCATAATGTTATGAGAATTTCCAACAATTTTTTTTGCAATTTGTGGACCTAAAAATCCTAAAAATGCAATATTTCCTGCAACAGATGTTGCAAGTGCAGCTAGAAATGAAGAAGTTATCAAGAAAAATATTATTTCTTTCTGTACATTTACACCAATTCCATAAGATAATTCATCACCAAGAATAATGACGTCTAAAGTTTTACTTTTAATTAAAGTAATTATAATTAAGAGTAGTATTATAGGAAATGTTAGTAAAATATAATTCCAATTGCTTCCCCATAAACTTCCGCTTATCCATGTTAAAACTTGATTATAGTCTCCTTTTGATATGCTTAATTGATAAAAAGATATTAGGGCAGAAAATCCTGCATTTATACCAATTCCAGCTAAAATAAAACGTATTGGGTGAAAATCTTTTTTATATGCAAAAATGTATATCAATAATATTGAAGACATTGCACCAACTATTGCAACTATGGGTATTAGGAGAGTTGTTGATAATGATAATTTTGAATAATAGGCGGTGCTTTTAGATGAAATTAAAATTACAACAAATAATGCAGCTCCTGTGTTTATACCTATAACTCCAGGTTCTGCTAAAGGATTTTTTGTAATTGTTTGAAGAATTCCACCAGAAAAACTCAAAGCAAATGCAACAACAATAGCTAGTATGATTCTTGGAAGTCTTAATTGATAGATGGCAAAATTTTGAGCAGAGGTTCCGTTGCCTAAAAGCGTTTGAATTATTTCATGAAAAGTAAGTTTATAATTGCCAATACTTAAAGATATAAAAACTAATGTTATAAGGAGAATTGTGGAAGACAATAGAATTATTTTTGATTTTTTCATTTAATTGTTCTCCTTTCTAACAAGTAATAAAAATATTGGTACACCAATTAAAGTTGTGAATAATCCTATTGGAAGTTCATATGGTGCTAAGATTGTTCTAGAGAGAATGTCTGCAAAGGTTAAAAGAATACTTCCATATAAAAATGATAGAGGTACTATATTTTTATAATTGTTTCCTATTATTTTTCTGATGATGTGAGGAACAAATAATCCTACAAAACTAATGTTGCCAGCAGTTGCTACACAAACTGCACAAATAGGAATTAAAAAGATTATTGTTTTTAATTTTATTTTTGAGGGAGAAATTCCAAGACCTGTAGCAGATTCGTCTCCTAGATTTAATAAGTTTAAATTTTTACACATAAAAAAGGATGCAATACAAAAAATTCCACCAATTACAATTAAAAATAAAACTTGTATCCATCCACTTTGATTAAATGTTCCAGCTATCCAAAAAGCTAACTCCTGAGATTTGTTTTTAAGAAGTGCAATCATAGATGCTAAGGATAAAAATAATGTACTTATGGCAGTACTTGCAAGTAAAACTTTAGAAATATTTTGATTAGAAGTATTGATTGCAAATAAAAAAATTAGTATGCCACTTATTGATGCTCCAATAAGTGCCATAAAAAAATTACTATAAATTCCACCAAATATTGGAAAAATACTAGAGAGTGATATTGTTAGAGCGGCTCCTTGAGTAATTCCCATTATTGAAGGATCAGCAATTGGATTACGCATTATGCCTTGAATCATAGCTCCACTTAATGCAAGCATTCCTCCGGTTAATGCTGCACATAAAACACGTGGTATACGTACGTTAAGAATTAATTGTGCATTTAAAGAACCATCATAAAAAAATATTGCATTGTAAATTTCATTTGGGGGAATATTTTTGGCTCCAATATTAATTGAAGCCAAGATTCCTAAAAAAAGTATGAGTATTCCTATTACAGTCAATATAGATAATTTTAGTTTCATATTATTTCTCCATTAGTGAAGGAAATTCGTTAACAAAAATATTTCTTCCAATGCAACTATATCCCATGTTGAAGTACGGACTTGAAGGAAGTTCTATTACATTTCCATTTTTTACAGAGCGTAGATTTTGATATATAGGACTTTGTTTTAAATTTTCAACATCTGTATCTGTACCAACTAAAATTAAATAATCAGAATCTATTTCAGATAAACCTTCGTAACTAATAACTGGCAAACTTATATTTGTTTGTTCAGGTAAATTTTGTGGTTTTGATAAACCCATGTCATCGTATAAAATACTTCCTATTCCTGCGGCATCAAATACAAAAAGTTGTCCACCACTAGCGAGAAGTGCAAGATAAGTTGTATTTTCTCCGTAAGTATTTTTGATTTCTTCCCCTTTTTGTTGTGCATTTTTTTCGTATTGAGAAATCCATTCGTTAGCCACATCTTGTTTATTTAAAATTTCAGCTAATTTATGTAAATCTTGTTTCCAATCTATTTGTTCTAATTCAATCATAACTGTTGGAGCTATATTTTTTAATTGTTCGTATACTTTCTCTTGTGTTTTAGATATGAAAATTAAATCAGGATTTAATTCTAATACGATTTCAATATCAACTGTATCTTGAAGACTATATCCTAAAATTTTTGCATCTTTAAGAGTATCTTCAAGGTAAGATGGAAGTTTTGTATAATCATATGCATCTGAATTTGCAGTACCTATTACTGAGTATCCAAGTATGCTTAAAATATCACTGTTCCCACTTAGATCAACAATTCTTTGCGGATCTTTTGGAATTTCAACTTGTCCAACTGAATCTGTTATTGTTATTGTTTCTGTCATAAGAGAATTAGAATCATTATCATTTACAGTGTTTGAATTTGAACATCCAAATAAAACAATAATTAAAAATGATAGAAAAATATATTTCATCTTTGAAAAAATTCTCATTAAATTGGTAAACCTCCTTAAAAAATTTTTACTATAAACTTTGGTTCGTATTATAGCAAAGGAGATTTTTCTTTGCAATAATAATAACTTTTTACAAATCTAACAAAAATGTAAGTATAAGTTAACAAAAATAAATATTTTATGAGAAAATGTTTGTTTATAATAAATTTTTAAGGGGTGATTTAAGGTGAAAAAGTTTAATGTATTTCAATTGAAAACATTTATGATAATTTTGATGTTATTTGATCATATTTCTTTTATTCCTGGAGCTATTTCTTCTACTTGGAAATTAGTAATACATGCAGTAAGTAGATGTGTGGGAGTATGGTTTGCATATATGGCAGTTGAAGGTATTTTACACACTAGAAGTCGTGTGAAATGTAATTTGAGATTGTTTATAAGTGCTATGATAATGTTTATTGGAAATATATGTTTGAATTTTTTATTTAAAAGTAAGGGAGTTTACATTTATAATAATATTTTTTTAACATTGTTTATGGGATATGGGAGTTTTAGTAATTAATATTTTTTGTTTTGAAGTGGAAGGAATTTTAAAATTTTTAAAGTTAATTTTGGGATGTTTGATTGGGTTTTTAGGATTAATTTTTACAGAAGGTGGACAAATAATAATTCCATTTATGCTTATAACATACTTTTTAAGAAACAGAGAAATGATTAGAAATATTTTGTATGTACTGTATTCAATTTTAATATTAATTTTTTCCTATGTTTCATATGATTCCTTCAAAGAAACATTATTAATGTTATTGTATAATAGCGATTGGTTATTTATATTGGTTATACCTTTTATTTACTTGTACAATGGAGAAAGAGGAAATAATTCTAAATTCAGTAAATACTTCTTTTATGTTTTTTATCCACTGCATTTATGGATTATTAAGTTAATTGAAATTTTAGTAGTTTAAAAATATTTTTTAAAGTGTTTTGTATTAGAGTAATTTTGTTTATATTTCAAAATTTATAGTTATGTTAATTAAAGAAGAATTTTACAGGAGTAGTAAATGATTTTAATTATTATAGTTGGATTAATTTTAATTGGAGTTTTATCTAATTATTTTGGAAAAGTATTTGAAAAATTTAAACTTCCATCTTTAATAGGAATGATTATTTTTGGAATGATTATTGGACCTTCATTTTTAAATTTTGTTCCTAAAGTAATTTTAAATATTTCTTCCTATATAAAAGATATTGCGTTAGTTACTGTACTTTTTATTGAGGACTTGGAATTAGTCTTAATGATATAAAAAAAATTGGAAGGCCTGCAATTTTATTGAGCGTTATTCCTGCAATAATCGAAGGATTTACCATAGCAATTTTGTCTATGGTATTTTTAAAATTTTCATTTATTCAGGGAGGAATTCTTGGATTTATAATAGCAGCTGTTAGCCCAGCTGTTTTAATTCCATCTATGGTTTATTTAATAGAGAGAAAAATTGGGGAGAAAAAAGCAATTCCGAAGATGCTTCTTGTTGGATCATCTGCTGATGATACGGTTGCGATTACATTTTTTACAACATTTATGTCATTATATTTTTCAAAAATAGGAGGGGAAAAAACCTCAATTTTATCAGAGCTTTTAACAATTCCATTATCCATAATTTTAAGCATAATAATAGGATTTTTAATTTCTCTCACGACTAAATGTATTTTTAAATTTTTAAAATCAAATATTTTAAAAGTTGTATTATGTTTTGGGAGTTGTTTAGGAATGAGATGGGTTGAAAATTCATTTCACATAGAAATATTTAATTCACTACTGGCTATTATGGTTTATGGATTTTGCTTAAGAACATTCGCAGAAGAAATATCAAAAGATATTCAAAATAAAATGAATATTATTTGGAAGTATGGAAAGTTATATTTATTTGCTTTTGTTGGAATGGCAATTAATCCATTTTTAGTTGGAAAATATTTTTTGGTTGGAGTAATAATACTTATAATATCTTTAACCTTTAGATCTTTTGGGGTGATTTTATCTTTAATTGGTACAGATTTAACCTTAAAAGAAAAAATGTTTTGTGTTATTGCGTATTTACCAAAAGCAACGGTTCAATCAGCAAAAGCTGGGATACCACTTCAAGCAGGAGTTTTATATGGAGATATAATGCAAGCTATTTCAATTCTTAGTGTTTTAATAACAGCACCAATTGGAGCTATAGGAATAAAACTTACATCAACAAAACTTTTAAATGATGGTTCGTAAAAATTTTCCTATTATCTGATAGGATTTTTAATATTTAAACATAAATTTTAAACAAAAAAGTCTACTATAAAACTTATAGTAGACTTAAATTTTATTGAAGTAGCTCATTTACACGTTTTTGAACTTCATTATAATTATATCCAGCAGCAGTGAGTCGTTTTTTGCGTTCTTCTCCATTTTCCCATTTACCGTCTATTACTTCTCTTGCAATGCTATCTATATCTGAACTTGGAGGTGTATTATTTGAAGAGAGATATCCATTAAATCCACCTTTCATAATTATTGAAGGGAAATCTACATATCCGTAATCTAAATCACAATTATTTTGAATTCCATTTACAGATCCATTTGAAGTATATTGCCATATTCCATAAGGTCCATTGTAATTTAATTTATTTGCATAGTCTGCAACCCATACGCTATAACGAGATGAAACAGTTGGGGATACATATTCTTTTAAATAATCTAACGACATATAAAAGCCTGTGAAATATTTATATTTTTCAAGTTCATTACAAAAAGTTGTAATAATGCTATCACAAAATTCTTTTCCATTGGTAAAGAAGTAAGGTTCTTCCACATCTAAATATATTGGATAGTCAAATTGTTTTCCTTTTATAGCATTCATACAAGTATTAGCCTCGAGAAGTGCATCCTTAGTTGATTTAGCGTATGAATACCAATATGCTCCAACATTTAAATTTGCTTTTTTAGCTCTATAATAGTTTTGTTCAAATAATTTATCAATTCCACTTGAGTGTGAACCATATCCAGCTCTTATAATGACAAAATCAATTCCATTTGCCTTTACTGCATTAAAATCAATATTACCATCCCAAACAGAAACATCAATACCTTTTTTTATCATAGTGAATCTCCTTATTATTTTTGAAATATCTGTAAATTGGAATATCATATGTTTTTTTATTTGGAGTGTGTTATATAAAAAATTTTTTTAACAGATTGATATCAATTATCAAAAAAACTAGACAAACAGTTAAAATAGTGATATTATTTTAACTATCAAAAGAAATGATAATTACTATCAATTTATTATTTGTTTTAAATAATTTAACTTATTTGGGAAAGTGGTTATGAAAAAAATACTTTTATTTTTGGTGTTAATCATATTGTCAGTGGTTTCATTATTTTTGGGAGCTAAATCGATAACTTTTATTGATGTATTAAAAGGAAATGCTCAAAGCTTGCAGATATTTCTCATAAGTAGAGTTCCAAGATTAGTAAGCATTTTAGTTGCGGGTGTCGGGATGAGTGTTTGTGGACTTATAATGCAACAGATAAGTCAAAATAAATTTGTATCGCCAACAACTGGAGCTACAATAGATTCTGCTCAATTAGGAATGATTGTTGCAATTATACTTTTTCCAAGTGCTGGATTAATGGAAAAAAGTATAATATCGTTTGTATTTGCTTTGATAGGTACATTTATTTTTATGATATTTTTAAGAAATATAAAGATAAAAAATGCAGTGTTTGTTCCTTTGGTTGGAATAATGTTCGGGAATGTTATCGGATCAATGACAACGTTTTTAGGATATAAATTTGATTTGTTACAGAGTGTAAGTTCTTGGACTCAAGGAAATTTTTCAATGGTTCTTAAGGGAAATTATGAGTTGTTGTATTTGAGTATACCGCTCATGGTTATTACGATTTTTTATGCAAATAAATTTACGGTTGCAGGAATGGGAAAAGATTTTGCAAAAAATTTGGGATTAAATTATGAAAGTATAGTTAATATTGGGCTTATTATTGTTTCGTTAGTAACGGTGACTGTTGTTGTAACTGTTGGTAGTATACCGTTTATAGGTTTGATAGTTCCTAATTTGGTTTCTTATTTTAAGGGAGATAATATGAAAGGAAATATATTTTATACGGGAATAATTGGAGCTTTATTTGTTTTAATTTGTGACATAATTGGACGAGTTATTATTTATCCGTATGAGTTGCCTATAGGAGTTATGGTAGGTGTTATTGGAAGCGTAATATTTCTCTTCATTGTATTAAGGAGGAATTCACGTGCTGCATAGTAAAAATGCAAATTATATTAAAGTTATATTTATTTTTATAGTTTTAATTTTAATATCATCAATATTGTTTTTAACTTTGGGAATTCATAAAGGAAATTTAAGTTATGCGTTATCTCAACGTGTACCTAAATTAATTGCAATAATTTTTACAGGTTCATTAATAGCATTTTCAACAATTTTGTTTCAAACTACTACTGATAATAGGTTGTTGACTCCTAATGTAATGGGACTTGATTCGTTTTATGTTTTAATACAAACAACTATAGTTTTTTTGTTTGGATCTACTCATTTGTTCATAGTAAGTAAAAAATTAAATTTTTTGATTTGTGTTGCTTTGATGGTTTTGATTTCAACATTTTTATATAACATTTTGTTTAAGAAGGAAAAATCTAATGTTATTTTGATTGTTTTAGTGGGGATAATATTAGGTACGTTGTTTAGTAGTTTGTCAAAGTTTATGCAAATTGTTATAGATCCAAATGAATATTTAACTTTACAAAATAAATTGTTTGCAAGTTTTAGTAATATTAATGTTGATATTTTGATTTTTGCATTGATAATGATTTTAATTATCGGAATGTTTATATTTAAAGATATGAAATATTTAGATGTGATGAGTTTAGGAAGAGATCATGCTATAAATTTAGGAGTAGATTATGACAGGTTAGTTAAAAAATTTTTTATAGTAATTGCTATATTAACCTCAATAGCTACTGCTTTAGTTGGACCAATTACCTTTTTAGGATTGTTGGTTGTTAATGTAACAAGACAAGTTATAAAAACTTATAAGCATTTTTATTTGATAATATTTTGTGTTTTGATTAGTGTTTTTACTTTGATATTTGGACAACTTTTATTAGAGAGAATATTAAAAATTCAAACTCCTGTTAGTGTTGTTATTAATTTAATTGGTGGAGTTTATTTTATGTATCTATTGTTGAAGGAGAGTAAAACATGTTAGAAGTTAAAAATATATCAAAGCTATATGGGAATAAAAAAGTTGTTAATGATGTTTCTTTGAAAATAGAAAAGGGTAAAATAACATCTTTTGTAGGGCCTAACGGTGCAGGTAAAAGTACATTGTTATCTATAATAACTAGACTTATAGATAGACAATGTGGAGAAGTTTATTTGGAAAACAAGGTTATTGAAAATTATGGAAAAAATGAATTGTCTAAAAAAATTTCCATATTAAAGCAATCAAATAACATAAATTTGAGATTAACTATACGTGAACTTGTTAGTTTTGGAAGATTTCCATATTCTAAAGGAAGATTAAAAAGTGAGGATGAAAAATATATATCTGAAGCCATTGAATACATGAGACTTGAAGATATTCAGGATAAATATTTAGATGAGTTGAGTGGAGGGCAAAGGCAGAGAGCTTTTATAGCTATGGTTATTGCTCAAGGAACGGAGTATATTTTTCTTGACGAACCTCTAAATAATTTGGATATGAGTAATTCTGTTCAAATGATGAAAGTTCTTAGGAAATTATGTGATGATTTGGGTAAGACAATAGTTATTGTTATGCATGATATAAATTTTGCATCATGTTATTCAGATTATGTTGTCGCTTTTAAAGATGGTTCTATTGTTAAGAAGGGTACAACAGATGAAATGATAAACAAAAATACTCTTGAAGAAATATATCAGATGGAATTTGATGTCCAAAATATAAATGGAAGGAAAATTAGTATTTATTATTAGAAAGGAAATTTTATGAGTAGAAGAGGATTGAAAAGTTTTTTATCATTAATATTTATGGGATTATTTATGGGAGTTATTGTTTCATGTGGAAGTGAAGCAAATAGTACAGTATCTGCAACTGATAAAGTAGAAATGGTAACTGTAACAGATCAAAATGGTACAGTTGAGGTGAAAAAAGATCCAAAAGTAATAGTTACTTTTGATTATGGAGTTTTAGATATTTTAGATAGTATGGGAATAGAAATAGCTGGATTGCCTAAAGAAAGTCTTCCTAATAGATTTTCTTCAAAGTATTCAGATGAAAAGTACGTGGATTTAGGAGGGCTGAAAGAGCCAGATTTTGAATCTATAAATGCATTGAAACCAGATTTAATAATAATAAGTGGTAGACAAGCCGATATGTATGATAAATTTTCAGAAATAGCACCTACATTATTATTAAGTATAGATGGTGGAAAATATATGGAAGATTTTAAAAGAAACGTAGAAACTTTATCAACAATATTTGGAAATCAAGAAATCCAATCTAAAAAGTTAGAAGAAATTGATAATAAAATAAAAGAGATAAATGATTTTGTAACTGCTAATCAATTAAATGCTTTGACAATAATGGTAAATGAAGGTGCATTAAGTACTTATGGTGTTGGCTCAAGATATGGTTTAATATATAATGAGTTAGGATTTAAACCAGTAGATGAAAGTATTGAAATTAGTACACATGGTCAACAAATATCATTTGAGTATATTGTAGATAAAAATCCAGATTATATATTTGTTATAGATAGAGGAGCAGCTTTAGGAAATGAAGGGACAGCACAATCTATTTTGGATAATGATTTGATAAAATCGACTGATGCCTATAAAAATGGAAGAATATTATATATGGATTCTCAATCATGGTATACAATTGCAGGAGGATTTAGTTCTACAGAAACTATGTTAAATGATATTTGGGATTTTATTAAGAATAATCCTAAATAAAAAATGGTAGTAAATTTCTAAATTATTTGTATAATATAATTTATTGTATTAAAAAACTACATCGCTTTGGTGTAGTTTTTTTATTAAGTTTGTAGAAAATAAAAAATAATTTATGTTAGTTGGAAGGAAAAAATATATGTTAAAAAAATTTATAAGTTATTATGCGCCATATAAAAAACTTTTTTTTATGGATCTTTTAGCAGCTTTTTTGGTTGCATTAATTGATCTTGTTTATCCTTTGATTACAAGAAATATAATAAATGATGTTGTCCCTAACAAAAATATAAGAATGCTTATAATTTTTTCATTAGTTTTATTTTTTATATTTTCGGTTAAAGCAGGATTGAATTATTTTATGCAATATTATGGACATGTTGTTGGTGTGAGAATGCAAGGAGATATGAGAAGAAAAGTATTTACACATCTTCAAAAACTTCCAAATAAATATTTCAGCGATAATAAAACGGGAAGTATAATGTCTAGAATCGTAAATGATTTAATGGAAGTTTCAGAACTTGCACATCATGGACCTGAAGATTTATTTGTATCACTTGTAATGTTAGTTGGTTCATTTTCATTTTTGGTAGTGATAAATGTAAAACTTACTATTATAATTTTTTCATTTGTACCATTTATTGTAATTTTCGCAATACTTAAAAGGAAAAAAATGAGTAAAGCATTTAGAGAGACGAGAATAAAAACTGGAGATGTTAACGCTGTTATTGAAAATTCTATTTCAGGAATTAGAGTTACAAAATCTTTTGTAAATGAAAAAAGTGAACTTAATAAATTTGAAAAAACAAATGTGTTGTTTAAAAAAGCAAGAGAAGAAGCTTACAAAAAAATGGGAGAATTTTTTTCAGGAACATATTTTTTAGTTGATATTTTGGAACTTTTAGTTTTAATAGCGTCGGCTTATTTTACATTTATGGGACACATAACTGTGGGAGATTTTGTTGCTTATGTTCTTTATGTAAAAATGTTTATTCAACCAATTAGAAAATTAATTAATTTCACAGAGCAACTTCAAAATGGAATGAGTGGTTTTCAAAGATTTGATGAACTTTTAAATACAGAAATTGAAAAAGAATCTAAGAACGCTAAAATTTTAGAAAATGTGTCTGGGAATATAGAAATACAAAACTTAAGTTTTAAATATGAAGAGTCTAATGATTATGTATTAAAGAATTTTAATTTATCAATTGAAGCTGGAAAAACAATTGCTTTGGTTGGACCATCTGGAGGTGGTAAAACAACAATTTGTAGTCTTATTCCTAGATTTTATGATTTTAGTGAAGGGGATATAAAAATTGATGGTACAAGTATAAAAGATGTAACACTAGAATCTCTTCGTCAAAACATTGGAGTTGTTTCTCAAGAGGTGTTTTTATTTACAGGAACAATTAAAGATAACATAATAATTGGAAATCCAGATGCAAGTGATGAAGAAATAATTGGTGCTTGTAAAAAAGCAAGTATACATGATTTTATAATTGGGCTTAGTGATGGATATGATACGTTTGTTGGAGAAAGAGGATTAAAATTGTCTGGAGGACAAAAACAAAGAATATCAATTGCTAGAGTATTTTTGAAAAATCCTAAAATAATGATTTTAGATGAGGCAACTTCTGCACTGGATAATGTAACAGAGAGAGAAATACAAGAATCACTTGAAGAATTATCTAAAGGTAGGACAAACATAGTTGTTGCTCATAGACTTTCAACAATTAAAAATGCTGATGAAATAATTTTAATGGGTAAAGAAGGTATTATTGAAAGGGGAACTCATGAAGAATTGATTAATATTGATGGTGAATATAAAAAACTTTATGATAAGGTGTAGTTTATGAAATATGCAAATATTAAGGAAGGAATTTTTATAGAAAGAGTTAATAGGTTTATAGCTCATATTGATGTTGATGGGAAAGTAGAAGTTTGTCATGTAAAGAATACAGGAAGATGTAAGGAAATTTTAGTTAAAGGATGTAAAGTTTTTGTTCAAGAATTTGATTCTAAAATTAGAAAGACAAAATTTGATTTAATAAGTGTTTATAAGGGAAATAGATTAATTAATATTGATAGTCAAGTTCCTAACAAAATGTTTAGTGAATGGGTAAAATTAGGAAATTTATTTAAAGATATAAAAGTTTTTAAAAGTGAAGTTTTCTATAAAAATTCTAGATTTGATTTTTATGTTGAATATGAAGATAAAAAAGCTTTTATTGAAATAAAAGGTGTAACTTTAGAAAATGAGGGTGTTGTTTTGTTTCCAGATGCTCCAACCTCTAGGGGAGTAAAGCATTTAAAAGAATTGGTTTCTGCTAGAGAAGAAGGGTATGAGGCTTATGTTATTTTTATTGTACAAATGGAAGGAGTAAAATATTTTACTCCTAATTATGAAACACATAAAGAATTTGGTGATACATTATCATTTTGTAAAAATAATGGGGTAAACATACTTGCATTTGATTCGGTAGTTTTAAAAGATGAAATTTATATTAAAGATAGTGTAAAAGTTTTAATTTAGTTTTGGAAGGTGATTTTTTTGAAAAAATATATAGCTTATCCTTTTTTATATGATGATCCTAGTGATTTAAAATGTGATTTTGAAATTTTGACTGATGAACTTGCAAGTATGATTGGACTTTTAAGGGCATTTGTGAATCAAAATTATTTAAGAGATGAACTTGAAAAAATAAATGAATTAGTTTATCATTTGAATCCATCACTTAGAACTTTTGTTAGTGTTACACAAGATGATTTAGATTGGGTTTATGAGAGATATATTTTTTATAAAAGTGAAAATGAAAATTTGGTTAAAAGATTTGTTATACCTCAAGGTGGTATTTGTTCGGGGTATTGTCATGTAATACGTTCAAAATTTAAATCTGTTGTTAGACTTTTATATAGACATAAGCAAAATGGAAATGAATTTGATAACATATTATTTAATTTCTTTAATCTTTTGTCAGGATATTTTTTTGCACTTGCAATAAAGTTTAATAAAGATGAGGGAATAGCCGAAAAGGAATTTATAAGTAAAAATTATTAAGTATCTATTTTAAGAATAGATACTTTTTTTATTGTAAAAAAGTTTTCTTACTTAAGTTTTTAATTTTCGAATACGAAAAAAGTTTTAAGTGTTGTTTTATCGAGGTGATATTATGAAAAAAATAATATAAAAAAATTAGCTTTGCTATCTGCTGTTGTTTGTGGTATACAAGTTATTTGTGTTTCAACGGGTAAAGGTGAAGAAGCTAAGGCTGGATTTTTAAGTGGAGCAAGATCGGCGTTATCAAATTTATTAAGAAGAGGAACAAGTTCAGCTTCTAGAGTAAGTAATGTTTCAACAACTTCAACTGTAAATACAGCTGCTTATAGAAAAACAAATTATTATAAGCAAGGTGATAGAAGTAAAATAAGGGTTTTAAATACTGCAGTAAATCAAAAGAACAGTGCTATACCTCTTAAAGATGGATCAGATGGATTATTTCAAATAAAGAAATCATCAAATGGATTTGAACATAGAGTGAAAACTAATTCTGGAGGGTCGTATACAGAAACATACTCCAATGGAGAATTGGTATTGAAAAGCGATAGAAGTGGTGGAAAGTTAACAACAGAATGGATTGGTGGTAATGGGAAAGTGGTTACTAATAGGGAAGTAAGAAGTGGTTCTACTGTAACTACTACAACATTTGATGAGATGGGAAAACAAACATCTTCGATTACTATTAAAAGATAAAATTAGCAAGTTTATTGTTAGGCTTGCTTTTTTATTTACATAAATAATTGATTAAAGAGAAAAATATTTGAAAATGTATTTTTAAAAGGAGTATTTTTATGATACTTAAACCTGATTTTAAGTTTATTACATTTGAAAAAGATGGTACTATTTTTAAGTTTCTAGAAACTGGGGATATATTTGAAATTTTGTCTAATGAAATTATGATAAATATGTTTAATGGAACGGAAAAAGAAGGGTCTTTAAATAATATTTATTTGCGTTTATATAAAAAAGATTTAGTAAAAGCTATTCCTTTACTTGGTGTAAAATCAAATAGTAAAATTTTTTATGATGAAAATTCTATTTTATTTGAAGGAGTAGAGGAAGATTTAAATTATAAAATTAGATTCACTCTTTTGAATAAAAATATTTGGTTTTATGAAATCGATGTTTATGGAAATGATTATGAATTTGATATTTTATATTGTCAAGATATAAGTATAGCTAATAAAAAAGCTTGTATTACAAATGAATTATATACAAGTCAGTACATAGATCACAAAATTTTGGAAAGTGAAAATGGGTATGTTGTGTGTTCAAGACAAAATCAAGATCAAAATGGAAAATTTCCCTATGTTGAACATGGATGTTTAAATTCTAAAATAATTTCATATTCAACTGATCAAATGCAATTTTTTTCACAAGAATATAAATTAACAGATGTACCATTTTTATTGGATAAAAATCTTTCAAAAGAGAATTATCAATTTGAATTATCATATGTTGCAATGCAAACTGAAAAAATGAAATTAAATAAACATAAAAATGTTGTTTTTTATGGATTATTCAAAGAAAATTATGATACTTCAATTAAAAATTTAAAATATTTTCATGAGGTAAGAAATTATTTTGAGGAGCTTAGAAATGTAAAAAATAATTTTAAAGAATTAAATAGAGTTAAAATTAAAAATGAATTTGGTACGTCTTTGTCATCTGAAAAATTTTCTAAAAGTGAAATAGATGAAATATATAAATTGAAAAAATTTGAGGAATACAAAGAAGGAGAGTTATTATCATTTTTTACAGAAAATCATTCTCATGTTGTTTTACAAGAAAAGGAGCTTCTATGTGAAAGACCTCATGGGAATATTATAATAAATGGAATTTATAAAGATAGGTTAAGTACAGAAATTATATCTTCAACAAATTATATGTTTGGAGTTTTTAATGCTCAAATTGTTTTAGGCAACATAAGTTTAAATAAAATGATTTCTGTAAATAGGGGTCTTTTAAATGTTTTGAAAAATACAGGTCAACGTATTTATATAAAAATTGATGAGAAATTTCGATTATTAACTTTGGCTGGAATTTATGAAATGGGATTAAATTTTTCAAAATGGTATTACAAAATTAAAGATGATATTTTGATTATAAAAACTTATACTTTATTTGATTCTCCAAAAATATTTTTAGAAGTTGAATCTCAAAATAATATAAAATATGAGTTTATAATAACAAATCAGCTTGTTATGGGAGAAAATGAATTTGAAAATTCATGTAATGTATCTTCAAGTGGAGATAGCATTAAAATTGAACCTCAATTAAATTCATTTTTTAAAAATACATATCCAAATATTTTTTATGAATTAAGTTTGAGTAATTGTAAGTTTGATTTAAGTGATGATAGAGTTTTTTTTGAAGATAATGTTTCAAGAAATAAAACTCTTATGACTCTTAAAATTTATAGTACAAAAGATTTTAAATTATCGATTTCAGGTTCTTTTGAAAATGAAGTTAATAAAAGTATTACAAGCTTTGATGAAGAAAGAGAGAAATTTAATAATTTTTATTTTGATTTAGTTAATGGATTTAAAATTGAAAGTGAAAATTTAAAATATGATTTAGATAAATTAAATGAAATTATCTATTTTTATGCTCATAATGCACTAATCCATTTTGCATCACCTCATGGACTTGAACAATCAGGTGGGGCAGCTTGGGGAACAAGAGATGTTTGTCAAGGTGCAATTGAATTTTTTATGGCAACAAATAATTATAAGATTGTAAGAGAAATTATTTTAAAAGTATTTTCACATCAATTTAAAGAAACAGGAGAATGGCCACAGTGGTTTATGTTTGATAAATATAATATGCAACAAGATGATTCTCATGGTGATATTATATTTTGGCCAATTAAAGTAATATCTGAATACGTTTTAGTTACTGGTGATAAGTCTATATTTAATGAAAAATGTTGTTATAGAAGTTTTCCAAATTGTGAAATAACTAGTGATGAAACAATTTTTGAACATATAAAAAGAGCAATAGACTCTATTAAAGGAAGATTTATAAAAGAAACTTATTTGATTAGTTATGAAGGTGGGGATTGGGATGATACCCTTCAACCTATAAATGATTTATTAAAACAAAGATTAGTTTCAACTTGGACTATGGCACTTGCTTATGAAGCTATAAAAAAATTATATGAGGTTATAGATGTTAAAGAATTAAAGAATGAACTTGAACATATTTTTCATGGAATTAAAAAAGACTTTTTAAATTTTGCAATAAAAAACAATGTTATAAGTGGATTTATTTATTTAGATGAAAATGAAAGTATTGAATATATAATTCATCCATTAGATTTTAAAACAGGTATAAACTATAGATTGTTACCATTGACAAGAAGTATAATTTCTGAAATGGTTGATTTAAATCAAGCAGAAATAAATGAAAAATTAATTGAAGAGCATTTAACCTTTAGTGATGGTGTTAGACTTATGAGTAATACACCTAAATATAATGGTGGAATTTCTAAAATTTTTAAAAGGGCAGAAAGAGCATCAAATGTTGGACGTGAAATTTCTCTTCAATATGTTCATGCACATATTAGATTTATTGAAGCCATGTGTAAACTTTCTAAAGCTGAAAAAGTTTGGGATGCATTGTTTAAAATTAATCCTATAAAAATTGATGAAAGTGTTAAAAATGCAAGTTATAGACAGAGTAATTGTTATTTTTCTAGTTCAGATGGAGATTTTAAAACAAGATATGATTTTCAAGAGAATTTTTTAAAATTGAAAAAAGGTAGTGTAAATGTTAAAAGTGGTTGGAGAATATATTCAAGTGGTCCAGGAATCTATATAAATCAAATAATAACAAACGTACTAGGAATTAGAGAAATGGGTGATCGGATAATATTTGACCCTATAATTCCAAAAAGTTTTAATGATTTGAAGTTAAGATATAAGATTTTAAATAAGGATGTTAAAATTATTTACAAACTAAATGGTGGAACTAGGACTGAAAAAATTATTTTAAATGGGGAAGAGATTGAGACAATTAACGAAGAAAATATTTATAGAAATAATTTTAAATCTATTTCTAAGAGTATTTTAAAAGATAAGTTGAAAAATAAAGAAAATATTATTGAGATAATAATGATTTAAAGTTTTAAACTTCACAATGATTTGTTGTGAAGTTTTTTGTTTTATCTATAAAGAAATACAAATTATTTTCGAGAAAGAAGTATTTTAAAAATATTTTTGAAGTAATTTTTCTATGCAAAAGGATTTTTTTAATCATTCTTTAGATATAGATAAAGATAAAAAAGTTTGGATTTCCTAAGTTTGTGTAATTGATATATCTGATACATCAATTTTTATAGTTGTAACTATAGTTGTGTTTATAAATATTTTGGAGGAAATATAACTGAATATAGTGTTTTGTAATTTTATAGATAAGTGAATTTTAATAGAAAATAATTTATATAGTTATTATTTAATTTTTACATGCTTTTATTTATTTTAAAAATAAAATTAATAGATAGGAAATTGATTTTTTTAAAACTCAAAGATTGTGAAATTTTTAAACACATACAATTGTATAGGAAATGTTAAAAAATAGCTATGTAGCTATGTATATGTAATGGAAGCTTTTAAGATTAAAATTTTTTAATTTAAGTTTTATGTGATATTAATCTGAATTTAAAGAAAGTCTAGTTTATTTTGTATATAATTTAAATATGATAAATCATGACATTTAAATTAAGATTGATTTATTATTTGGAGGAAAAAATTATGAAGAATAGTAGAATTAGGATAGCGGCATGTATATTTTCGGTGGCATTACTTTTTGGGATTTTTAATACACAAGGTAGTTCTGATACTTCTTTGGTGGTTGGTGCGACTCAAACAGTTACAGTTGAACAACAAAATGAGTTATCATTAGGGCAACTTAAACAAAAAGCTCTACAAATTGTTCCAGGAAATATTATTAAAACAAAATATGATTATGATATGATGGTTGGAAGAATCGTAGAATTTAAAATTATAGATAAAAATGGAATTCAAAGAGAGGTAGAACTTGTTGCTTCAAATGGAAAAGTTTGGGATATAGATTATGATTATGATGAACAAGGAAATAGATTTATAAATAAAGATTTATTTACTGTTAAATTTTCTTTTGAACAGGCTCAAGAGATAGCTTTAGCAAGAGTTTCAGGAAAAGTTTTAGCTCATAAACAAGATGTTGAACGTGGAAAATTTGTATATGAATTTATGATTCAAGCGAATATGGGTGGAATATTTGAGGTGGATGTTGAAACAGAGACAGGAACAGTTATAAAAGTTGAGCGTGAAGATGATTTTGATTTTTATGATTACGCTTTAAGACCTGTTTTTTTCTCGACACCAGAAGTAGTTGGTACTACAATTACAGACCATAATTCTGGAACAGTAGCAGAAGTTAATACATCTGTTACGGAAGCTCAGGTTTCGGAGACATATGTACCACCAGCACCGATCCCAAATTATGGAACAGGACAAAAGTCTGAAGCAGAGTTAAGGCAAATAGTTTTGGGACAAGTACCAGGAACAGTTTTACATTTCTATCAAGATTGGGATGATGGAATGATTGAGTATAAATATATAATAAAAACAAATTTTGGTGCAATAGTTGAAGTGGAAATATTAGCAAATGGATATATAACTGATATAGATTATGAAGATGATTATTACTATTGGGATTAGAAGTAGAGCTTAAGAATTCAAAATTATTGATTTAATAAACGTATTATTTTAAAATTTAAGGGAGGTTTTAATTATGAATAATAAAAAAGGTTTGAAAAAATTAGTAGGAATTTTATCAGCATCATTAATGCTTTCAGGAATATTTGGAGTTTTTTCAACAATTTCTGGAGATACAGGTACAGCAGTAGTAGCTGAGGCTGCTACTAGGAAAACAGAGAAACAATTAAGGACTATAGTTTTAGAAAGATTCCCAGGAACAGTTCAACGTGTAAAGAGAGATTATGATGATGGCGTTAGGGAATATGAGTATACAATTAGAATGAGAGATGGAGTGGTAGTTAAGGTTGAAATTACTGAGTATGGATATATAACAGATGTTGACTATGAAGGACAATGGAAAAATGGACGTTATTACGATTGGGATTAATAGGTAGAAAGGTTAGTTTATACTAACCTTTTTTTTATAAAATTTTAAGCTTTTAATTGGACTTATGTTATAATTGTAATAAATATTTTGATTAATTTAGGAGAGTATTTATGTATAAAATACTTGTTATAGAAGATGAAGAAAATATAGCTTCTTTTATAAAAATGGAATTAACTTATGAAGGATATGAGGTTGAGAATTGTTACGATGGTAAAGAGGGACTCCATAAAGCACTTAGTGAAGACTATCATTTAGTATTACTTGATTTGATGCTTCCAACTTTAAATGGAATAGAAATTTGTAGAAGAATTAGAAAACTTAAAACAACTCCAATAATAATGCTAACTGCAAGAGATAGTGTAATGGATAAAGTTTCAGGTTTTCAAATGGGAGCAGATGATTATGTTGTAAAACCTTTTGCAATAGAAGAACTTATTGCTCGTATTGAAGCAATTCTTAGAAGAAGTAGTAATAATATTGAAAATCAAAATGTTATGGAGTTTAAAGATATTATTATAAATATAGAATCTAGAACTGTTGAGTGTAATGGTAAATTAATTAATTTGACAACAAAGGAATATGAATTGTTAGTTTATTTAGTGAAAAATCAAAACAAAGTATTAACTAGAGATTATCTTATAGAAAATATTTGGGGATATGATTATGATGGAGAAAATAATATTGTAGATGTTTATATAAGACATTTACGTTCAAAGTTACAAAATTATGATTATATCCAAACAGTACGTGGGATTGGATATGTGGTAAGGTAATGAAAACTATATTTAATCGATTATCTACTTTTTGGCAAATGTCGATTATTACCTTTGTTATAATGATAGGAATATTTATAGTAACATATTTAGCACATTTTTTTTTAGTGAAGGTGTGGATTTTTGATCAAGAAAAAGATAATGTAAGAGCTATATATGATCAGATTGCAATATTTTTTGATATAGATAATATTGATTATGTTAGTTATCTTAGAACTTTTGATTTAATGGATTTAGATCTTGTTATTTATAATGAAAATAAGGAAATTATTTTTATAACGGATAATGTGCCTGAGCTTATATATAAAACTGATGCTCCTTTTGAAGTGTTTATTGAATCTAGAAGTATAGATAGTGATGGTAAAATTATTTTGCATGGACCTATTTATTTAAGAGGATATAAGAATTATATTTACATGGAGAAAGAAATTGAAATATATGAAGACTTTGTTGATAATGTAGTACCTATAATGTTAACTTGTGTATTAATTATAGTTTTATTGAGTTTAATTGCTGGTATATATATTTCAAGAAAATTTTTAAATAGAATCAAAATTCTTAAATCTACAATGGAAAATGTTAAAAATGGAGGAGTTTCAGATAGGGTTAATATAACAAATCCTAGAGATGAATTTGATGAAATTGGAATTGTGTTTAACTCTATGATGGATGAAGTTGAAAAATCTTTTAATCTTCAAAAACAATTTGTTCAGGATGCTTCTCATGAATTAAGAACTCCTCTTACTATCTTAAAGGGTCATTTACGAATGCTTAATAGATGGGGAAAGAATGATAAAGATACTTTAGATAAATCTTTGAAAATTGCTTCAGATGAAATTGAGAGACTTATAAAACTTGTAAATGATTTGTTGTATTTAACAAAAATGGAGAATGAGGTAAAAGAAAATTTAATTAGTAAAAGTATTGATATTAATGGAGTTATTGAGGAGTTAATTTACGGATTTGATGTATTAAAACATGAGGTTAGGTTTGAATTTGAACGAGATGGAGAAGTTTATTTTAAAATTTCTAAGGAGCATTTAAAACAACTTATTATAATTTTTATAGATAATGCAATAAAATATTGTGATAAGGAGCTCAAGATTATTAAAATTAAAACTTATGAAGATGAATTTCAAGTATATATTTCTATTAAAGATAATGGAATTGGAATCAAAAAAGAAGAGATAGGTAAAGTTACTGATAAATTTTATAGAGTTGATAAATCACGTAAATATAATAATAGTTTTGGTATAGGTTTATCTATAGCATCTCAACTTGTAAAATTATATAGAGGAAAATTAGAAATTAAGAGTGAGTTTGGAGTTTCTACGGAAGTAGTAGTTTCTTTTCAAAAATAAAAATAATGGTGTTTTTAAAGACACCATTATTTTTTTATGTAAAAGTAGTAGTATAATGAAATTGAAAATATGAAATTGTTTAAGTATGATAAATTATGGGGTGAAAATATTTATGAATGATTTAAAATGTGAAATAATATGCGTTGGAAGTGAACTTCTACTTGGTGATATTGTAAATACAAATTCTTATTTTATAACAAAATCTTTAGCAGAAATTGGGATAAGTGTTTATTATCACACTTCAGTTGGTGATAATTTTGATAGAATTTTAAATTCCTTTGAAAATGCCTTTAATAGAGGTATGAATTTAATTATTACATCAGGAGGTCTTGGACCTACAGATGATGATATAACTAAAGAAGCATCAGCAAAATATTTTAATAAAGATTTGATTTTAAATGATGAGTGTGTTAAAGATTTAGAAAATATATTGAAAACTACGAAATCAAATATAACGGAAGCAAATTTAAAACAAGTTTATATTCCAGATGGTGGAGAATTTATTAAAAATGATGTTGGTACAGCTCCAGGAGTAATTCAAAATTTTGATGGGAAAATAATAATAAATCTTCCAGGGCCACCTAGAGAATTGTATCCTATGTTTAATAATTATGTAAAACCTTATTTGGAAAAATTTACTAACACGAAATATTATTCAGAATTTTTAAGGTTGTCAGGGACTAATGAAGGAGAAATAAATAAAGATTTAACGGACTTGTTTGAAAATGAAAATCCAACTCTTGCTCCTTATGCCAAAGAAGATGATTTAGTTTTGAGAATTACAGCTAAATGTAATGATGATTTGCATGGTAAAAATTTAATAAAACCATTTAAAGATAAAGTTTATCAAAGAGTTGGTAAATTTATATATGCAGAAGGAGAAGAACAAATAGAAGAACTTTTGTTTAAAGAGTTATTAAAGAGAGGATTTAAAATTTCTTTTGCGGAATCTTGTACAGGTGGAATGATTTCATCAAGGTTTGTAAATTTTTCTGGGGCTTCACAATGTTTTGATGAGTCGTTTGTTACTTATTCAAATGAATCTAAAATTAATAATATCGGTGTTTCAAGTGATGTATTAGATAAATTTGGAGCTGTAAGTAAAGAAACGGCCGAAGAGATGGTAAAAGGGCTTGCAAATAGAACAAATTCTCAAGTGTGTGTTGCTGTAACAGGAGTTGCAGGACCTAAAGAAAGTGAGAATAAACCTGCTGGACTTGTTTATATTGGAATTAAAATTTCAGATGAAATATATGTAAAAGAATGTAGATTTATAGGAGATAGACAACGAGTTAGAGAAAAATCAACTTTTGAAGCGTTAGTAAGTACCTATAATATTTTAAAGAATTTATAGTTATTTTAGGAGGAAAGATGAAAATACTTCACACATCAGATTGGCATATTGGGAAAAAGGTTAATGAATTTTCGATGTTTGAGAATCAAGAATATGTATTTGATCAAATATACCAAATTATAAAAAATGAAAAAATAGATGTTGTAATAGTAGCAGGTGATTTATATGATAAACCAATTGTTGATACAGAATCGGTTAAATTTTTAAATAATATTTTAGTTAAAATTGTTAAAGAATGTGGAAGTAAAATAATATTGGTTTCAGGTAATCATGATAGTTCGGATAGAATTTCATTTGTTAAAGAATTTTTGAAAGATTCAGGAATTTATATAGAGGGTAAGTTTAATGGAGAAATTAATAAAATTGTTCTAAATGATGAATTTGGAGAAATTAATTTTTATCCTCTTTCTTATTTTGATGAGATACATATAAAGCATTTGTATAATGATTCTTCTATAAAAACTTCTGATGATGCACTTAAAAATATAATTAATCGATTACATGTAGATTATTCAAAGAGAAATATATTTATTGGACATGGATATTTTTCAAATAAAAATGGAGATAAAATGATTGAAAGTGATTCGGAACGCAGACTTTCAATTGGTGGACAAGAAGTTATGGACGCTTCTATATTAAAAGATTTTGATTATGTAGCTCTTGGACATTTACATGCAAGCCAAAAAGTTATGTATGATCATATTAGATATGCAGGTTCTATTTCTAAGTATTCTTTTTCTGAGATGAAACATAAAAAATCAGTTACTATTGTTGAAATGCTTCAAAAAGGGAACTTAAATATAAAACAAATAGAATTGAAACTTAAGTATGATATGAGAGAAATTGAAGGATATTTAGATTCGTTAATAAGTGAAGAGTTTTATAAAAATTTAAATGTTATGGATTATTATAGAGTAATTTTACATGATTCAATTGGGTTGTCTGACCCTGTTTCAAGGCTTAGAAAAATTTATAAAAATGTTATGGAAGTTAAGTTTAAAGATACTCAATTTGATTTAGATATGGAATATCAAGTAAGTAATGATGATTTAGTTTCAAAATCTGCTTTTGAATTGTTTGAAAATTTTTATAAATCTGTTTCAAATAAAGAATTAAATGATACTCAAATAAAAATTATACAGGATGTAATTAAAGATTCAGAAATTTCAGAGTATTGATGGGAGGAATTTAAATGATTCCAGTACGTTTAACTATGCAAGCATTTGGACCTTATAAAGGAATTGAAAAAATTGATTTCACAAAATTTTTTAATGATAGATTGTTTTTGATAACAGGAAATACTGGTAGTGGAAAGACAATGATTTTTGATGCGATTTGTTATGCTCTTTTTGGAGAAGCGAGTGGACAAGATAGAAGAGTAGATACTTTTAAAAGTCAATTTTCAGACAAAAGTGTTGTTACATATGTTGAGTTTGAATTTTTTCATAAAAATAAAAAATATATAATTACAAGAGAGCCTGAGCAAATTAAAATTTCTAGAGGGAAGGAAATTCATCATAGACAATCTGCCAAAATTATATTTGATGATGAAGTTATAACGGGAATAAAAAATGTTAATCAAATAATAAAAGATATTTTGGGAATAGATTATTCTCAATTTAAACAAATTGTTATGATTGCTCAAGGTGAATTTAGAAAATTAGTTTCTGCAGATTCAAGAGAGAGAGAAAGTATATATAGAAAAATTTTTAACACCATGAATTTTGAAAGTATACAAAATATTTTAAAGGAAAGAGCTTCAGAACTAGATAAAAAAGTAGGTTCTTTAAACGAAAAAATTAATGGTTTACTAGATTCGATTCAATCTATAAAATCCATTTCTTATGAAGAATTATCTATGGAACAAATACTCAAGATTTTAGATGAGGAAATTTATAATTATAATTCTCAAGCTAGTAAATTAACTGAAAATAAAGAATTTTACAAGAAAGATATTGAAACGCATAATATTTTGTTTAATAAATTTAAAGAACTTATTAATTTTGAAAAACAGTTTAGAGAAATAGATATTCCAACATTAAAGCAAGAAGCAAACTATTTAAATAATGTTAAAAAAACATTTTTGATTCGAGATAAAGAAAATATTTTAAATAATTTGGAAATTACATATAAGGGATTTATAGATGAAAAAAATATTTTGAATAATAGTTTGATAGATTATGAAAAGAATTTAAAGAATTATGAAAAAGATTTGGAAAATAATGAAACAAATAATATTAAAATTCAAAATTTAAATAACAAAATTATTGAACTTGAAAGTTTAGAAAATATAATAGACGAAAAAATTAAATGTGAAAATGATATTTTAAATGAACAAGATAAAATTAAGTTTTTTAATTCGAGAAAAGAAGATATTTTAAAAAACATTTATAAGCTGGAAAATCAAAAAAATGAAATTTTAAAATTTGAATTTGAAAATAAGGATATAAATTTAAAAATTTTGGACATAAAAAGTAAAATTACTCATTTTGATTCACTGAAAAATTGTTTGGTTAAATATGATGAAAGTTTAAATCTTTATAACGAAAGTTTTTTGAATTATGAAAACATAATACCCTCATACAATGAAATTTTTGAATTGTATAACAAAAAAAGTGAAGAACTTAGAGAGTGTGAAGAAATTTATTTAAGAAATCAAGCTGGAATTTTAGCAAAAAATTTGGTTGATGATTCTCCATGTATGGTGTGTGGTTCTAGAGTTCATCCTAAGAAAGCTGAATTATTTAATGATTCAATTGATGAGGTATTTGTAAAAAATTTAAAGTTGGAATTTAGTGAATTGGAGACTAAAAGAAATAACATTAACGAACAAACAATATTTTTAAAAAATCAGCTTTCAGTTAGAAAAAGCAGTTTAGAAGAAAAATATAATGAATTGTTATCAATAGATACACAGAGAGAATTTATAACATTTTATGTATTTGAAAATAAAAAAGAGTTGTTAAGCGAAATAGATTTAATTTTAAATGATTTAAAATTTAATCTTGATGAAAGTAATAATATTTATGAAAAAATTTTAAAATCTAAAGATTACATGGTAGATATAGAAAATGATTTAAAAATTAATCAAAGTGAAAATGAAAATATAGATAAAGATATAAGCAAAATAGAAGCAAATATTTTAGCAACTAATGTTATATTAAATGAAAAAAATGATAAATTACTGAAATATAATGTACATAGTAAGGCTGATTATACAAATATTTTAAATGAGTTAAAAAATGAATATGAAGAATTATTTAAAAGAAATGAGATTTTGAAAAATAACGTAAAAAAATGTGAAGATGAAATTTTGAAGTTAAAAGCTCAAATTGATATTAAAAATAATGATATTAAAAAATTAGAAGATGAAATTAATTTGAAAAGGGAAGCGTTTTTGGAATCTATAAAAAATAATGATTTTCTAAATGTTGAAGAATATTTGAAATTTAAATTATCGGAAGAGGAATTTAATCAAAGAAATTCATTTTTGGAAAGTAAAAGAGATGAGTATAGATTTTTAGAAGGAAATATTTCAAATTTAAGAAAAGAACTTAAAGATATAGAGTTTAAATCCTTAAACGATTTTGAAAATAAATTGTTTGAATTAAATCAAAAACTTATTGAAATTGAGAATGTTGAAAAGAATTATTCTAATAAAATTTCTTTATTAGAAAGTGTGAGGGATAATATTTTTTCAATTAACAAGAAGATAGTAGATTTTGATAAATACAAAACTAATTTAAATGAATTAAATAAAATTTCAAATGGAAATAACAAATATAAAATAAGTTTTGAGAGATATATTTTAGGGATATATTTCAAAGAAATAATAGCCGCTGCAAACATACGTTTTTCAAAATTAACAAATGGAAGATATTTATTTAGACATTTGAAGGAAAATTTTGATTTGAGAATACAACAAGGGTTGGATATAAGTGTGTTTGATAATTACACATCAAATGAAAGAAAAATAAATACTTTATCGGGAGGAGAAAGTTTTAAAGCTTCCCTTTCTTTAGCACTTGGACTTTCAGATGTTGTACAAAGATATTCAGGAGGGATTTCTATAGATACATTGTTTATAGATGAAGGTTTTGGATCCTTAGACTCTGATTCTCTTCAAAATGCACTTGAATGTTTGATTGATGCAAATGATAAATCCAAATTAATAGGAATAATATCGCACGTACAAGACTTGAAAGATTTTATAAAATCTAAGATTGAGGTTTTAGATTCGATTGATGGAAGTAAAATTAAAATAATAAATTAGGGGAAAGAGAAAAGTTTTCGGTAGGGTGTATAAATATATTTAAAATTGTTATAATAATAGAGAACTCCTTTTAAAAAATATATTAATTAATTTTCTTATCCTCTTAATTTTAAAGGTGTATTGTTTAAAATTAACACCGTATTTTTAAAAATAAACTTAAAATAGCATTTGTAAAAATATAATAATTTCTGATTTTCAGATTTTATTATATTTTTTATTTTTTAAAAATAGCAATGTACTTAATTTAGTACATTGCTAAAATTTTTTAGTTTTGATTAACGTGTTCGTTTAATTGTGGCTTATTATCATTTGTTTCATTGTTATCTTCGTCTACTAGTTGACTTATTGTTACTCCCAAGCCAGCTAGAGAAGCAGCAGTTATACCCATTAGAGCATAGTCAGTAAATTTCAATCTAAATCTTGAATTTCCAGAACTAGAAGGGTTACTTGTATTTTTTGGAGAAGTTGTTGAAGTATTATTTGTATGAGAGTTATTACCATTATTAGAATGTACACTTCCTAGAGTAGAATTAAAATCAGCACTTCCTAAACTAGAACTAGAACCAACACTTTTTAGACTAGCAGAATTAACGCTACTAGAATCAGAATCATACATAGGATTGAATTTTGTAGTTAATGGATTTATAGGTGTTGGTCTATGAAGTTTACCTGAAGTAGAACTTGTACCAGCAGGGTTTATTGGTCTAAATAGCATCCTTCCATTCATTCCAGAATTTATTGGTGAAGATGGAGTTCTTGGTCTCATAGCTGCGTTTGATGTGAATGGAGCTACTAATAGGCTGTAAGATAAAATAGAAGAACTAATTGTGGTTATTAATTTTAAGTAATGTTTTTTCATTGTGAGTAAAATGCCTCCTTGAAGGTTTGTTTTAAATTTTATATGGAATTGAATTCTTTATCGTATTAAATAATGTTAAACTTTATATGTGAAATATTATTTTTAAATTTGGAGGTCTTATGGATTTATTTGAAAAAACAATTTCTAACGAAATTATTTATGAAGGAAAAATTTTTAATTTAGAAAAGGTTAGAGTTTTATTGCCAAATGGAAAATTTTCAGAAAGAGATATTGTTCGTCATAATGGAGCAGTAGCAATTATTGCTGTTAAAGATAATGGAAAAATAGTGTTTGTTGAACAATTCAGAAAACCAATTGATAAAGTTTTACTTGAGGTTCCAGCAGGTAAACTTGAAAAAAATGAAGATCATGAAAAATGTGCTTTGAGAGAATTGGAAGAAGAAACAGGTTATAAGGCTAAAACAATTAAATTTTTAGGCGAGATTGTAATGACTCCTGGATTTGCAGATGAAATTATTTATTTGTATTATGCCAGTGATTTATATAAAGGCTTAAAAGGTGGAGATGAAGATGAATTTATAAATTTACATGAGTTTGATTTAGATGAAATAAATGACATGATAATCCAAGGAAAAATATTTGATAGTAAAACTATATGTGCAATAAAATTTTTAGAAAATTTTATTCTTAATAATAAATAAAAATAAAAAATTTTATTTATTTTATAACATATATATATTTCTTTTCTCATATTTATTTATAATAAATAAGGGGGATGGAGAAATATGATAAAAAGTAGAACTTTAACAGTAGGATTAAAAGAAAATTATAGTAAAAATTTTATTATTTATATGATGGTTTTACTATTTTTATTTTCAGGTTTCTTAATAGGTGTTTATTTGTTTACATACTTAGATTCAGAAATTGTTACTTATCTTGAAAATGATTTTATAGAGTATATGAACACAATTAAAGATGGAAATTTTAATATGGTTTATATTTTTAAAACTACATTTTTAACAGTAGCTGTTCCTATTGTTATTTTCATTTTGTTTAGCACCAGCATTATATTTTCTCCGATAACATTAGTAACTTTAGCATTAAAAGGATTTACACTTGGGTTTACCGTTACTTTTATGCTAACAAGTTTTAGTTTTAAAGGAATTTTATTAACGATTTTGACCATAATAGTTCCAAATGCTTTAATTATATTTTTGTATATTTTATTGTGTGTAAAAAGTATTTCCCGTGGAATTTCAAGAACGAGATTTAAAGGGAAATTTTCTACAAATGATAGTTCTATTTCGTTTAGATTTATGAGTTTATTTATTTTGATTAGTGTTTTAATTTCTTTGTTGTTTCAATGTTTGGTTACACCGTTTATAATTAAATTAATATTTTAAAAAATTTGAGGTGATTATTTTTGATTAAGAGGGTTATTTTAATAATTTTAGATAGTTTAGGCGTTGGAGAAATGCATGATTCACTTAGTTATGGAGATAAAGATTGTAATACTTTTGCAAATGTAATAAAAAACTCAAAAAATATTATAATAGATAATTTTAAAAAATTAGGTATAGGAAATATAAAATCGTTAAATCTAGAGCCTTGTGAAAATCCAATGGCATCTATTGGAGTTTGTAATGAATTATCTCAAGGAAAAGATACAATTACAGGACATTTAGAAATATCAGGAGTTGTAACAAAAGTACCTCTTAAAACATTTCCAAATGGTTTTACAAAAGAAATTATTGATGAATTTGAAAGTAAGATTGGAAGAAAAATTCTTGGAAATTGTGTAGCTTCAGGAACAGAAATAATTGAAAGATTGGGAGAAGAACATATAAAAACTGGAAAACCAATAGTTTATACGTCTGCTGATTCTGTGTTTCAAATTGCTGCTCATGAGGAAGTTATATCTATTGAAGAATTATATAATATGTGTGAAATTGCTAGAGAAATGTTAGTTGGAGATAATTTAATTGGACGTGTAATAGCAAGACCATTTGTCGGTGAAGTTGGAAGTTTTAAAAGAACTTCAAATAGAAAAGATTATGCAATAGATCCACCAGGTAAAACAATGCTTGATTATCTTAAAGAGGATAATAAGGATGTAATAAGCATAGGAAAAATTTATGATATATTTAATGGATTTGGAATAACAGAAAAGATTAAAACAGTTAGTAATTTAGATGGAATAAATAAAACTATTGAGGTTATGAAAAAAGATTTTAATGGTCTTTTATTTACAAATTTAGTTGACTTTGACATGATGTATGGTCACAGGAATGATGTAGAAGGATATGCAAACGCAATATCTGAATTTGATTCAAAGATTCCAGAATTATTGGAAAATTTAAATGAAGATGATTTATTAATTTTAACAGCTGACCATGGTTGCGACCCTACAACTCAAGGAACAGATCATACTAGAGAACAAATTCCTCTTATCGTTTATGGTAAGAAGATGAAAGTTGTTGATTTAGGTGTGAGAAATAGTTTTTCAGACATTGGAAAAACAGTTTTAGATTTGTTTAACATAAAAAATGATTTACATGGAGTTAGTTTTAAAAATGATATATTAAGCTAGTTTTAGGAGTTTGTATGAATATCATAGATATAATTGATAAGAAAAAAAATGGACTTGAATTATCTAAAGAAGAGATAACATATTTTGTGAATGAATATACCAGAGGTAGTATTCCAGATTATCAGGCTTCAGCTTTAATTATGGCAATGTTTTTAAATAAAATGTCAGATGATGAGACTTCAAATTTAACTTTAGCTATGGCTTTTTCAGGGAAAACTCTTGATTTGAAAGATATTGATGGAATAAAGGTTGATAAACATTCTACAGGTGGTGTAGGAGATAAAATTTCTTTAATTGTAACTCCAATTGTAGCTTCGCTTGGTATTCCAGTTGCAAAAATGAGTGGGCGTGGACTTGGTTTTACAGGAGGTACTATAGATAAGCTTGAGTCAATTGAAGGATTTGAAACAAGCATGGCAATAGATGAATTTAAAGAGCGAGTAAAAAAATATGGAATGGTTATTGCTGGACAAACAGATGCATTAGCTCCAGCAGACAAAAAAATATATGCTCTTAGAGATGTTACAGCTACGGTTGATAACATTTCTTTAATAGCTTCTAGTATTATGAGTAAAAAAATAGCTTCAGGTGCAGATGCTATCGTTTTAGATATAAAAGTTGGAAGTGGAGCATTTATGAAAACATTAGATGATGCTGAGAAACTTGCAACAACAATGGTTAATATAGGAAAAAAATTAAACAAAACAACAATTTGTGTATTATCCAATATGGATGAACCTCTTGGTAATGGTATTGGTAATATAATAGAAGTTAGAGAAGCTATTGATGTTTTGAGAGGAAATGGACCTAAAGATTTAATTGAAGTTGCTTTAACTATATCATCACTTATGATTTATCTTGGAGGAAAAGCAAATTCAATAGAGGAAGCAAAAAAATTAGCATTAGAGAAAATTGAAGATGGGACTGCCTATGAAAAATTCAGAGAGTGGATAGTATCACAAGGTGGAAATCTTTCAATTATAGACAATATTAATGATTATAAAAATGCGAGTAATATTGATTTGTTTGTTGCTGAAGAAGAAGGATATATTTCATCTATTGATACCGAGGAGATTGGTAAAATTGCCATGAATTTAGGAGCAGGAAGAGAAACGAAAGACAGCATAATAGATCCTTCAGTAGGATTAATTTTTTCGAAAAAAGTTTCTGATTATGTAAAAGTTGGAGATGTAATTTGTAGTATTCATCATAACAATTTTAAAAACATGGAAAATATACATGAAAGACTAAAGAAAAATATTAAAATTTCAACACAATATAAAACGAAAAATGAACTAATTTATAAAATTATAAAATAACATTTAATATTATAACCATATTAAATAATATCACGATAATTGGTGATTATATTTGTATGGTTATTTTTTTATGTCAAAGGGAGGATATTCATGAGAATATTTAAATCGGTATTATTTGGTGTATTGTGTTCTTTTATAGTTAGTTGTTTTCCAGCAAAAGCTATGAGTGATTCTACACAAGGTATAGATGTTGAAGCAAGATCGGCTATATTAATGGAAGTTGAGACAGGAAAAATTATATTTGATAAAAATTCGAAGGAAAAATTTGCACCTGCCTCCGTTACTAAAATAATGACAATGCTTTTAACAATGGAGGCAATTGACAGTGGAAAAATTAAATTAGATGATGTTGTAACGGTTACTGAAAATGCGCAAAAAATGGGTGGAAGTACTATGCTTCTAGAAGCTGGTGAAATGAGAACAATTGAAGACCTTTTAAAAGGTGTTGCAATAGCTTCTGGAAATGATGCAGCCGTTGCACTTGCTGAGTATCTTGGAGGAACGGTTGAAAACTTTGTTAAAAAGATGAATGATAGAGCTAAAGAGCTTGGTATGAAAGATACTACTTTTCAAAATCCTACAGGGCTTCCAACAGAAAATCATTTAACTACTGCTTATGATATTTCTATAATGTCAAAAGAACTTTTAAAGCATGAAACTATATTAAAATATAGTGGTACATATATGGAAACGATTTCTGCAAATAGAAAAACTCCAATAGAACTTGTAAATCACAATAAACTTGTTAGATTTTTTAACGGATGTGATGGATTAAAAACTGGTTTTACAAATGAAGCTAAATATTGTATTTCAGCTACAGCACAAAGAAATGGCGTTAGAATGCTTGCGATTATAATGGGAGCACCAACTTACAAAATAAGAAATAGAGATGCTAGCATGTTACTCAATTATGGTTTCTCATTATTTGAGAGAAAAGAAATAATTGCACAAGATGCAGAAATATCAAAATTCCAATTTGGAAATAATAAAAATAATTTTATAATGTTAAAGGCTAAGCAACCTTTAAATGTAGTTGTTGAAAAAGGTAAGGAATTAAAAATTTCAACTAAGATTAATGTTGATAAGAGCAAGAAAAATATAAAACAAGGTGAAGTTGTTGGAGATGTGGCAGTTTTAATTGATGGTAAAGAGGTTGGAAGAGTAGAAGTTTATAGCGATCGTGATATAAAAATTAACGGTTTGTTTGATAAATTATCTGGAATTTTCAAAAAAGATGATCAAGAACAAAATGTTGAAAATAAGTAGATATTTTTAAAAATAGAGTAATTAATTTTAATTACTCTATTTTCATTTTTTAAAATTTGTTATAATTATGAAATTAAATTTGATTTTTAAATTAAAGGTTATAAAAATGAATATAAAAATAGAGAATTTTGAAGGCCCTTTTGATTTATTATTACATTTAATTAAAAAAAATAAAATGGATATCTACAACGTTAATATTTACGATATAACGGTTAAATATATAGATTACATAAATAAATTAAAGGAAATGGATTTGGATATAGCTTCTGAATTCATTGTTATAGCTGCGACTTTAATTGAAATTAAATCGCGTTCGCTTCTTCCTAAGAAATTAAAAGTTGAAGAGCAAGAGGAGGAAGAAGATTTACAAAAAATATTGTTTGATCGTCTTGTTGAATATAGAAAATTTAAAAAAGTTTCTGAATATTTGTTGTCTAAGTATGTATCTAAAGGTAATGTTTATTTTAAAAAGCCAGAAATAATATTTCAAAAAAAGGATTCATTACTAGATTTAAATGAAATATTTAAGGATATGGATATTTTGGATTTTTATCTTAAATATAAAGCTTTAATAAATGCTTATGTTGAGAAACAAAATATATCGAATCCAATTCAGAACAATATTTATGTAGATAAGTTTAAAATTCAAGATAAAATTGAATATTTAAAGCAAACAAAAGAATCAATTTTAAAATTTGATGAGATTATTGAAAATTGTGAAGAAAAAATTGAGATTATAGTTACTTTTATTGCTGTTCTTGAACTTGTAAAACAAAAATATTTTAAAGTCATTCAGGTTGATAGATTTACAAACATAATAATTCAAAAAATTCAAGAAACAGGAGAGGATATTTTAGATGAATAAAATTAACCTTGATATGGAATTAATAGAGATATATTTTTCAGCAATAGAATCTTTACTTTTTGTTCATGGTGACCCTATTTCATTGAAAGAGATGAGTAGTATTTTAGATGAGGATATACAAGTTGTTGAAAAACTTATGGAAGAATTTGAAAATTTATATAATAGACCAAATAGAGGTATAAAAGTTTTTAAAATAGATGATAAATATCAACTTGGTACAAAACCAGAAAATGAAAAATACATAGTTAAACTTTTAAAGACAAATCAGCGTCAATCACTTTCTCAAGCAGCTATAGAAACGCTGTCTATAATTTCTTATAAGCAACCAATAACTAGGGTGGAAATTGAAGAAATACGGGGAGTGCGTAGTGATAAGGCTATTCAAACGCTTTTAGAAAAGGATTTAATAAAAGAATCTGGAAGACTTGAAGTTGTAGGTCGTCCAATTTTATATGGAACAACAGATAATTTTTTAAAACAATTTGGAATAGAAAAACTAGAAGAACTTCCAGTTCTTGAAGAAATAGCAAATGATGAATAATTAAATAAATCCTATTAAACATCCTAAAAGGAAAAATAAAATACAAAAAATTATTCTTCGTAGTAAATATATCGTAGATTTCGACATAGAAATTCCTCCTTATGGGATATTATCTTATTAAATCTCTTTAAAGTCAAACAAAAAATAAAGAAACCACGTAAGAATTATAAGGTGCAGTTTTAATAAATAATCTACGTGCTTAAACTTTATACTTTAAATAGATGTTTATATTAAACATAAGTACAAAATCTAATCTTATAAATTCTTAAATGGTTTCCACTAATATATTATCCATTAAAAATATATTTTATTCAATAATGAAAATAAGATTATTTACGGAATTTATATAAAGTCAGCTTTATGACGTTCAATAAATAATTTTGTTTCATTGTCTGATTTAACAACTACTAATGGAATTCCAAGTTTTTGATTTGCTTTATATTCATCAAAAAGTTCATTATTGTCTCTAAAATAAAGATATTCTTTTAAATTTGCCATACTTTCTAAAATGTTTATGTATTCATAGTTTATATTTTTTTTTGAAAGATCCTCTTTCAACATAATACAAGCTTGTCATTTATCGTTTCCATAAATTTTTATATCGTACATCGTAATCACCTCTTAAATAAAATTTTTTTATAGTTTTCTCATAATTATAGCGAATTATTTTTATTTTTCAATTGTTTGTTTTCTATCAGGACCTACAGAAATTATAGAAACATTTATTCCAGTAATTTCTTCAATTTTATGTATATAATTTTTTGCATTTTTAGGAAGATTATTAAAAGATTTAACATTTGAAATATCTTCATACCATCCATCTAATTCAATATAAACAGGTTTACATTTATTAAGTTCTTCTATTGTTGATGGAATGTAATCTATTTCTTTTCCATCTAACATGTAAGAAGTACATATTTTTAATTTTTCAAATCCTGTTAATACATCTAATAGAGTAATTGCTAAGTCTGTAATTCCAGAAATTCTTTTTCCATGTTTTAAAACTACAGTATCAAGCCAGCCAATTCTTCTAGCTCTTCCAGTTGTTGTTCCATATTCATGAGCAGTTTCACGGATTGTATTTGAAATGTCAGAGAAAAGTTCTGTTGGAAACACTCCTTCACCAACGCGAGTTGCATAAGATTTTGTAATTCCTAAAACTTTTTGTATGCTTTGAGGAGGTATACCACAATTTAAGGCAACAGATGCAGCAGATGGTGATGAACTTGTAACGTATGGATATGTACCGTGATCTAAACATAACATTATGCCTTGAGCACCTTCAAATAATATTTTTTTGTTTTCGTTTAAAGCATTCATTAGAAATAAAGATGTATCTTTTATGTGTGGTTTTATTATGTTAGCGTAGGAAGTATATTCATTATAAAGTTCATTTACATCAAAAGTTGTAGAATTAAAAATTGATAAAAGTTTGTTTACGTATTCAACATTTTGAGAAAGTTTTTTGTAAAAAGAATCTTTGTTTAATAAATCTCCAATTCTAATACCTATTCGCATTGCTTTATCTGTGTAGCAAGGACCAATACCTTTTTTAGTTGTTCCAACTTTATCATTTCCCTTTATATTTTCGAAAATTTCGTCAAGTTGTATATGATATGGAAACAAAACATGTGCTCTATCTGAAATATGTAAGTTTTCACAATCAAAATCTTTTGATTTAAGTATATCAATTTCGTTAACTAAAGCTTTTAAATCTATAACCATTCCGTTTGACATTATGTTTTGAATGTTTTGATTAAAAATACCTGATGGAATTAAATTAAGAGCGTACTTGTTGTTGTTAAATTTTATAGTATGTCCAGCATTGTTTCCACCTTGAAATCTTACACAAATATCAAATTTTTTGGAAAGATAATCTGTTATTTTTCCCTTTCCTTCGTCCCCCCATCCAGTTCCAACAATAACTAATGAATTCATAATTAAACTCCTTGGATTTTTTAATTTAAGTATAACAAATTTTGTGGAATTTAGCTCTATTTTTAGTTAGAATTATTTTAAGTGAGTATGGATTATTTTTGTAAAAAGTTTTTTGAAGAGGTAGTTATGATTCAAAGATATTCGAGAAAAGAAATGTTAAATGTTTGGTCTGATAAAAATAAATTTGATGCTTGGTTGAAGGTTGAATTTTTTGCGAGTGAAGCATTTGAAAAATTAGGAATTATTCCTAAATATGATGTTAAAAAACTTTGGGAAAATGGAAAATTTGATTTAGATAGAATTTATGAATTGGAAAAAGAAACTCGTCATGATGTTGTAGCTTTTACTAGAGCAGTTAGTGAATCTTTAGGTGATGAAAAAAAATGGGTTCATTATGGACTAACGAGTACAGATGTTGTTGATACTGCTTATGGATATTTATTGAAACAAGCAAATGATATTATAAAAAATGATGTACAAAAAATTCTTGAAGTTTTAAAGGAAAAGGCGATTAAATATAAAAATACTCCGTGTATTGGAAGAACTCATGGAGTTCATGCAGACATAACTTGTTTTGGTCTTAAGTTTGCATTGTGGTATGATGAGATGAAAAGAAATTTTGAGAGATTTAAGTTAGCATCTCGAGAAGTTGAAGTTGGAAAAATAAGTGGAGCTGTTGGAACTTTTGCAAATACAGAACCTTTTGTTCAAGATTATGTTTGTGAAAAATTAGGTTTAATTTCATCAAATATTTCAACTCAGACTCTTCAAAGAGATAGACATGCTACATATATTTCAATTATTTCTTTAATTGGTTCAACACTTGAAAAAATTGGTATAGAAATAAGACATCTTCAAAGAACAGAAGTTCGTGAAGTTGAAGAGTTTTTTTCTTCGGGACAAAAAGGATCAAGTGCTATGCCACATAAAAGAAATCCAATTTCAAGTGAAAATATTGCTGGGTGTGCTAGAGTTTTAAGAGGATATATGGTTTCTGCTTTTGAAAATATACAATTGTGGCATGAAAGAGATATTTCACATTCAAGTGCTGAAAGAATAATTCTACCAGATTCTACGATTTTGATTGATTATATGTTAAATAGGTTTACAAATATTTTGGAAAATCTTGTGGTTTTTGAAGACAATATGATTAAAAATATAAATAAAACAAATGGAGTTATATTTTCTCAAAGAGTAATGACAAAATTAATTGATAAAGGTTTGTCGAGAGAGGAAGCGTATGATATAATTCAACCTCTTTCTATGAGTTCTTGGACAAGTGGTAGAAATTTTAAAGATATTTTGTTTGAAAGTGAAAAAGTATTGAAGCATTTAACAAGAGATGAAATTGAAGATAGTTTTTCTATTGAGTATCATTTGAGAAATGTAGATACGATTTTAAAAAGAGTTGGAATTTTATAATTTGTTCAAGGAGGAAAAAATGAAATCAGTAAGAGAAATTGAAGTTAGATATTCGGAAACTGATCAAATGGGGGTTGTTTATCATTCAAATTATCTTGTTTGGATGGAAATAGGAAGAACAAATTTTTTAAAAGATGTTGGATTTAATATGATGGATTTTGAAAAAATTGGATATTTGTTTCCAGTTTATTCTATGGAGATAAAATTTTTAAATCCTGCTAGATATGGCGAAAGTATAAGAGTTGAAACGGAAATTTATAAAAGTACCCAAATAAAAACAATTTACAAGCAAACAATTTTAAATGACAAAAATGAAGAAAAAGTTAGTGCTTTAGTTACAATTGTTTGCGTAAGTAAAAAAAATTTTAAACCAGTTCGCATTGATAAAGAACTTAAAAATCTTTATGAAGTTTATTCTAATATTTAAATTTGGAAAAACAAATAAAAAGGAATTTTAAATGTTTAAATTATTAGTGAGTATTTTCAAAGTTTTTTTATCTATGAATTGTATAATATTTTCTTGTTCCATTTTTTTAAGTTCTCTTGATATAGAGCCGCGTGCAATTCCTAAAATTTTTGATATTTCTGTTTTGGTATGATTCATATGAGTTATACCATTTTTTGTATTTTTTGATAAATAGTAGAGAAGTTTATCTCGAATACTTTTCAAACTTAAGATTTTTATTTTATCTTTAAGGGAAGTAATGTTGTTTGAAAGCATTTTTATAAAGTTCATCATAAAAATTTTATCACCTATTAAAAGAGAGTTTATTTGATTAAAGGGTATATGTATTATTTCTGTATCTTCATATGAAATAAGTGAAAATGGATAATTTTTGTTGTTACTTCCAAATAAGGCACATCCAAAAGCATCATTTTCTTTATACAATCTTATGCGTAGAGTATCTCCATTTTCAAGAAGTTGATTTATATATAAAGAGCCTTTTATTGTTATGCTTATATGTACACATTCTTCATACTCTTGAACTATTATGGAATTTTTCTTATATTTTGTTATGTTAATATAATTTTCATTGATAATTGATTTTATATTTTCATAATTACATCCTTTAAATAAATTGGTTTCTAGTAAGTTTTTAATTATCATAATTTTCTCCTTATATAGAAGTTTAATTACTTGGCGATTATTGTTGATTATACTATTTAGTGATATTTAGAACAACTAAATTGAGACTCAATGTTTTTAATGAAATTTATATAATCATAATATATAATAAAATTTGTGAATTATTAATTATAGATGATTTGATAATAATGATATTTGGAGGCAAAGTATAATGGATTTTATAGATAAGTTAAGACAACATGCGAAAAAAATAGAGATTATGAGGGATAATTTATTAACAGAAGAAGCAACAAAGACAGCTTTAGTTATGCCATTTTTTAGTTTGTTAGATTATGATGTCTTTAATCCAATGGAATTTGTACCAGAGTATGTGGCTGATGTAGGAACTAAAAAAGGTGAGAAAGTAGATTACGCAATAATGAATGATGGAAAACCAGTTATTCTCATAGAGTGTAAGAGTGTAAAAGATACTTTGACTAATCATGATGCACAATTATTTAGATACTTTATAGCTACAGAGTCTAAATTTGCAATATTAACCAATGGTATAATATATAAGTTTTTTACGGACTTAGAGGAATCTAATAAAATGGACGAGCAACCCTTTTTGGAGATAAATTTATTAGATTTAAATGAATTACATATATCTGAGTTGAAAAAATTTACAAAAGATAATTTTGATATAGATACAATATTTAATGCTGCATCAGAGCTAAAGTATACGAATTTGATAACTAAGCAGTTAACAGATCAGCTAAATAATCCATCAAGTGAGTTTGTTAAATTTATAATTAGTGATTTTTTTACTGGGTCGAAGACGACAAGTGTTATAGATAAATTTAAGCCAATAGTTAAAAAATCTATGTACCAGTTTGTTAATGATTTTATGAATGATAAAATAAAGAGTATATTAAATAATAGTAAGAATGATGAAAATGAAGATGTAAATATAGATGAGTTAGAAAATGAAGATATATTGGTTGATAATAAAGTTGTTACTACTGAAGAGGAATTAGAAGGTTTTAATATAGTAAGGAGTATATTATCAGAACTTGTTAGTGTTGAGGATATAGGATATAAAGATGTAGAAAGATATTTTGGAATATTATATCAATCTAATATTAGGAAATGGGTGTGTAGATTATATTTTAATTCGTCAAAGAAGAGCATAGCTATATCTGATGAAGATAAAAGGGAAGTTAGATATTATATAGATAATATAAGTGATATATATAAGTATAAAAATGAATTATTGAAATCTCTAGACAAGTATCTAGATAAAACTCATGTATAGAAATCTTTAAGATTTTATAGGATTAATATTAATTAAATGTAAAGGTGTAACAGGTGTTACACCTTCATTTTATTTTTAGAGTTTATAATCTATGTATTACATATTTTAGGAAGTTGGTGTAATTGTAATGATTAAAGATGGTGGTAATATGCTTTGTTATCAATGTCAAGAAGCTTCAAGAGGAATTGGTTGTACTGTTGTTGGTGTGTGTGGTAAAAATGAAAATGTAGCAAAATTATTGGATTTTTTAGGATTTACATTAAAAAGTATTGCAAAAATAATTATTGATAAAAAAATAGATGTTAAAGAAATAGATTATATTAATCATGCTGTTTTAAGATCTCTTTTTATGAGTATTACAAATGCAAATTTTGATGAGGACGCAATAATTGCACAAATTAAAAAAAATATATCAATAAAACGTGAGCTTAAAGGTTCATGTAATTGTGAGTGTGAAAATATAACAAAGGAAAAAATTTTAGAGAAAGCTGAAAAAATTGGAATTTTAAGTGAAAAAAATGAGGATATACGTTCTCTTAAATAAATGATTGTTTATGGAATAAAAGGAATGGCGGCTTATACTAATCATGCACTTAATTTAAATAGTGAAAATTATGAAATTTATGAATTTATTTATAGAGCATTAGATAAAATTTTAGATTCTGAAACAACAGTTGATGAGTTAATAAATTTAACTCTTGAAACTGGTGAATTTGGAGTTAAAGCAATGGAACTTTTGGATAAAGCTAATACAGATAAATATGGCCATCCAGAAATAACACAAGTTAATATTGGAACTAGAAATAATCCTGCAATTTTAATTTCAAGACATGATTTAAGTGATTTAGAAGAATTACTTGAACAAACAAAAGGAACAGGAGTTGATGTTTATACTCATAGTGAAATGCTTCCTGCACATTTTTATCCGTATTTTAAAAAGTATGAAAACTTGTATGGTAACTATGGGAATGCTTGGCACAAACAGTTAGAAGAATTTAAAACTTTCAATGGTCCAATAGTATTTACAACTAATTGTATTGTTCCTCCTAAAGATGAGGAAATAAAAAATAGAATTTTTACAACTGGATCAGCAGGATATACAGGATGTAAACATATTGAAAAAGATGAAAATGGTAAAAAAGATTTTAGTGAAGTCATTAATATGGCAAAAAAATTAAAATCACCAACTGAGATAGAGAGTGGAAAAATTATTGGGGGATTTGCTCACAATCAAGTAAGTATTCTTATAGATAAAGTTGTTGAAAATATAAAAAATGGAAACATAAAAGAGTTTGTAGTTATGGCTGGATGTGATGGAAGAATGAAATCGAGAGAATATTATACAGAGAAAGCAAAAAATCTTCCGAAGGATTCTGTAATTTTAACAGCTGGATGTGCAAAGTATAGATATAATAAATTGGAACTTGGAGATATAAATGGAATTCCTAGAATATTAGATGCTGGACAATGTAATGATTCTTATTCTTTGGTGCGTATTGCTTTAAAATTAAAAGAAATATTTAATTTAAAAGATATTAATGAGTTACCAATAAAATATGATATTGCATGGTATGAACAAAAGGCAGTTATTGTTTTATTAGCACTTTTATATTTGGGAGTAAAAAATATAAAATTAGGACCAACACTTCCAGCGTTTTTATCACCAAATATTAAAAATTTCTTGGTAGAAAAATTTAATATTTCAACTATTTAAAAATTTTTGGAGAGACTTTAGGAAGTCTCTCTATTTTTATGTAAATTTAAATTTAAAATGATATAATTAAATTTGAAAATTATAGTGGAGGAAGAAATTTATGAAAGATTATATACACACATATTCAGGAAAAAAGTTTTGCCCATTAGATCCTAAAATTGAAGATATAGATATTAATGATATTTCTCATGCGCTTTCTTTGATGACTCGAGCTAATGGACACTATAAATATTTTTATTCAGTTGCACAGCATTCTATAAATTGTTATAAAGAAGCATTTGCAAGAAATTATTCAAAAAAAGTTCAACTTGCATGTCTTTTACATGATGCAAGCGAAGCTTATATTTCAGATATAACACGACCAGTTAAGAAAAATTTATCTGAGTATAGAGTGATTGAAAAAAATATTCAAGATAAAATATACAGAAAATTTCTTGGAGAAGATTTAAATGAAAATGAAATTAAATTTATTGGCGATATAGACGATTGTATATTACATTTTGAATTTATAGAATTAATGGGAGTTACTAGAGAAGATTTTCATTGTGAATGTAATGCAAAATTTGATTTTTCAAAAAGAGATTTTGAAGAAGTAGAAAGAGAATTTTTAGAAATATTTAAAAGTTTCAATAAATTTTAAGTGCATACGTAATTGTATGCACTTTTTTTGTTAATAATATTGGAAATAATTCCATATCCACAAATTGAATATAATAAAATCTTATAACAATACTAATACTATAACAATTACATTTTCAAGGAAGTGAAGCTGATGAAAAAAGATAATTTAAGTTTAATTGGTATTGTTGTCGGTGTTGCAATGCTTTTATATGCAATGAGTGGAGGGGGAACCTCTCTTATGGCATTTATTGATGTAAAATCATTTGTAATTGTAATAGGTGGATCTTTCGCTGCACTTTTAGTTAGTTTTTCTATGAATGAAATTAAGAGTATCGGTAAATATATGACAATCGTTACTCAAGACACTAACAGAGATAAAATATCTTTTATTGAAGAAATTATAAATATTTCTAAAAAAGCAAGAAAAGAGGGAATGCTTTCATTAGAAAGTGAAATTGAAAAAATGGAAGATCCTTTTTTAAAGCAAGGTATAAAACTTATTGTTGATGGAGCAGAAGAAGATACATTAATTGCTATATTGGAAAGTGAAATTGAAAATCATGAAGAGAGAATGAAACAAGGAGTTAAATTTTTTAAACAATGGGGAGCATATGCACCAGCATTCGGAATGATTGGTACATTAGTTGGACTTATTCAGCTCCTTGGAAATATGGAAGATATAACTAAACTTGTTGCAGGTATGGCGGTTGCACTTATAACAACTCTTTATGGAGCTATTGCTGCGAATTTAATATTACTTCCGATTGCTGATAAAATTTCTCTTAATATTTCAAAAAGTATAGATTATATAATGCTTGAGTATAAGGCAATAAAATGTATAAGAGCTGGATATACGCCCAAAATGATACAAGAAATTTTAAGTACATATTTAACTGAACAAGAGAAAACAGTTTTAGAAACAAATATGAAGAATGCGAAGAGAAATTAATTTTGAGGTGAATTTATTATGCCAAAGAAGAAGGAAGAAGAGCAAGGGGGAGGCGCTCCTGAATGGATGGTAACTTTTTCGGATGCTATGACCTTGCTTATGGTGTTTTTTATATTGCTTTTTTCAATGTCTACAATAGATGAGAAAAAAGAGGCTCAACTCACTACAGCTTTTAACAATGTTTTTAATGGTGGTGGAAATAATCCTATTTTAGGAGAGAGTGTTGGAGAAGATATTTTGATGAATAACGAGGATCAATTGGATCAAAATCAAGAAAATGAAATTAATGAAACGTTATTAAATACTTTAAAAGATCTTATTCACCAAAAGGAGCTTCAAGATTATGTTTCTGTAGAAAAAGTTGAGCGAGGAGTATCAGTTGTTCTTGTTGACTCTTTACTTTTTCAATCGGGAAGAGCGGATTTAAAAGCAGAAAGTAAAGAACTTTTAATAGATATTGCTGGAGTTTTAAATGAAATAGATAATCAAATTATCATAGAAGGACATACGGACAATGTTCCAATAAACACTTATATGTTTTCGAGTAACTGGGAATTGTCAACGGCAAGGGCTGTTGTTGTTACAAGATTTTTAGTTGAAAATGCTAATGTTAATCCTGTTAGAATTTCAGCTCAAGGATACGGAGAATTTAGACCAATTGTTTCAAATGATACTGCAGAAAATAAAGCTAAAAATAGACGTGTTAATATTTTAATTTTAAATAAGTCAGAAGGGTGATGTTTAATGGCGAAAGATAATGGGAAAAAATCCAATAAAGGAATGCTAATAATAATTATTTTATTATTAATCGTGATAGTTGCTGGTGGAGTTGTTGGATTTTTAATTATAAGTAAAAATTCTAATGGTGGAGCAGCAGAGCAAAAAAATGTTGAAGAAGTTTTAACTCTAGAAGAAGTTGTAGTTAATATAAATGATCCATCTTTAAAGAGATATATAAAATTTGGTTTAGCTATTACATACAACTCAAAAGATAAAGATATTTTGGAAGATATAAATTCAAATATATACAAAATAAAAGATGGAATTATAGCTATCTTTAAAGAAAAAACAGTGGATGATATAGAAAGTAATCAGGGAATTGAAATGATAAAGCAAGAAATAAAAGAAAAAATTAATTTAATACTCGAAGATAATGAAATAATATCTGTTTATTTCACAAATTTATTGATTCATTAGTTTGATACATAGGTAAATTTGTTATGAATGTATTTGCACTTATTTTAATTTTAGTGTTGCTCATCTTTGTATATATAAAAATTAATTTTAGAAATATTGATATCCAAAGTAAATTGATGAAAATTATTTGTAAAATTTCTTTATCTAAAGATAACCATATTTTAATTGTAAAAATAATGGAAAAATATTATTTATGTTCTTCTACTCAAAATGATTTTAAAATAATTGAAAATTTGGATGAAAGTCAAGTATGTAGTTATTTAAATTCCAAGAAGAGCGTGCTACCTAAAAAGGAGTAGTTCTATGAAAAAAATTTTTAGCAGGATAATATTTATAACATTTTTAATCATTATTGTTGTTTGTTTTAAGGTAAATGCTTCAACTATTTTTTCCAATGAAGGTATGGAAGGTTTTATTAATAAGAACATTGAACTTATGATTTTTTTAACATTGTTAACGGTTTTACCAATGTTAATAATAATGACAACAAGTTTTACAAGAATAGTTGTTACATTTGCATTTTTGAAAAATGCTTCTGGTTTACAAAACGCTGTGCCTAGTGTAGTTTTAATTGGACTTTCTATTATGCTTACATTTTTTATAATGTTTCCTGTAGGGCAAAGAATTAATAATGAAGCGATAGTTCCATACATAAATAAAGAGATTTCAACAAAAGAAGCGTATGACAAAGGAGTTATTCCATTAAAAGAATTTATGTTTACTCAAACAAGGAAAGATGATTTGGATTTGTTTATAGAGCTTTCAAAATATGAAGGAGAAGTTACGGCGATTGCTGTTCCAATGACTACACTTATGCCAGCGTTTGCATTAAGTGAAATTAAAACATCTTTTCAAATTGGTTTTTTGATATTTATTCCATTTTTGGTTATTGATATGGTTATTGCTAGTATTTTGATGGCGATGGGAATGATGATGGTATCACCGGCTATAATTTCTCTTCCATTTAAAATACTTTTAATTGTTCTTGTTGATGGTTGGAAGCTTGTTATTAAATCAATATTTTTAAGTTTTGGGGGAGTTTAATGAGTCAAAACTTAGCAATTTCAGTTATGAAAAAAGCTTTAATTGTTGGATTTAAAATATCAATGCCATTTTTAATAGTTACAATGATAATTGGAGTAATTATAAGTATAATTCAGGCGGTTACTCATTTAAATGATCAAAGTCTTACGTTTGTACCAAAAGTTTTGATAATGGGAATTATGAGTATTTTACTTGCTCCATTTATAATAAAGCAGATAACTATTTTTACAAATGTACTATTTGACATAATTCAAAAAATTACAACTGGTTAGGTGAGAATTTTGATGTATGATTTAGATTTCAAAATTTTATTACTTATAATGATAAGAGTTAGTTCTTTTATTGTAGTTTCTCCAGTTTTTTTTCCAAAAGGAATAAATAATATTTTTAAAATTATTTTTTCATTTGCTTTTTCGTTAATTTTATTTTCAATAATAGCTCCAGATATAAAAATTACTGTACAAAATGAAGTACAGTATATTTTTTTAATTTTTTCAGAAGTTATTATAGGAATATTAATTGGAATTTTCGTAAATTTATTATTTCAATTATTTAGTGGAATTGGTTCAATATTAGATTCTCAAGGTGGATTTTCATCAGCACAAATATTTGATCCTATGACAAATAATAATTCTAGTGTTATTGAAAAGTTTTTTTATTGGATTTCATTGAGCGTATTTATAATTTTAAATGGACATCATTATTTTATAAGGGCATTTATATTTAGTTATGACAAAATAAAAATTGGTGATTTGAATTTTACAAGTAATCTTTTGGATAGTTTTGTTAATACAACGTTTATAATTTTTAGATCCTCATTTATGATTATAGTTCCAATAATAATTGTGCTTATATTTGTAGATGTCATTTTAGGAATAATATCTAGAATAATTCCCAAAATAAATATTATAGTTATTAGTTTTCCATTTAAAATTGTTGTTACAGTTGGATTGTTAATCATTAGTGTTAAAATTATTTTCAATAAATTTTTAAGTCTTTATGTTGATTTTAATGATTTGATTTTTAGAATTTTTTCATTTGCTCCCGTTTTGTTTGTATTTTCTGATGATAAAACTGAAGAGCCAACTCCGCAGAAAATTAAAAAGACAAGAGAAGAAGGAAATGTTGCAAAATCTGCATTTTTAATTTCAGCGATTTCACTTGTAGGAATTGTAATAATTATTATGATGGGAGGATTTATTTTAAATGAATTTAAAAATATTTTGATACATTTTTTAAGAGATGGTGTTGCGTATAATTATGGTCCTTATGATGTTGTTGATATTTTCAAGTCTGTAGTTTTCAAATCATTGATGCTTATAATTGTTCCAAGTATTGTTTTTGTAGTTCTTGCTATAATCTCAAATATTGTTCAAACTGGATTTTTAATTACCCCTAAATCATTAAAACCAAGTTTTAGAGATTTAAACCCAATAAGTAATATAAAAAATATTTTCAGTATTAAGGCGTTGTTTGATTTATTTAGAGATTCGATTGTTATAGCAATTTTGTGTTACATATCATACAAATTCATTTTGGATAATATCGAAGAGTTTTTCAGGATTTCAAATTTCAGAATTAAATATTCATTTTCTTCAATTGTCCCTTTGTTCATGTCTATCTTTTTAAAAATATTTATGATAGTTGGTGTAATTGGAATAGTAGATTTTGCAATTGAAAAATTTCGTTATAAGAAGAAATTAAAGATGACAAAGCAAGAAGTTAAAGAAGAGTTTAAACAAATGGAAGGTGATCCTGAAGTTAAAGCGCAGATAAAACAAAGAGCTAAACAGATAATAATGCAAAATATAATGTCAAATGTTAAAGATTCGTCAGTTATAATAACAAATCCTACACATATATCTGTTGCACTTAGATATAAGCAAGGAAAAGATTCAGCTCCAAGACTTGTGGCTAAAGGAATTAATCATATGGCGTATAGAATTAAAGAAATAGCACAAGAAAATAATGTGCCTATAGTAGAAGATAAATATTTAGCAAGATTTATATATAAAAATGTTGAACTTGAGGAGGAAATTCCTCAAGAAATATATAAGGCGGTTGCAGATATTTTAACTTATATTTTCAAACTCAATAATAAACGATTATAAAACATTTAGGAAGGAATTATTTTAATTGGAAAATGCAAAGGCTTTAGGTGGATTAAAGAAAAAAGATATAGTAGACGTTGCTGTGGCAGCTGGGATAATTGGCATTGTACTTATGATAATTATTCCTATGCCATCATTTTTTTTAGATATATTAATAGCTGTGAATATAACAGTTTCTGTTGTTATTCTTCTTATAACAATATTTGCTACAGAGGTTTTACAATTTTCAATTTTTCCAAGCGTTTTATTGGTAACAACGCTTTTTAGATTAGCAATAAATGTTTCATCTACGAGACTTATTTTGTCTGAGGCAGATGGAGGAAGTATAATTGAAGCTTTCGGAAATTTTGTTATAGGTGGAAATTATGTAGTTGGAATAATTATATTTTTAATCATAGTTATAATACAATTTTTGGTTATAACAAATGGAGCAGGTAGGGTATCAGAAGTTTCAGCAAGATTTACATTAGATGCTATGCCAGGAAAACAAATGAGTATTGATGCTGATTTAAATTCTGGAATTATAACAGAAGAAGAGGCAAAAAAAAGAAGAAAGAATCTTCAATTAGAAGCAGATTTTTATGGATCAATGGATGGAGCTTCAAAGTTTGTTAAAGGAGATGCAATTGCTGGTATTATAGTAACTCTTATAAATGTTATAGCTGGAATTGTTATTGGATCAATGATGCTTGGAATGGAAATTGGAGAAGCAGCTTCTACATATGTACGTTTAACGGTTGGTGATGGATTAGTATCACAAATTCCAGCACTTTTAATATCAACAGCATCAGGAATAATTGTAACTAGATCAGGTGAAGACACAAATTTAAGTCGTTCTCTTACAAATCAATTTTCAGCTTTTCCAATTGTTTTATTGACAGCATCAGGAATTTTAGGAATTCTTGCATTAATACCCGGACTTCCAACATTACCTTTTTTGATTTTGGCACTTTTAACTGGAGGAGGGTCAATTGTTTTATTAAAGAATGACGACACTCAAAGTAAAGATTCTCAAGAAGAATTATTACAAAAAGAGGCAGAAGCTGAAGCAGAACTTCAGCGTGAGCCTGAGAATGTAAACAAATTAGTTTTAATAGAACCAATTGAGTTAGAAATTGGATATGGATTAATTCCTTTAGCTGATGAAAAAAATGGAGGAGATTTATTAAATAGAATTGCATCTATTAGAAGACAAACAGCATTAGAACTTGGATTAATTTTAAAACCTATACGAATAAGAGATAATTTACAACTTAAAAGTAATGAATATGTGCTTAAAATTCGGGGAACAATAGTGATTAAAGTAGAGGTTATTCCTAATATGCTTATGGCTATTTCTACTTCAAATGAGGGATTAGATGGGATTCAAGGACTTACAACAAAGGATCCTACATTTGGTTTAGATGCTAAATGGATTAATAAATCTCAAAGAGAAGAAGCGGAGCTTTTAGGATTAACAGTAGTTGATCCTACTACGATAATTGTTACACATGTAACTGAAACAATAAAAAATAAAGCGTACGAATTATTGGGAAGACAAGAAACAAAAGAAATTATAGATACATTGAAAGAAAAATATCCAACTGTTGTAGAAGAACTTGTACCTGATTTGATGAGTGTAGGGGAAGTACAAAAAGTTTTACAAAATTTGCTTAAAGAAAGAATTCCAATTAAAGACTTGGTAACAATATTTGAAAGTTTAGCGGATAATTCTAGGCTTACTAAAGATGTAGAAGTTTTAACAGAACATGTTAGATTTGCTCTTAATAGGGTAATTTCAAGTATGTTTATTTATGAAGATAAAAAGATTGTTGTAGTTACTTTGAGTCCTAAGCTTGAGGAATTATTAACAAAAAGCATTCAAAAATCTACACAAGGTAGTTTTATAGCTTTGGAGCCAAATTTATCAAGAAAAGTATTTGAAGCAATAAGTTACACTATAAAAAGAGTTCAGTTTAATTATAGTCAGCCAGTAATTCTTGTTTCTCCACGTATAAGGCCAGCATTTAAAAAATTTACAGAGTTAGTGTTTGGAGATTTATTTGTAATTTCTCTAAATGAAATAACGCCAGATATTCAGATAATAAATGATAGGATGGTAGAGATAAATGATAATTAGGAAGTATTTAGTAGACAATATAAATGAAGCATTGTTTCGTATAAAGCATGAATTAGGAGATGATGCTTATATCATAAGTCAAAAAATGGTTAGGGAACCTGGAGTAAAAGGATTTTTTTCTAATAAGAAGCTTGAGGTTACAGTTGGACTTATAAATAAAGAAAATTTATCTGAGAATAAATACTTACCTAATGAAGAAGTTCAAGGTGGTGTATTAAGTTCATCAGTTAATCAACCACAAGCTGATTTAAATAATTCGATTTTAAGTAACAACGATGTTAAACAACAATTTTTGGGTTCATATGCGCAAAATAGTTATTCTCAAAATGATAAATCAAAGTCAATGAGTTATTACAATAAACTTTTTGAAGAAAAGCAGAAGATGTTTAACAATTTCAATAATGAATCATTTAATCAAAATTATCAAGACTTATCGAAAGAAGCTATTCCTAATCAAAATAATTTTCAAATTGAAAATTTGAGAAGAGAAGGACAAAATAGAAATTCAAGTTCTATTATTGATTTGAATTTAGATCAATTTTCAAATCGTTTGGTTAACAAGTATCCAGATGATTTAAATGAAAATTTAAATTATGTAAATCAAGTTGATAAATTTAATATTCTAAAACCTGAAATTCAAAATGAAAATAGTCAAGAGTTGAAAAAGGAACTTCAAGAAATTAAAGATATTGTAAAAGGACTTGTAAATAATAATAGTGCTTCACCACTAAATTGTTTAGATGAAATTTTACATAAGCATGATATTTGTAAAGAACTTTGTGAAGAAATTAAATCAAATTGTACACTTACAAGTGAAGAATTAAGAAATGAAAAGATTGTTAAAAAATATTTGAGAGATGTTTTTTCAAATATAATAAAAATTTATGAAAATGATGTTTCAAATAAATTTGTTGTAGTTGGACCAACAGGATCCGGGAAGACTACGACTGTTGCAAAACTTGCAGGTATGCTTTCGCTGAATTTAAATAAAAGAGTTGGGATGGTTACAATAGATACATTTAGGGTTGGAGCTGTTGAACAATTAAAAATGTATGCAGATATTATGAACATTCCATATAAATCAGTAATGACACTTAATGATATAAGAAGTGTTTTTGATGATATGAAAGCTTGTGATGTAATTTTAGTTGATACTATAGGTAGAGGGAATAAAAATATTATTCAATTAAATGAGCTTAGTATGTTTGTTCAATCTATACAGTCTAATGATGTTAGTTTAGTTGTTAGTGCTGGAATGAAAGAGCAAGATGTAGATCTTTTTATAAATTCATTTAAAGGAATAAAATTTACAAATGTTATTGTAACTAAGTTGGATGAAACAAATAGTTTCGGAATGCTTGTTAATATTTGTTATAAAACTTCAATTCCTATAAGTTTTTTGACAATTGGTCAAGATGTTCCTCTTGATATAAAGAAAGCGAATAAGAATGAAATTTTAGATATGATCTTAGGAGAAGAGGAGTTATGATTGCAAATCAATTAAATTTATTAATGAGTCTTTTGAAGAGAGATTCTCTTCAAAAGACTTTAAGAGTTGTCTCATTGATAGATTGTACTATTAAGGAAGACAATATTTTTTTGGGTAAACTTGTTGAAAATATGAGATTTAAAAATGAAGAGGTTATTGTTTTTAAAGATAATGAAAATGATAATAATGATTTGAAATCGATTACTATTGTTAACAATAACATTAAATATTTATTTGGACAAAATATTTTCAGTGAAGATATTTTTAAAAGTAAATATAATCAAGAAATTTTGAGGACATCTAGTGTTATGAATGATGGTGAATTTAAGGATTTGAACTTTATAATTATTGACGCAACAAATATTTTTAAAAAATTTATTTCTAAAATTTTAAAAATTAGTGATAATATTTTGATTTTAGCAGATACTAGTGAGGAAAGTTTTAAAAAAATTGTTTCAAACTTTCATGATGAAAAATTATGTGGCGAAAAAATTGATGTAGTCTTAATCAATAATAATGAAGATTTAGACTGGCAAAAATATTTTGAGAATTTTAAAAAGAATGTTAAAAATATCTGTAAGATAGATGTTAAAATATTGGATTTGATATTGAAAGAGTTTTCTAATATCGAATTGTATAAAACTGGTGAGAAAATTTATTTAAGTAGTATGACAAAAGAAAATGGTAAAAATTCAAATTTTTTTGATTTCATACTTAATATTTTAAATTAAAAAATTTTTTAATTGGGGGAATGTTTTTAAAACTTAGGAGGAAATTATTATGGTAGCAGGAGTCACTAAAGCTAAGGAGAGTATTGAAGTAAAAGATATAGAAAATAGTACAAGCGATAATGATTTAGATGATAGGGATGAAATAATTGTTGAAAATTATATCCCCATAGTAAAATATATTGCCTCGAAAGTAATTTCTGGGAAATCAAAGTATATTGAATTTGAAGATTTGGTTGGATACGGTATGGTTGGATTAATGGATGCTGTTAGTAAGTTTGATGGAAGTAAGGGAATGAAATTTTCAACTTATGCATCCATTCGAATAAAAGGTGCTATGATAGATGAAATACGAAAAAATAGCCCAGTTTCTAAAGGAATTATGGACAAGTTGAATAAATACAACAATGCAATAGAAACTTTGAGAAATGTTTTAATGAGAGAACCAAGTGTACAAGATATTGCAGATTATTTGCATTTATCTATTGATGAAATAGGTACAATTGAAAATTATATAAATTATATTTCAAAAACTTCACTTGAAAGTATAGTTTTTTCTGATGATGACAACATGTCATTAATGAGTACAATTAAGGATACTACGAGTCCAAGCCCTGAAGGAGTTCTTGAATCTAAAGAACTAGTAAAATATTTGGGAAAAGCTATTAATAATCTCAAAGATAAAGATAAAAAAGTTATTTATTATTACTATATAAAAGGTATGACTCTTAAAGAAATAGGAAAAATATTAGAAGTGTCAGAATCAAGAGTATGTCAAATTCATAATAGAGCGCTTAAGAATCTCAAATCAATAATGAAAAAATATGATTATGAGAATGTTTAAAACAAAACAATAAGAGTAGAAGGGGAAGGACGTAGTGACAATATTTTTATCTATGGTTATTACAGCTATAGTTTGTATTTATTTTTTTAAAATATCTCCAAACATGAGTAAGAAAATATTTGAGAGAAACTCAAAATTTAATATTTTTATGGATAAATCAGATTTTGAAAATAATATTGATAAATCTGATTTAATTTCATTTAGGCATGAATTTGGGGAAACAATTTTTGAAATACAAAAAGAAATAGAATCGTTAAAATTAGAGTTGAATGATTTGAGAAAAGACATATCAAACAATAAAATTTAAAAAATATGTTTTCTCTCTATTGAGAGGTGAATTTATGATTAGAGGAATGTATACAGCAATTTCTAGTCTTATAACTCTTGAAGCAAAACAGGGAGTTGTTACAAATAACCTTACAAATATAAATACTCCAGGATTTAAACCAGATGAACTTATAATTTCTCAATTTGATAAAGTAATGCTCTCAAATAAGGATAGTTCTTCAAAAAGTTTTAAGAATTTGGGTGAAATGTCTATAGGAAGTAAAATAGATTCAACAATAACAAAATTTACTCAAGGAACATTAAAGCAAACAGAAAAAATTACGGATTTTGCTTTAAATGGTCCTGGTTTTTTTACAGTTACTCAAGGTGGACAAGAATATTATACACGAGATGGTTCTTTTATTATTGATGTGCAAGGGAATTTAGTAACTTCAAATGGAGCTTCTGTTATGGGGACTAATGTAAATACTGGTAATTATGAGCCTATAAATTTGGCAGGAGCTACAGAAGTTTCAGTTGATTCTTTAAATAATATAAATGTAAATGGTGTTCCAGTTTATAAGATGAGGATTTCAAATTTTGGAGATTATAAAAATTTAAAAAAGATATCAGATAATTTATATTCATCAGAAGATAATGCGCTTGAAATGTTAACTGCGCGAGTACAAAATAGAGTTCTTGAAATTTCTGAAGTTGATCCTGCAGAAGAAATGGTAAATTTAACAAATATTTTGAGAAGTTATGAAAGTAGTATGAAGGTTTTAAATTATTTAGATGATAGTTTGAGAATATCAGCAAATGAGATTGGAAAAGTTTAAATTAAAGTTGTTATTGCTGGAGGATTAATTATGTTTTTTATTTTAAATAATAGTAAAAGTGGTATGATTGCTCAGCAACAAAAACTTGATATAATTTCTAATAATATGGTCAATGTTAACACTCATGGATATAAAAAAATAGATAGTTCATTTTCAAGTTTGTTTTATAGAGATTTAAATACAAATGGTATTCCAACATCTGAAAATAATGCTCTTATAGGAAATGGTGTAAAAAATACAGGAGTAACGAGAAATAAAACACAAGGTTCGCTTCAACTTACGGGACAAAATACTGATGTGGCCATTGATGGAGCTGGATTTTTTAAAATTACAGATGCAAATGGAGAAGTTGCATATACAAGAAGTGGTGCATTGAATGTTGATATATTTGGTAGATTAACTGATAAAGATGGAAATTTAATAGAGGTTTCTTATAATGAAGGAATTAATCCAGCAAATACAGGACTAACAAATACAAATGTTGTTATTGATAAAAATGGATTTGTATCAACTTCTGATGGAAAAGAAATTGGAAGAATTAATTTATATGATACAGTTGGTGGTGGTTCATTAATTTCAAAAGGTGATAATAAATTTGTTCCAATTGATGAAAATGTTATTATGTTTCAAGTTGAAGCAAATTTTTATCAAGGTCATTTGGAAATGTCAAATGTTGATGTTGGAGAAGAAATGAGTGATATGATTTTAGCTCAGAGAGCGTACCAAATGGCAAGTAAAGGTGTTACAACAGCTGATGAAATGTGGTCAATGTTAAATAATATTAGATAATTAAAATATTTTTAAAGAGAAAACTTTTACCAATTAAATTAAATTTTATTGGTAAATTTGGTTTTCTCTTTTGTTTTTTAAGTAAGTATTTTAGCTATCAAACATTTTTCTAATACGAGCAACATTTCCAGTAGGAGTGGAAGGTTGATTAGAACCTGAAGAAGAATTAGTGCTTGTTGAAGAAGAAGCGAATCTTTGAGATAAACGAGCAACATTTCCTGTTCCAGAAGGAGCAGAAGTTTTTCCAGAATTTGTATGAGAAGGAGTACTTGTTGAAGAATTAATGAATCTTTGAGTTAAAGTTTTAACATTTCCGGTAGGAGAAGACTGAGTGCTAAAACCTGAAGAAAGAGTAGCTAAAGCAGTACTATTACCACTAAATCTATCTGCTAAATTAGCAACAGTTCCTTTAGGGATAGGAAGTGGAGTAGAAGTTGATGAGGTAGTAGAAATATTGGAAGATTGGAGAGACATAATACGAGAGGCTATAGTTGATGAAGATTTACCAGTATTTATGATAGCCATTTTTCTATAAGATTCGCCAGAAAGATTTGATTTTGGAGTAGTAGTATTACCAGTACTAGTTGAAGAAGTAGTTGTAGTTTTAAGAGTATTTGCAGTCTTTACTGAAGATGAAGAAGTTCCACCACCTAATTTAATAAACATAGAAGCACTCCTTGGATTCCTAATCATTGAATTTGCATTTGTTGAAATTAATACTGGTAAAGTTAATGAACCAATTGTAATTGCACTTTTTCCAAATTTTATTAAATTAAATTTTTTATTACTAAAGTGATTCATAATTAATCTGTCCTTTCAAAAATGTAATTTAAAAAAAATTATTAAAATTTATAATAGTTATTAAATTGTAACCATTTTTAAATTAAAAAATCAACCATTTATTAATAAAAAATTAAAATAATTTAAACAATATAATTACAATTATAAGAATTTTATTTTTAAGTTTATGATCGTTCATTTATTGAGTTTAAAATTTTGATAGTTGAAAATGTTAAAATTATTTGGTGATTGGATTAATTGTTTATTTATTTTTTCTGTCAAGGTGTATTTTTGATAAATTGTGTTTTAGGAAATTTAGGTGGAAGATTTTGATTTATTATTGATCTAACTTTTGTTTTTTAATATAGATTTTATATTTTTATTTGTATTTTTTAAAATTTTGAAGGAGCATANNTATAAATTAAAAATATTGGATTTAGCAATTATAGTTGGTAACTTTGGTGCAAAAATTTCAGAAAATGTTTGATGTGAATATATTTTTTAATATTCAAATAGTGATTTAACATTTGAGTTAAATGATTTGTAGTTGTTAATGTAGAAGATACTCTTTGTGGATCTATTATGAATATTGTTTTTGTGAAATCAGGTTTGTTTATAAACGGAATTATATAAGAGAGTATAATTTATCCTTGTATAAGTTTTATCAAGGTATGTTTTTTATTGATAAAATAATCTATATCGATACTCTCTTTAATAAGAAAATTATGAATAATATTAAATTGGTTTTGTTTAGGATATTAGTGATAAATCTTAAATATTAATAGAAAAATTATTTATGTTTAATTGTTATTACCATTAAGATATCCTTGTATAGAATCCATAGAAGATTTATATACGAATCTTGATAAAACTAAATTTAATTCTTGACCTAATTTTTTATCAAATTTTAATTCAACTTTACCTGAAGAACCTTTAGGAAGATTTTCTTTGATTATCGATGCTGTAAAAACCTTAATTTGACTTTCTAAGTCTTCTAATCCTTTTTTAGAATAAGTTAGAGGTTTTAACTTAGGATTACCTCCAACTTTAAGATCCAATTTAAATGAAGTACTAGATGAAGATGTATTATTTTTAGAATTTGATTTAGAAGAAGTTGTAGCTGTAATAGAACTATATATTGATTTAAATTTATCGGCAGAATTAGCTATTTTATCATTTTTAAGGAAGTTTGTAGAACCAGAAGTATAAATACCAAAGATATCATCAGATTTAGCAGTCTTGATTGGAGATTTAGTGTTTTTGATAATAGTAGAATTATTGTTTTGATTATTTGTAAGAGTAGAGGTTGAGGATTTACCTGATATTTGTATAGATAATTTTGATACATATGTTTTTCCATTAGTCGAGGGTTTTGTTAAAGAACTTGTTTGTGTTTTAATTTTAGAATCTGTTTTTGGAATTGATGATGTTTTAGGTAGATTAGTTGATGGAGTACTAGTACCAGCACTTTCAAAAAATTTAATAAGTCTTTTAACATTTCCTCCATAATTTCCTGATAAATTTTTAGATGTTTTAAACATTGCTTGAGCTGAAGTGGAACTAAATATAACAATACACGAAGTAATTGAACTCAATAGAATGTAATTGTGTTTAAATTTTATATAGTTATGTTTTGAATTTTTAATTTTCATGGCAAGGCAATCTCCTTTAAATAATTTTAATTTAAATTTTATTTATTAATAAATTAAAAATCAATAAAATATTAATAAAAAATTAATAAAGCTATTTATTAATGGATAAATTTAGTTTTATTTTTTGTTTTTTATTTAGTCATTTTAATTTTTAAAAATTTTTATAAGTGAATCAAATTTTATTTAAGATATCGTTTGCAAATTTTAAACAATAATTTGTGTAAAAAATTTGTATTTAGTGTTAAAATTAAGAAAACATAAAAATAAGGAGGTTTAATAATATGAAATTTTTTATAGATACAGCTAATATTGAGGATATTAAAAGAGCTGAAAGAACAGGAGTTATATGTGGAGTTACAACAAATCCTTCACTTATTGCAAAAGAAGGAAGAGATTTTGGACAAGTAATAAAAGAAATAACAGAAATCGTAGATGGACCTATAAGTGGTGAAGTTAAAGCAACTACAGTAGACGCTCAAAAAATGGTTGAAGAAGGTAGAGAAATAGCTAAGATACATCCTAATATGGTTGTAAAAATTCCTATGACAGAAGAGGGACTTGCAGCAACTAAAATACTTTCAAAAGAGGGTATAAAAGTTAATGTTACTCTCATATTTACTCCAAATCAAGCACTTCTTGCAGCGAGAGCTGGTGCTCATTATGTATCACCTTTTCTTGGAAGACTTGATGATATTTCTGTAAATGGTGTTAAACTTATAGAAGAAGTTGCAGCTATTTTTGATATACATGGAATAGATACAGAGATAATTGCAGCAAGTGTTAGAAATCCTATTCATGTTACACAATGTGCTTTAGCAGGTGCACATATTGCAACAGTTCCTTTTTCAGTTATTAAACAGATGATGAATCATCCTCTTACAAGTTCTGGAATCGAAAAGTTTGCTGAAGATTATAAGGCTGTATTTGGTGAGTAAAAATATTTTAAAGAGATACGGTTGTATCTCTTTTTATTTTTAAAAATTTACTTAATAAATGTTGTGATTTCTTGGTAAAATTAATTTGTGTAAGTATTTATAATTTATTTTACGATACGATAGGGGTTATTTTATGCAATTTGAAATGTTTAAAGTTGAAGTATATGTGCCGTATAATTTTACTGATAAAATAAGAGAAGTATTGAATGAAATCGGAATAGGTAAAGTTGGAAATTATGATAATTGTGTTTGTGTTACAAAGGTTAGAGGAATGTTTAGACCGCTTAAAGGTTCGAATCCATATTTAGGTCTTGAAAATGAGCTTTGTGAAGTGTTAGAAAATAAAATCGAAACTATATGTAATAGAAAAGATTTGGAAAAAGTTATTGAAGCCATAAAAAAAGTTCATCCATATGATGAGCCTTTAATAAATGCTATACCAATTTTAAATATTGAAAATTTGGAAGATTAAAAATTTTAATCTTCCTTTTTTATTGTTGATTATTATTTTCTCCATGAATCATACCTTTAGAAATCAGTAATGATCTCATAAATGGACTAATATTAGAATAAGGGTCTTTCTTTGGTTGTTGTGGAGCAGTTTCTTTTTCAAAAATCATACCTCTAGATGCCATTGATCCAACTAGGACTGAATTTAAATATCGTTTTCTTTCTTGCAAAGTTTTTAAATTTTTATCTAAATTATTACCTGATAAAGGTGATTTAAGCTTAGGTAAGGATATATTTGTTTTGTTAAAACCATCTAAGAAACCTTGCTTATTTAGAACTTCATTAGATAACTTTAAAACTTCACTTGTAGAATACTTTTTTATAATTGGCGTTTTACTTTTTTGTGGTGAAGTAGTTTGATTAGAGTTTTTGATAACTGCCTCAAATCGAGAAACTATAGATCCTACACTTACGTTAGGAAGAGTTTCTTTTGAAGAAGATATTGATGATGTATTACTACTAATTGAATTTAATGAGACAATAGAGGATCGTGCGCTTAAATTGCCTAAATTATTTCTTAATGGAGTTTTTGTTGTAGTAGTATTAGAATGAAAATCAGATAAAGTTAATTTATTAATTGAAGATTGCACATTCACGTTACCGAGGTTTCCTAAAGGAGATTTTGTTACAGTAGTAGAAGTAACTCCATTATTAAACAGAGCAATAAGAGATTTTACAGATTTGGAAGGGTTTTTTACAACAGTAGCTTTTGTAACGATAGGACTTAATAATGTTAAGAAGCTACTTATTTTCGTTAAATATAATAAACCAGTAGATATTGATTTTTGTATTTTCATAAATTACCTCAATTTTTATAAACAGGATTTTTATTCCAGTATACTAAAAGAAGTATTTTATAACAACAAAATATTTAATATTGTGTAAATAAAAGGTAAATAAATANNTTTTTTAATAAAAAGTTCAATATCAAATAAAATTAAAATTTATATTATGGGAAGTAAAACGAAAGAAGAAGGTGAGTTTTTTATATGAAGTTTATAGATTTGAAAAATTTTTTTGATAATCTATCGTATGAAAAAGTTATTATGTTAATCTTAATTATATTTTTGTTAATGTATATTGATAAAAAGATTTCAATTAATAGTCTTGTAATTAATAAGAATAATTAAATTTAAAAAGTT
>NZ_LXFF01000017.1 GCF_001655775.1 Candidatus Arthromitus sp. SFB-turkey
ACCTGGTTTTACTACATTATTATTAGAAGATCCTGAAGAGCTCGAAGTACCTCCTGGCTTACTAGAACTTGATGATCCTCCTAATGGTTTGTTTGTACTTGTTGTTCCTCCTGTTGTGCCACCTGGTTTACTTGTACTTGAAGTACCTCCTGGCTTACTAGAACTTGATGATCCTCCCAACGGCTTATTTGTACTTGTACCTGGCTTACTTGTACTTGTACCTGGTTTACTCGTACTTGTGCCTGGTTTAATACCTACACTTGTCCCTGGTTTTGAAACACTTATGGAAGGTTTTTTTATCGGACTCTTTATTGGTGGTTTTTTTATTGGAATTTTAAACTTTGCCTGAGTTTGCTGCACAGGAATATTTGTTAAAGTTACACCAGTTACAGTTGCCAAAGTCGTTGCAAGGCCTATAGATTTTAAAATTTTCCGTCTTAATTCTTTATCACTACTTGTATGTTCTGTATCCCTCCCCATACATTTTCCTCCTTGAAAGTTTAAATAATACTTTTACTATAAAAAACAAATTTATTTCTATTTTTACAGTTACTTATATATCGTAATTTTTTTAAATTTTTTAATAAAAAAAATGAAAACTTGATTTCTCAAGTTTTCATTTAACTTTTTTATTCATTATTGAAAAAATTATCCTTAATAAAATATACACAACAACCAGTATTACCAAAACAACTGATAAAACTTTAATAAGTTGATCATTTTTATTTAAATCTGTATCTTCTTGAAAATCCCCTTCACTCGCACTAGAGTAATCAAATAAAACATTTTTTATTCCAACTTCAAATTGAGTGTTTTGTATATTTTCTCTTACAGATATATAGTTATCTGTAAATTCTTCTCTATAAGTGTAAACATCAAGTTCATCATTTACAATTACAAATTCTCCATCACAATCAAAATTAAATTCAAAATCATTTATATTCTTTAAGAATTTAATATCATTAGGAGCACTAAACTCTATTTTATAATTTCCCTCATCTAAATTTTTAAATTCTACAATTAAATTTTCATCTAAAGTAGATGTTTTTAGTTTTTTACCATCTTTAAATAGAGTATAACTTATTGAACTAGCATTATTTAAATTTTCCTCTGTCAACACAGTAATTATTTTTATGCTTTTTTCTTTCTTAACAATTCCATTATAAATTAACTCACTTGCCTTAGATAAATTATTTCTTACATTATCACCAAATATCTTCATGACTTCGTCATAATTATCATAACTACTTCCATCTATTACTCCAATTTTTTCTCCAGTAGGATCATCTGGTATTTGAAATTCTTCATAAACACTATCCCAAGAAGTTGCCTCAATAAATCCATAAGGAACATTACTATACTTAAATGGTACATGTTCTCCAATGTCATATCCAACACCTTCTGGTATATCGTAATCCTCCATACTTGGACTAGTAGATAAAGATATATTTAATTCTTTAGAAAGCTTCAAATAATCTTCTCGTAAAAATCCTTTCTCTCCATTATTGGCATAAACATGTAGTTCCTTACCACTACCGATAGAAGATAAATTTAAATAATACATTATTTTATTTAATTCATCTTGAGACCTTGTAGAAACATAATGAGTTGATCCGATATTTCCTTGCTTTCCTGCACCAAATAAAACAAATTTTAAAGTATATGGAAGATCTACATCTTTAAGTTTTTTTGCAAGTTCAAGTAATAAAGATACACCTGTTGCACATTCAAATCCAGTAGAACCTTTAACTTCTTCTGAATCATAAGCCGCTCCAATTATAACTTCTAAATCACTTGATCCTTTTTTAGTAGCAATAATATTATGAGATAAATAGTCTCCCTGAGTAAAATTTAAAATTGTATCTTCAGGAAATACAATTTCTTCAAAAGTCGTATCATAACCTAAATCTCTCAAAATTCTTCCTAAATAATCCGCTGTATATACTTCTCCTTCTGTAAAAGCAACTCTTTGAATTCTTGAAATTTGTATTAAATACTTAAGTGCATCTTCTCCAAATCCTACAGCTTGTATAAAAAATCCAAAACTAAATACAAACAAAGAGATAAGAACAAAAAATCTACAAAACTTTCTCAAATATTCTCATCCTTCCTAACATTGCTAATAATTAATAATTGTTTAATAAGTTAAAACTTTTATCAACTATTCTTTATTTTAAAACTTTTAGTTAATATTATACTTTATATTTTAAATTTTAGTAAATATTTTAATCACAATAAAAGGTAGTTAATTTTTTTAACTACCTTAAATCTATTTTAAATATTTTTCTCTAAAATATCTAAAAGTTCAGAGAATCTATTCATAACATTTTGCATAGGTGTTTTCGTTGTCATATCAACACTAGCATCTTTTAAAATCTCAATAGGATAATTGGATCCTCCCATTTTAAGAAAATTATCAATATAATTTCTTACTGCACTATTTCCTTCATTTAAAATATTTTGAGAAAATGCAAAGCTTGCAGCATATCCAGTTGCATATTGGTAAACATAAAATGCAGAATAAAAATGTGGTATACGACTCCACTCAAAAATTATATAATCATCTAAAACCAAGCTCTTACCATAATATTTTTCATTTAAATCTTTCCATATTGAACAAAAATCATCACTTGTAAGTGGTTTTCCGTTCTCAACCATTTCATGAGTTATAAGTTCAAATTCTGCAAACAACATTTGTCTAAAAACAGTCGTCCTAATATTTTCAATCTCTTTATTAACAAAATAAAGCTTTTCATTTCCCTTAGAAATATCTTGCATATATTTGTTTAACAAATGCTCATTACAAGTCGATGCAATTTCTGCTAAAAATATAGGATATCTATAATTGAAAAAACTTTGATTATTTTTAGAATAATATGAATGAATAGAATGTCCCATCTCGTGAACAAGCGTAGATACATCATTAAAAGAATTCGAATAATTTAAAAGTATATATGGATATGTATCATAACTTCCAGAAGAATACGCTCCACTTCTCTTTCCTTTATTTGTATAAACATCTATCCATCTATTATCTACAGCTTCTTTAAAAATATTTAAATATTCATCACCTAGTGGTTTTAAAGCATTAAATGATATTTCAAGAGCTTTTTCATAAGGAATATCATTATCTAAATTTTCAAAAAGAGGAACATATAAGTCATAACTCATAAGTTTATCAACTTTTAGCATTTTCTTTTTCAAATCTATATATCTATGAATTTTATCAAAGTTATCATGCATAACTTCAATTGCATTTGTATAAACAGACTTATCTATATTATTCCCAAACAAATTACTTTCAAGTGAAGAATTAAATTTTTTAGCTCTAGAATATAAAACATCATTAGTAATAGACGTTGATAAACATGTAGCTAATGTATTTTTATAATCTTTATAAGATGAAAATAGTTTTTCATAAGCATCTTTTCTTACACTTCTATCTTTTGAAGATAAAAAAACACCATAATTTCCTTCATTTAATTGAACTTCTTTGTTATCTTCATTAATAATCTTGGGAAATTTCAAATCAACATTTTTAAAAATTCCAGCAATATTATAAGGTGCATCTATTGATGATCCAAACATACTTAAAATCATTTCAGCTTCTTCAGATAAAATATGTTCTTTACTTCTAATGAGCCCTTGTATTTTAAATTTAAATTCTTTCAATTTTTCATCATTAACAAGAGAATTTAAAAAGTTTTCATCTTTACTAATAAGTTCTGTATCTATAAAACTACTTTCTGCTGAAAATTGATAATAAAACTGTTCAATTCTTGTTTGAATTCCCTGATACATTGTAACTGAACCATCTTGATCTTTTTTCATATGTGCATAATTCATAAGTTTCATAATAGTTCTAAACACAAATTCTAAATCTTTAAATAAATTCAAAACAGTATTGCTATCATTTAATTTACCCTTATACTCAAGGATTTTTTTAGAAAATTCCTTAACCTTTTCAAAATCCTTTTCAAATTCTTCTAAACTACCATAAATTTTTTCCAAATTCCACGTATACTTTTCTTCAATATCGTTTCTATTTTCAAAATATTTTATATCCATTTATCATTACCCCTTAATTTAATTTTCTTAAAAACTCTAACACATCATTAAAAACCGTATACTTATTACTTTCAACAAAAATTTCATGTCTCATATTTTCATAAATTTTATAATGAGAAGAAACTCCATTTTTTACTAAAGATTTGTTTAATTTCTTAACACCTCTCTTAAAAGAGCAAACCGGATCTAAACTACCTGCAATTATCATAACTTCTAAAGTTTTAGGAATCTTCTTTATAGAATCTTCTCTTAAAGTGTGTCTTATTCCACAAAATAAATCATGATAAAATTTTAATGTATACTCTTTTATTCTAAGTTCATCTTCACTGTATCTTTTAAGTACACTTTTATCACTGGTTGTAAATGCATATTTGTTATCTATAATTCTATCTTCTTTAAAGTTTTTATTCAACACTCTAAACAAATTATTGCTAACAAACTTATTAGGTTTATTTACATCTCTAAATCCACAAATAGATTTTGTAATTATAACTGGTAAAGTTAAATTTAATTTATTATCTATTCCAATTCCCGATAAAATTAACCCATCTATTGTATCTCCATAAACTTCTGAATATTTTAAAGATAAATAAGCTCCCATGCTATGCCCTATTAAAAATACTTTTTTATCTTTAAATTTCCACCTTATAAAAGAATTAATAACCTTCAAATCTTTTACCATTAAAGAAAAATTATTATCCTTAGTATCTACAGAAAAAACTTCTTTGCCTTTATTATATCTTCCATGACCTCTGTGATCATGTATAAAAACAATGTAAGAATTTTTTACTAATTTTTCTATAAGTTCTAAATAATTTTGACTATATTCTCCTTTACCATGAGAAATTTGAACTATACCTTTAAATTTTTTAGTGTAATCTCCATAAACATATACATTTAAGTAAAAATTATCGTAACATCTTAACCTAATCTCTTCCCTATTTATAAAAATCCCTCCAATTTTTTAACAAACTAATTTTTTATAGTTATTATATTTGTTTTTTAATATTTCTATTGAACTTTCAAAAAATTCTTTTTTCGTTATATCAATTAAACACATATTACACAAATCTTGTAAATTATTTTTTCCGGAATTTTTTAAGATAAGTTTATATTTTTGATGGAAATCATTAGAATTATTTAAATAAAGTTTATATAGTCCAAGAGAGAAAAGATGTCCAAATGTGTAAGGAAAATTATAAAAATGATTATCAAAATCATAATAATGAGATTTATATATCCATGCTTCTTTAAAATACTCAGAATTCATTGAATCACCGTAAGATAATTCTTGAGATTTTTTCATAATTTCATTTAAATCTTCTGGCGTTAAAAATTCTTTTTCACACCTTTTAAACACTTCTTTTTCAAATAAAAATCTACTATAAATATCAAGCACTAATTGACATGCATTATTTAATTCATATTCAAGTATCATAATTTTTTCATTTTCATCTGCCGATTCATAAGCCTTATCACAAATTAATGTTTCAAAAAAAATCGATGCTGTTTCTGCTATAGTCATTGGATAAACAGTATTTAATATTCTCTCACTTTTTAAAGTTTCTCCGTGATATGCATGACCTAATTCATGAGCAAGAGTAAAAATACCCTCATAAGAATTAGTATAATTTAATAAAATTCTACTTTCTCCAATAGGATTTATATTTGAGCAAAATGCCCCTCCAACTTTTCCTTCATAAATTTCTGAATCAATCCAATTTTTATCAAAAGCATTTTTTACAAAATCTCCAACTTCATTTGAAAAATCATAAAAGTTTTTAATTAAAAATTCTTTTCCATACTCAAAATCAATTTCCCTATTTAAAGACCTTGTTGGTGAAAATAAATCATAAAAATTTATTCTCTCACTTTTATTCCCTAAAAGTTTTGATTTTAACTTTAAGAACTCTCTAAAAAAATCCAAATTTTCTCTAACAGCATCAAACATAGCATTTAAAATTTCTTCAGATATTCTATTATCTTTTAAACTTCTAGAAAGTGGTGAATCATACCCTCTTTTTTTCGTATCATATATAAAACTTTTTTTAATGCTATTAATTGAATAAGCTAAAGGCTCTTCCATAAATTTATATAACCTTTTTTCACTTTCAAAAGCTTTTCTACGAGTTTTTCTACAAGTGCTTTCAAGTAAACTTCTACATTCTGTTAATGGAATTTCTTTAATAGTACCATCTATTTCCATACTAACCTTATACTTTGATATTAAAGATTCTTGAAGAGATGAAAAATAACGTGATCCATAATTATAAAGAGAAGCCATAGTTTCTTCTAAATCCTTTGGAAGTAAATACTTACCCATATGTAAAAACTCATTTATTAAAAATCTGTACTCACTTAAAACTTCACTTTTATGTAAAGCTTCTATACAATTTTTTCTCTCTGAAATTATTTTTACAATACTAGAATTTATTAAGATAATAGAAACATTTAAATCTTTTAAAATCATTTCATTATCTATTGCCTTCTTATTACTTGAATTAGTAGAAAGATTCAAAAAAACAAAACAATATAATTTTTCATAAAGAGAATATATCTTTTCATATTTAGTAAATATCTCTTCTAAAATCAAAATAAATTTATCCTCATTTAATATACAAAAATCATTCTCAAAAATTTTATTAATATCTTCTATACTACACTTTAAACTTTCTAAATCTTTCTTATATTCTAAAGAATCAAAACCTTCATATAATGTATCTAAATCCCACTTCAAAAAAATCACCTCTATTTTTCATTATAATTTAAAACATACTTAATTATCATATTTAAACTTCCATCACCATTTCTTTTAACTTCAAATCTGTTTATATCGTAAAAAGATTCTTTATTTATATAAAGATCAATATCTCTATCAATTTTTAATCTTATTCTTTCGTATTTTTTATGAATGTAGTCTTTATCAACAACTACTTCTCCCTCAATTCCATTTGATTCTATAAAATCAACAAAACTTTCTATTTTATCACTATCATTTTTAAAAACTTCTCTAGCAAACTCATTAATATTTAAATTTTCTTCATTATTAAGTTTATCTTTAAAAGATTCTCTCACAAAAAACGCACTATCTGCATCATCACGTATATTTTTTCTTGTCCACTTTTCAGCTACAGAAATTAATTCTTTAGTTTTAGAATAATCAGAATACACTTTGAAACATTTTAAAAAATCTTCTTTAAAATAATTTGAATTTTCATGGGAATTTTTATAATTTTTATCTAAATACAAAAGATTAAAGTTATTTTCCAAATCTTCTATAAACAAACATGATTTCATTACTTTTTGAGAATTACTTGGAAGTGTTATAAATTGAGGTATTATGTCAATTTGCATTTTATCTTCAACATATTCGATTTTATGTACATAATTTTTAACATAATCTAATTTTATCATACAAAGAGCATATCCAATTTCAGTTTTAAGTTTCAAAAACAATAAATCACATGATGAAGAACTCCCCTCTTGTTGTATAATTTCAAAAAACTTTTTTGAAATTTCTTTTGAAACTTCTACTAAATTTATTTCATTTTTAAAAAATTTGTTTATATATTCTATAAAATCCGGACTTTCATTAAATTTCCCTAAATTAAGCTCCTCATCTTTTAAAATTTTTTCAACATGTTTACTTAAAAAAATATTTATATCTTCATTTGATAAATTTAAATAACTTTCATTTAAAATCGGCTCATCACAATTTACATCAAGAACGTGTATTATTCCTTCTTCTATTTTAAACTCTGTAATTTTCAAAGCCCTCTCCTCCAAAATTAATCTCTTAAAATTTAACGTTAAGTAATTTTACAATAAAAAATTTATAAATCATAGTATAATGTAAATTATAAAATTAAAAATAGGAGCTAAAATTATGAAATTTTTAAAATTTCTAAAAAAATATATCTATATACCTGTTATATTTGTAATTTGTTTTCTATTCTTTTTATCTTTTGCAATAGATCTATCTTTTGGCCTCATTATTTCCACTGCAATTGTTTCATTAATAATAACAACTTTTTTAACACTTATGATACTTTTAATAAAGTTTCTAATATTTTTAATGAAAGATATTAAATGATAAAATGAATACTTTTAAAAATTAAGAGGGCATTTATAAAAAAGATTTTTTAATCTCTCCTTATAAATACCCTCTTAAATTTTTTACATTTTACTTGATTCTCTCTCTAAAATTTCAGATTTAATTTGCATTCTGTTTATACTATTTCCATTTAAAATGTTGTTTAATGCCACATAAGCTTTAATTCCAAGTTCATTTCTATCATAACTAACAGTAGAAATTGATGGTAAAGAGCAATTAGATATAAAATTATTGTCAAATCCCATAATAGAAATATCTTTTGGAACATCATATCCATTATGACTCAAAACATTTAATATTTTATAAGCAGTAAGATCATTATCTGCACAAATTGCTGTTGGGTTTTTACTCTTAACAAACTTCAAAATTTTCTCTTCATAATTATCATTTGAAATATTTAAAACATTATCAGGATTGTAATTAATTCCAAGCGAAGTAAGAGCTGCAATATATCCAACAAGTTTATCTTGATAAAAAACGTCATTATTTTTGATATTTATAAAGGATATATCTCTATGTCCTGCTTTTACAAAATAATTAACAACATTTCTCATACCTTCAACCATATCAATTCCAACATATCCTACATTTTGTTTATCAATGCTCAAATAGTTATTAATTATTACAAAAGGATGAGTAACTTTAAAAATAGATTTATGAATAGAGTCAGAAATATTATTAATAAGAAGTATTGCACCAGACAAATTATTTGATTTTATAATCGCATCTAAACAACCTTTTTTATGACTTTCTTTTAAAGTAACAATTAAAACCTCATTATCTTCGTTTAAAGCTTTAGAGTTAAACCCTTGTATTACATCATAATTTAAAACTTTATCATACTCATTACAATTTTGGTCAACAATAATTCCAAACTTTAAATTTATTTTATTATTAATAACAGATTTTTTTACGTATCCCATTTCATTTGCAACTTCAATAACTTTTTCACGAGTTTTTTGGCTTATATCCGTAGCTCCATTTAAAGCTTTAGAAACTGAACTAATTGAAATGCCTAATTTATTTGAAATATCCTTAATAGTTACCATTTTTTCACTCCTTACAAAGCTAAATTTTTCAATTAATCTTTACTTTTTTTTCGTAAAATAAAATAATTTCTTTATTCGTTTTCTAAAGTTAACTATTAAATTTTTCAAATAAAACTATAAATGTTGACAATTGAAAAAAATTTTTTATATACTTAGCTTGATATAATCTTGATTTTTTCTATTAAATATAAATTTTGAAAGGTGATAAATCTTATGGACTACTCCATCTCAATAGATAAAATTTCTCAAGACTTTTGGAAAAAAAACAAAATAAATACTTTTAACATAGATGATTACAAAAAAAAGTTATATGTTTTAGAAATGTTCTCATATCCATCTGGAAGTAATCTTCATGCTGGACATTGGTTTAATTTCGGACTTGTAGATTCTTACGCTAGATATAAAAAAATGAATGGATTTAATGTTTTTCAACCAATGGGATTTGATGCATTTGGTTTGCCTGCGGAAAATTACGCTATAAAAACTGGAATACATCCAAAAGAGTCTACAATGAAAAATATAGATACAATGAGAAATCAATTAGACAACATGGGAGCAATGTTTAACTTTGAAAATGAAATAATAACTTGTACACCCGATTACTACAAATGGACTCAGTGGCTATTTTTAAAACTTTATGAAAATGATTTAGCATACAGAAAAAATGCTCCTGTAAATTTTTGTCCTAGTTGTAATACTGTTTTAGCTAATGAACAAGTTATTGAAAATAAATGCGAACGATGTTCGAGTGAAATCGAAAAGAAGAACTTAACTCAATGGTTTTTTAAAATCACAAAATATGCAGATGAATTAGTTGATAAATTAAATTCTTTAGATTGGCCTGAAAAAACAAAATCTATGCAAAAAAATTGGATAGGTAGATCTTATGGTACTATAGTAAATTTTTCTGTTGAAAACTCTAATAAAACTTTCGATGTTTTCACAACAAGAGTAGATACATTAATGGGGGTATCTTACGTAGTATTAGCTCCTGAACATCCTTTAGTATTAGAAATAACAACAAATGATTACTTATCTAATGTAAAAAATTATATAGACTTATCTTCAAAACAATCTGAAATAGATAGAGTAAGTTCAAATAGAGAAAAAACTGGTGAATTTACTGGAGCATATGCAATTCATCCAATAACTAATAAAAAACTTCCAATTTGGATTTCAGATTATGTTATATCAACATATGGAACGGGAGCTGTTATGGCGGTTCCAGCCCATGATGAACGTGATTTTGAATTTTCTAAAAAATTTAATCTTCCAATTTTTGAAGTTATCAAAACAGAAACTCAAACTAATCTTCCTATAACTGAAAAAGGTACTCTTATAAATTCTGAAATTTTTAATAACCTCTCTTCTGATAAAGCTAAGGAAGAAATTACTAAACATTTACAATCAATTAATAAAGGAAGCTTTAAAACAACTTTTAGACTTAGAGATTGGCTTGTTTCTAGACAAAGATATTGGGGAGCTCCTATTCCAATTATTTATTGTGAAAATTGTGGTATAGTTCCAGTTCCTTATGAATCTCTTCCTGTAGAGCTTCCAGATGATGTTAATTTTAATCCAAATGGAAAATCTCCACTTGAAACTTGCGAAAAATTTGTAAATACACTTTGCCCAAAATGTAACTCAAAAGCAAAAAGAGAAACAGATACTCTTGATACTTTCGTTTGTTCCTCTTGGTATTACCTTAGATATGTTGATCCACAAAATAATGAAGCTCCTTTTGATAAAGATAAAATAAATAGAATGCTTCCTGTTGATAAATATGTTGGTGGACCAGAACACGCATGTATGCATCTTTTATATGCTAGATTTATTACTAAAGCTCTTAGAGATATGAATTTTCTAAATTTTGATGAGCCGTTTATATCATTAACCCATCAAGGATTAATTTTAGGTCCTGATGGATTTAAAATGAGTAAATCTCGAGGAAATACAATATCTCCTGATAAGTATATAGAAGAATATGGATCTGATGTATTTCGAACTTATTTAATGTTTGCATTCACCTATACAGAAGGTGGAGCTTGGAGTGATGAAGGTATAAAATCTATTCACAAATTTATACAAAGAAGTGAAAGATTAATAAATAAAGGTTTGTGTGTACTTAAAGACAAGTCATTTAATTCTATAAATGATGAATCTGAAGAAACAAATTTATTGTTTGCTCTTAATAATGCAATAAAAATGATTAAAACAGATGTTGAAATTCTTCAGTTCAACACATGTATTGCTCACTTTATGAAATTAACTAATGAATTCTCAAAATATTTAAACAACAATAAAATAAATTGTAGTTTTTTAAATGAATTTTTGTTTAATTATATAAAATTATTTGCTCCATTTGCTCCTCACTTTTGTGAATATTATTTTGGTATTTTACAAGAAATAAATGGTAAAAATAAAACTTCTGTATTTTTAGAAGATTACCCTAAAGCAGATCCTAAATATTTAACTAGAGATGAAGTAGAAATTGCAATTCAAGTAAATGGAAAAATAAGAACAAAAATAATGATACCAACAAACTCTGAAGAAGAAACAATTAAAAATATTTCTCTTTCAAACCCTGAAATAATTAAACACATTGATAATAAAAAAATAGTTAAAGTTATTGTAATTAAAAACAGACTAGTAAATATTGTTGTAAAATAAATAAAAATAATATAATATTATAATTGGAGGTAATTACTATGAATTTTGTAAATATAAGCAATGAGACTTTTCAAGAATTCAAACAGCTCCTTGCCGATAATGATATAAATAAAAATATTATTAGAATAAATTTGGCAGGAATGGGTTGAGGCGGTCCATCATTTAATATTGTTCTGGATGAACAAAAAGAAGATGATTTAGCTTGCACTATAAATGATATAACTTTTATTATAAATAAAGATTTACATGATCAATTTGGTGATTTTATAGTTGAAGGAACCGCTGAAAATAATAGAGGGTTGGTTTTAAAACCAGTTAATTCATCAAGTGGTGGTGGATGTGGAAGCTGCGGAGGCGGCTGTTAAAAATAAAAAAGATGTTTAAAATTAAGGTTTCTTAAGTTTAAACATCTTTTTATATATTTTAAAATCTTTCTTTGAAAGTTGGAATTAAATGATAAAAATTGATATAGGAAAAATAAATGATTTCTCTAATTTCAATAATGCAAATGATGGAATAACATTATATAAAAAAAATAAAATAGAGCTTATATATCATGAATTTATTAAAAATGGAATTTCATTATGGTTTAATATTATTTCAACTAGAAATATAACCCATAAAACAAAAATTTCCATAAATGAAAATAACATAATCACAGATTTTTCCTGTTCATGTACATATAAAAATACAAAAACTGATAATTGTAAACACATAGTAGCATCCTATATTTTTTTTATAAATAATATTAAAGATTCTATGAAACCAACTAGTGATTATAATTTTTCATACTTAGATAATATTGATAATTCATTTAAAAATAATAATCTAGAAAATAAAATTCTATATAAACTCTCTTATTGTATCAATATAATTTCAAAAAATAATATAAAACTAGAAATCTCAATTATATCAAACAAAATATATCCAATATTAGATATTACCTATTTTTTAAATTGTATAATAAACTCAACTCCTTACAAAATAACTAAAAATAATGATATAAACTTAAGTGAAGAAAATTTTATAGATGAAGATAATTTGTTTATAAACGAACTTTTAACTATATACTCTTTAACAAATATAAATGAAACTATTAAAAATGATATTTTTTCAAATCAATATGTAATTTTAAATGAGCGCCTTTTACATATTTTTTTGAAAATAATTAATACAGACTCTTTCACTATTAAATTTAAAGATAAAAAATTTGAAAACTCAAAACAAATAACTGAAGATTTAGATATATCTCCTGTTATTTCTACAGACAATGAAAATAATATTATACTCTCTCTAAATATATCAAATATAATAAATCTTTTTGACAACTCTCCTTATTTCTATTTTGATGGAAACATTTACAAAGTATCTAAAAATTTTATTGAAAATTTTAATTGCTTGAAAGATTTAATTTTAAATAATAATACATCCTATTTTAAAATTAATGAAAACAAGAAAAATTTATTTTTGAATAAAACTCTTCCAAAATTTTCAAAATATTTTAATCTTAAAATTTCAGATGATTTAAATGAAAATATTAAAATTGAAAAATGTAATCCAAAATTTTATATAGACAAAACCGTAAACGATATTATAATAATCAAAGTTTTATTTAACTATAAGGATTTAAATATAAACCCTTTAGATACAACTCTATTAAATACTTCAATTTTAAGAGATTATAAAACAGAAAATAAAATTTTAATTACATTAAATAATTTGTGTGAATATCAAAATTCTCTATATTATTTTATAAAATCTCCTGAAAAAATAATTAATTTTAAAGAAAATGGAATTTATATACTTAAAGATTTAGGAGAAATTTACTACACCAAAAATTTCAAAAAATATAAAATAATCTCCTCATCATCTTATAAAACTTCATTTAATATTGGAATTAATAATTTTCTTAATATATCCTTCTCTTTTGATGGAATAACTAACGAAGAATTGTATTCTGCAATTAAAAATATACGTCGAGGAGAAAAATACTTAAAACTAAAAGATAAAGGAATTTTAAATTTAGATAACGATTATTTAAAGGAAATAAATAATGTATTATACGATTTGAATATAGATGAAAAACAACTTCAACAAAAGGAATTAAGTATAGATAAATTTCACGCTTTCTATTTAAATGATTCGTATGCTGAAAATTTTAAGTCAATTGGGAAATTAAATAAGAACAATGATTTTTTAAAAATTATAAATGGAATTTCAAATTTTAAAAATATAGATCTATCTCCTCCAAAAAATTTAAATGCAAATCTTAGAACATATCAATTAGATGGTTTTAAATGGTTGAAAACATTAAAAGAATATAATCTTTCTGGAATACTTGCAGATGAAATGGGTCTTGGAAAAACTCTTCAAACTATTGCATTTTTACAAAAAGAATACGAAAATAATTCACTTAAAAATTCAATTATTATTTGTCCAAAATCTCTTATATATAATTGGTTTGAAGAAATTAAAAAGTTTACTCCAAATTTAAAAATAATGATATTTAATGGAAATAAAAATATAAGGACAAAATTAGTAGATGAATTCCATAAATACGATATTATTTTAACCTCTTACGGAATAGTTCAAAAAGACATAGATATTTTAAAAACTAAAAATTTTAATATATGCGTAATAGATGAAGCTCAAAATATAAAAAACAAAACATCTAAAAATACACTATCTCTAAAAGAATTAAATGTAAATTATAAATTTGCACTAACAGGTACTCCAATTGAAAATTCCATAGATGAATTGTGGTCAATATTTGATTTTTTAATGCCAGGATATTTACATTCATACTCAAAATTTAAATCAAATTATGAATCATCAACTGATAATAGTAATTTAAGCAAAAAAATATCTCCATTTATTTTAAGACGTCTTAAGAAAAATGTTTTAACTGAACTACCTCCTAAAATAGAAACTAAAATAATGATAGATTTAAATGACGAACAGAAAAAATTATATTATTCATACATAGAAAAATTCAAAACAGAATTTGAATCTCAAGAAAACATAATTAACAATAAAAATTTGAAATTTAAAATGTTAAGTGCTTTAACAAGGCTTCGTCAAATTTGTTGCGAACCAAAAGTAATAATTGATGATTATTCTCACGGAAGTTCAAAAATAGATACGCTAATGGAAATTGTAGAAGATAATATTAAAAATCATAAGAAAATTATTATTTTTTCAAATTTTACATCAGTATTAAATATAATTAAATCTATACTTATTAAAAGAAACATAAAATACTCTTATTTAGATGGATCCATACCTTCTAAGGAACGTATAGATATTGTAAATAACTTTAATAAAAATGATTATAATGTATTTTTAATTTCTCTTAAAGCTGGAGGATTCGGTCTTAATATAACATCTGCTGAAACTGTAATTCACTTTGACCCCTGGTGGAATAATGCAGTTGAAAATCAAGCAACTGATAGAGCACATAGAATTGGACAAAAAAATACAATTCACGTAATAAAATTAATTACAAAAGGTACCATTGAAGAGAAAATATTTGAAATACAAGAGAGAAAAACAAATTTAATAAACTCAATTATTAAAGACAATGAATTTGAATCAAATTCAATATCAAAAATGTCTGTAGATGAACTTAAAAATTTATTTTTAATAGATGATTTATAAAAAAATTAGAGTAACGCAAATTTACGCTACTCTAATTTTAAAAATCACTAGAACCAACTACTTTAAAAAATTTATTTGAATCAATAAATTTAAAAATTAAAGATATAAATCCTACAACTACAAAAATATTAATAGAAAAACTCCCAAAATTTAATATGAAACCTGTAAAAAAGAATATAACTATAAATTTTAATATAAAATTCAAAACTCTTATCAAAGATTTCACCTCGTAATAATTAGTCTAAACTTTACACTAATAATTACTCCATGTAAATATTGTGAAATCTTCCTACTTATTAAATAAATCCAATTTTCTTCTTAACTTTCCTCAAAACTTTATAGGATACTTCACTTGCACTATTTGCACCGTCTTTATATACTTTTTCCAAATAATCCTTATTCTTTAAAAAATCTCTAACCTTTTGCTGAATTGGAATAAGTTCACTTAAAAGTGCTTCTACTAATTCATTTTTCAAATCCCCATATCCTTTTCCTAAAAATCTATTTTCAACACTTTCAACACTTTCACCAGTTATAGAGATTAAAATATTTATTAAATTTTTTATCCCTGATTGATCATCGTTATAAGAAACTACTCCCTTTGAATCTGTAACACTCTTTAAAATCTTTCTCTTTATAACATTTTCATCATCCATTATTTTTATATATGAATTCTCATTTTCATCTGATTTAGACATTTTCTTTACAGGATTTTGTAAACTCATTATTCTCGATGAATTTTCTACAATGTAAGGCTCAGGAATTTTAAAAGTTGGTGAATACAAAGTATTAAATCTTTCTGCAATATCTCTTGCAAGTTCTAAATGTTGTTTTTGGTCAGAACCCACTGGAACAAGGTCTGTATTATAAAGTAAAATATCTGAAGCCATAAGAACTGGATATGTAAAAAGACCTACTGGAATTGATTCCCCTACTTTTAGAGATTTTTCCTTATACTGAGTCATTCTAGATAACTCTCCCATATAAGTATAACAATTCAAAATCCAAGAAAGCTCACTATGAAAAGGAACATGAGATTGAATAAATAAATTATTTTTTTCAGGATCAATTCCACAAGCTATATAAATAGCTAAAACCTCTAAAATCTTTTCCCTAAGTTTTTTAGGTTCTTGCCTAACTGTTATGGCATGTAAATCTACTATACAAAAAAAACAATTATATTCCCCTTGAAGTTTTAACCAACTCTTTATAGCTCCAAAATAATTTCCTATAGTTAAATCTCCTGATGGTTGAATACCACTAAATATTGTTTTCATATTATACCCTACCTGTTTTTATTTACATTAAAAAGAGACCTTAAAATTAAGATCTCTTCCTAAAAACAAAACTATCTTCTAACTTCTCTTTTTTGATTCTTTCTTGCACGTCTGCAATCTGGACATCTTACCGGATCATTCTCAAAACCTTTTTCTTTAAAAAACTCTTGCTCTCCAACTGTAAACACAAAATCTTTTCCACAATCTTTACAAGTAATGTTCTTATCACTCATATTAAACACTCCTCACGTTCATAGGAATTATTTGAAGGACATTATCTTCCTTGTCAAACACTTATGAACGAAAGAATCCGTACCCTTAAAACAAACCTATTTTCTATATTAATTACACTTGTAATTATATACTTAATTTATAAACAATTCAATATAAAAATTTATTATTTTTTTCTCAACTAGAAATATTGTTAAATAAATATTTACTATTCTTTCAATTATATATGTTATTTTTAATTAATTCATAAATTTTCTTCATTTAGATAATAATAATCTAGAAAACTTATTGAAAAGAAGGTGTACGTAATGACATCATTAAAAGAAAATATTACCCATAATTCAAATAGTGAATTTGATATTTATAAAAAATTAACAGAAGAAGAAATTAATAGATTAAAACAACTAAATGATTCTCTACAATACAAACTATCTATAACAAGTAACTTACTAGATATAAGTAAATATCTAAATATGGGAATTGGAAATGATAACATTTTTAATATAATAAACGATGTTGCAATTGCAATATTTGGAGTTAAATATTCAACAATAATTGTTAAAGAAGATTCTAACACCTATTTAAATATCTCAAATGTAAACAGCAAAAACTATAAAAACTTTAATTTTATGTATAAATTTTTTGGTGAAGAAACTTTCTTACTCTCTTGTAAAAATGAATTAAGTATTGATTCTATAAAAGAACCTGATTCAAAATCTTTAATTGGATATCCTATATTTTGTAAAAAAAAATTCGTAGGTTATATGATTCTTGAACACCCTTATGAAAATTTCTTTGATCACCATAAGGTTCACTTTTTAGGTGCACTTGCAGACCTTCTTGCTATGACTTACGAAAATTACACTTTATATAAACAACTTGATGAAAAATCTAAAAATGATCCAAGTTTAAATATTTTAACTAGAGTTGAATTCATGGAAAGATTAAATTTCATTGCAAAGAAAAAACCAAAAAAAGATTTTGCAATTGTAATGATGGATATTGATAATTTTAAATCAATAAATGATTCTCATGGTCATCTTTTTGGAGATTCTGCACTAGTTCAAACTACAAATGCAATAAAAAATTTAGTTGGAGAACGTGACATGCTTGCAAGATACGGCGGAGAAGAATTCATAATGTATATAGATTCATTTGAAAATCCAAAAGACTTACTTATTAAAGTTGAGAAAATTCGAAAAACCGTTGAAAGCAATACAATAGAATTAAATGGATCAAAATCAAGTGTAACTATGAGCTTTGGTATAGCTATTTACCCATATGATGGAAAAACAATTGATCAACTTTTAAATCATGCAGATAATATGCTCTATAAAGCTAAAGATAAAGGTAAAAATAAAGTAGAAATTACCCTTTAAATTTTATTGATGGTGTACCATTTTGTATGTATAATATAATTTGCAAACAAGTTTTAGGGAGTGATCAATTTGAACTTATTTGCAATATCAGATTTACATCTATCTTTTAGTTCAAAGAAACTCATGAATATTTTTGGAGATAAATGGATTAATCATTTCGATAAAATTAAAGAAAATTGGATAAAAATGATTTCTAAAAATGATTTCGTATTACTTTGTGGTGATTTTTCATGGGCAATGAACTTAAATGAAGCAATGCCTGATTTAGATTGGTTAAATTCACTTCCAGGTAAGAAAATACTTATAAAAGGTAATCATGATTTTTGGTGGAATGGTATAAATAAATTAAATTCAATATATGAAAATATTAAATTTATTCAAAATAGTTATATTCCTTTTAAAGATTACGCTATATGCGGAAGTAGAGGCTTTAATATAGAAATTTGTGAAAATCAAGATGAGAAACAACATTTGAAAATTCTAGAAAGAGAAAAAATAAGAATGGAACTTTCTCTAAATTCAGCAATAAAAGACGGATTTAAAAAATTTATTTATATGATTCATTATCCTCCCTTTACTACAAATAATGAATGTAATAATAAAAATATATTTTTAGATTTAATAGATGAATATAAAATTGAAAAAGTATTGTATGGTCATATCCACAGTAACTTTGAAAAATTTTATGACAGAAAAATAAATAATACTAGTTACTATTTAACCTCTTGTGATTACCTAAATTTTACACCATTAAAAATATTATAATAAAATCTATTATTTTTTAGCTAAAATGGGTGATGTATTATGGCTATAAAACAATGGAAAACTTTTCTTATGCCATATCAACAAGCTGTTGAAGAATTAAAAATTAAATTTAAAAGTATTCGTAGTGAATTTAAATTTAGAAACGAATACTCACCTATTGAATTTGTAACAGGTAGAGTAAAAGAAGTTTCTAGTATTTTAGAAAAAGTTAAAAAATTCAATATTCCTATGGATAAAATCGAATATGAACTTGAAGATATAGCTGGAATTAGAATAATGTGTCAATTTGTAGATGATATAACAAAAGTTGTAAATATAATTAGAAAAAGAAAAGATCTTTCTATTTTATATGAAAAAGACTACATAACAAACGTTAAAGAAAGTGGATATAGAAGTTATCACATAATAATTAAATACCCTGTTAATTTATCTATTGGATGTAAAGAAATTATTTCAGAAATTCAAATTAGAACTTTAGGGATGAATTTTTGGGCTACAGCTGAACATTCATTAAATTATAAGTATAAGGAGCTTATCCCTCCAAATTTAAAAAAGAAATTAAAAGAAGCTGCAGATGCTGCTTATCAATTAGATGAATTAATGATGCAAATAAAAGATGAAATCAAAGATGCTCAAAGACTTTTTGGAGTAAAATCCAATATTGTTTCAAACATAAATGAGAGCTTAATTAGTTTAATTTCTCTTGGAAGGGTTAAAGAATCCAGTAATTATCAACTTCAATTAACTACACTTATTGAAATTGGCGATATAAACCAATTAAATTCCCTTTTATTATCAATTCAAAGAGATATCGATAAATATAAAAAGTAATAAGACTTCTATTTGTAATATTTTAGAAGTCTTATATTTTACACAATAATTAAATTACGAGGTCTATTTATGAATAATTTTTCACACGAGATTAAAAAAAGAAGAACCTTTGCTATAATATCTCACCCAGATGCTGGTAAAACTACACTAACTGAAAAACTTCTATTATACGGTGGTGCTATAAGACTTGCAGGTTCTGTTAAAGCACGTAAAGCTTCAAAACACGCTACTTCTGACTGGATGGATATAGAAAAACAACGTGGAATATCTGTAACAAGTTCTGTTTTACAATTCCATTATGACGATTATTGTATAAATATTTTAGATACACCAGGACACGAGGATTTTTCAGAAGATACATATAGAACTCTTGTAGCAGCTGATTCTGCTGTAATGGTTATTGATGGCTCTAAAGGAATAGAGCTTCAAACAAAGAAACTATTTCAAGTTTGTGCTCTTAGAAATATTCCAATTTTTACATTTATAAATAAAATCGACCGTGAAATAAAAAATCCTTTCGATTTACTAGAAGAAATTGAAAAAGAATTAAATATAAAATGCTATCCTGTAAATTGGCCAATTGGATGTGGACAAGACTTTAAAGGAATTTACCAAAGAGAGGAAGAAAAAATTTATACTTTCTCATCAAAAAACCACGGTCAAAATATTTCAGCTTCTCATTCTGGAAATTATAATGATGAGATTTTTAAAAACATACTAGGAGAAAATCTGCATTCAAACCTAATTGAAGAAATCGAACTTTTAAAACTTACAGAAACCCCTTTTAATTCTGAACAAATATTAAACGGAGAACTTACTCCTGTGTTTTTTGGATCTGCTATAACTAATTTTGGTGTTGAAATCTTTCTAAAAAATTTCTTAAAATATTCCTCAGAACCCTCAAAAAGAGAATCAACTATTGGAGATATATCTCCTTATGAAGATTTTTTCTCAGCATTTATATTTAAAATTCAAGCTAATATGAATCCTAAACATAGAGATAGAATTGCATTTATGAGAATTTGTTCTGGAAAATTTGAAAAAGGCATGGAAGTTTCTCATATTCAAAATAACAATAAAATTAAACTCTCCCAACCTCAACAATTTTTTGCTCAAGATAAAGAATTTATTGATGAAGCCTACGCTGGAGATATTATAGGTGTGTTTGATCCAGGAATATTTTCAATAGGAGATACTTTAACAACTTCTCCTAAAAACTTCAAATTTAATGGTATGCCATCTTTTGCACCAGAATTATTTGCAAATATAAAACCTATTAATTCAATGAAAAGAAAACAATTTATAAAAGGAATTACTCAAATAGCTCAAGAAGGTGCTATTCAAGTTTTTAAAGAAATTAATTTTGGAATGGAAGAAGTTATAGTTGGTGTAATAGGTAATCTTCAATTTGAAGTGCTAGAATATAGATTAAAACACGAATATAACACAGAAATTAAAATAAATAAACTTCCATATAATTTAATACGTTGGATAGAAAAATGTGATATTCCCATAGATAAACTTAATTTAACTAGTGATACAAAAAAAGCTACCGATTTAAAAAATAGAAATATTTTAATTTTTCAAAATGCTTGGGGAATTCAATGGGCTATTGATAAAAATCCTTCAATTATTTTATCTGATATTGGAAAATTCCAAGAGTAAAATATTTATAATTTGTTAATAATAAAAATGATTTAATTTTTATTTTTAAAAGGAGTTGTTTTTATGGAAAAATTTTACGGACCAAATATTCGTATTTCTGATGAAACAGACAATTCAGTTAAAAATTTCAATAAATTAAATCATTCAAATATACCAAATCCAAAAACAAACCCAATCGTTGTAAATAATATTTCAACAAGTGAATTTGATTATACAGAAAAACCATAAAAAATAGGTGCTTTTAAAAAGCACCTATTTTTTTGATTTATATACCATGTTTATATGTGGAAGTCCAGATTCTAAATACTCTTCTCCCTCTTCAACAAATCCAAGCTTTTTATAAAAATTCACAGCATGTACCCGAGATCTTATTTTTATAATATTTTCATTTAACTCATTTTCTATAAATTTTATACTTTCACTTAATAGTTTCTTACAAAACCCTTTTCCTCTATATAATTTATTTGACATAACTCTCCCAAAAGAAACTTCAGGAAAATTTACTCCTTTATTAAAAATTCTAGTGTATGCTAATATTTCACCATTATCCTCTACAAAATGATGATAACAATCATAATCTAAACTATCCAAATCCTGATAAACACATTTTTGATCAACAATAAAAACTTGAACTCTTAATTTAATAATTTCGTATAATTCTTTAACTGTAAGTTCATTAAATTTTTTAATTACTAAATTCATAAATTACCTCAAATCAAAATTTAAAAAAATATATCAAAAACCAAATAAAATAATATCATAAATTTAGGTAAAAATATATAAAATATTTTTTCATACTATATTAAAATATTAATTTTTATTGGAGAGATTTTAATGAATATATTAATACTAGGTGGAGACGAAAGATTTATTTCTCTTGAAAAAATTCTTAATGAAAATAATTTTAAAACTAAAACTTCTTTTTTAAATTCAAATGATGAAAATTTCAAAAAAATAAATAATTTTGATATAATTTTTCTTCCAATACCTTTTTCAAAAAATAATTTCTTAAACGCACCTTTTTATTCTGAAAAAATAAATACTGAAAGTATATTTTCTAACCTAAAAAATTTCAAAGGTAAAATAATTGGGGGATTTGATAAAAATTCAGAAAACACATTAAAAGAAATGAATTTAAACTTTATAAATATTTTAAAAGATGAAAAATTTACTTTAATAAACGCAATAATAACAGCTGAAGGTTCCATAGAAAAATTAATTCATGAAAGTGAAAAAAGTTTATTTGAATCAAAAGTTTGTATAATTGGATATGGACGCGTTTCAAAAGCGCTTTCAAGAAGAATAGAACCATTATGCAAAGAATTAATTATTTATAATAATCCTTCAATAAACTATGTTTATACAAAAATAGATAATATAAAATCTAGAACAATAGATAATTTCAAAAATGAAGCAAAAAACTTTGATATAATCATAAATACAATACCTCATTTAATAATAACAAAAGAAATTTTAAATTCATTAAACAAAAAAACATTAATTTTAGACTTATCTTCACTTCCTGGAGGAGTAGACTTTAAATATGCAAATATTAAAAACATAAAAACAATACACTATTTGGGAATACCTGCAAAAGTTTCAAGGGAAAGCTCTTCAAAAGCTATATTTAATTTTTTTAAAGAAAATTTAAAATAATGAATAATTTATATATAAAATTACAAAACTAATCTCAAAGGAAGTGATTATTATGGATCCAAAAGACCTTTGGGATATAGATAATATATTTGATTTAGTTGAAAATAACCATAACGAATTTAATAACTCACCTCAATATAATGAATATACAAATAATATAAATGATTCTGAATTTGATCCACTTAATAACGATTTTTTCATATAAAAAAGACTAGCCTTTTAAGGCTAGTCTTTTTTATATTAAATTAAGAACATAAAAATTTTTCTTTCCTTTTTTAATTATTGCTTTTCCATCTTTAAAAGCATCTATATTTAAAATAAAATTCACATCACTTATTTTATTTTCATTTAAAGCAACCCCACCTTGAGTTACAAGTCTTCTTCCTTCTGATTTTGATGGAAATATTTTCTTAGAAACCAAAATGTCTAACAAACTGCATCCAAGCTCACTTTCTGAAACATCATACTTAGGTGCATTATCTAAATTTCCTTCTTTTGAAAACAAAGCACGTGATGCTTCCATACATTTAATCGCTTCTTCTTCTCCATGTATAATTTTAGTTACTTCAAAAGCTAATACTTCTTTTGCTTTATTAATTTGTTCTCCCTCTACACTACACAACTCTTTAATTTCATTAAGAGGAACAAATGTAAGCATCTTTAATGTTTTCTCAACATCTTTATCATCAATATTTCTCCAATATTGATAAAAATCATATATAGATGTTTTTTCCTTATCAAGCCATATAGCACCACTTTCAGTTTTACCCATTTTCTTTCCATCACTTGTTAAAAGTAAATTACATGTAAGGGCATAAACTTGTTTTCCAGTTTTTCTTCTAATTAAATCCATACCACCAATCATATTTGACCATTGATCGTCTCCACCAAGCTGCATAATACAATTATATTTTTGATTAAGTACTAAAAAATCATATGATTGCATAATCATATAATTAAACTCTAAAAAACTAAGTCCTTTTTCAAGCCTCTGTTTAAAGCATTCTGCTCTTAACATATTATTAACTGAAAAATTAACACCAATATCTCTCAAAAATTCTATATAATTAAGATTTAGAAGCCAATCTGAATTATCAACCATTATAGCTTTATCATCTGAAAAATCTATAAATTTTGATATTTGCCCCTTAATTTTTCTTATATTTTCTTCAATAACATCTCTTGATAACATTTTTCTCATATCAGTTTTTCCTGTAGGGTCACCAACCATAACAGTTCCCCCACCAACTAAAACAATAGGTTTATGACCATATTTTTGCATATGAGCCATAAACATAAGGGTAACAAAATGACCAACTGTTAAACTATCTGCAGTAGGATCATAACCTATGTAAAATACAACTTTATCCTCATTAATATTTTTTTTAATTTCATATTCATGAGTCATTTGTTTTATAAAACCACGACTCTCTAATTCTTCAAATAAACTCATCATATTCCCTCTTAGTTTATAATTAAAATTTTTCTAAATTATAACATACCTAAATAAATTTACAAAATATAAATTTAAATTGTTATATACAAATAGTTATCAACATTATTAACATATATATGTTAATAACTTTATTTTTTTATAATTAATTATAGAAATATTTTATATTTTTCAAATATTTACCATTATTAATAACAAAATTTTAAAATATTTATTCCTTATATCTAAATTTATAAACACATTATTGCATCGATATTTAGCTAAATTAATAATATTTTTCCACAAAAATTAATACTTTTCCACAAAATATATGTGGAAAAGTATTAAAAATTTGCTTTATATAGTTATATCAATTATATAAGTTCCTTCATCCTTAAATTTTATCAATTTTTCAACATACTTTTCTCCATTAATTTTTAAATTCTTTAATTCTCCCTTTCTAACTATTATTTTATAAAATACATTTCCTCTATTATATTCAATTACATACTGTTTCCAATCACTTGGTATACATGGTTCTAAATAAAATCCATCTTCACACAAATTAAATCCCAATATATTTTCAAGAACAACTCTATAAAATAACGAAGAAGTATAATTAAAATCATCATTTATAATTTTAACTAAACTATTTTCTTTAAATCCTATTTTAGCTGGAATCATATACGGTTCTTTTTTATAAATATTTGCACAATTTCTATTCATAGTTCTTAATATAGGATTTAAAAAATTTAAATATTTATATGCTTTATCATTCAATTTTAATTTTGTTAGTGCCTTAACCAATAAAATTAATTCCTTATTATTCTGAATAATTTTATCCTCTTTTATAAATGCATTATCTTTAGTAAAAAATTCTTTTACAAATCCAGAATCTCTATTAATTAAATATTTTTCAATAGAAAATATAACTTTTTGACTAATGACATGATTATCTACACAAATCAATGATAATATCTGAGGAAGTAAATATATATCATTATAAAAAGCTTTAGACCCTTTATCTTTTAAATTATTTATATAAAACTCTCCATTAAAACACTCTGTCTCAAGAATGTGCAAAATTCTATTTTTAACCTTATTAAATATATCTCTATTTTTACAATCATTAACTTTTAATAATATTTCATCAAAATCCCCTAATACTCTATAAAGCATAAAAAGAGTCTTAACATCCAAAATATTTTTATTTACCTTAGGGTCACCTACATCTTCTACAAATATTCCCTTATTTATAATTTTTAAGCACTTATCATATATATTTGAAAATTTTACTTTTGAATCGCTATCACTCATATAATTAATTTCAACATTCAAAATATCAAAATCACCAGTAACTTTTATATAATCTAAAAGTATATATACAATCCATAATAAATCATATAAACAATCATTTATTTCATATTCTTTTGTAAAATAGCTCCATTTATCTTTAAAATTCCCATTCTCATACATATTAGAAAATACTTTTATAATATTTTTCTTACTTTCTTCAGAATCTATATATGTATAAATTAAACATTTTTCCATTAAATCAATACAAGAATTTAATTCTCCTTTAAATGAACTACTTAATAAAAATTTTTCATTATAACTCTGATGAAGAATCCATCCATTCATAAACGCATCTATATATTCATCCTTAGTTTTAATTTGAAACTCTTTATATTTTTTAAAATATATTTCCTCATTTTTTTCATATACATCATTAAATAACTTTTCATCTGTACAAAAATTATTTATTTCAGAATTTATAGCTTCAATACTATTATCATATCCTAAAATAATATGAACTTCCTTAGTCTCTCCCACATCTAAAGTAAGTTTTCCTGAAGCACATAAACAAGATTCTAAATAGATTCCCGTCAAATTGCTTAACTTGTCTTTATACACACCTATAGGATTAAAATATCCATTATTTATTCCCAAAAATTCCTTTTTACTTCCTGTAAATGAAACATCTTTACACCCAAATAATTTTAAATAAGCCTTTACATTTTTAAAATTCTTAGAAAAATTATTTTCTCCGTATATGTAATCAAAATCTCTATTTATATAAGTACTTAATTTCTTAGAATAATCATCTTTTGAAGATAATAAGATAGGTGCAAAATAATACACATTAAAACGTCTAACTTTATCAGATAAATTTTTAAATTTTATTTTAACAACTTTATATTTTTTCCCTTGTGGAATAGAGCATTCAACATTAGTTTTAACATCTCTATATTGATTACTTATTTTTGTACTAGAAAATGAATTAGAAATTATATAATCCTCTCCATTATCAATAGGACTAAATGTTGGTGACCAAACAAATTCATCTTCTCTTATATAAATTGATTCTCCAGCATAATTATATTCTTTTTTTGTAAAATCTTCAGTAATCAAAAACTCTCTACAATCAAAAGCCCAGGTACTCATAAATCCACTTGACAATATACAAGTAGAAATATATTTATTATTTAAAATATTTTTATAACTATAAGGAATCATATTTAAATTATTAATTTTAACAATATATTCAGAATAGTCTTTTGAAAAGCCTCCATAAGAATTATAAAATTTGAGCATTTTCCTTGGACTATTATATTTACTTATATCATTATAATCTGAAATTTCATCACCTATCTCAAACAAATATCTATTTAAAATAATATTTTTATTATACTTAAAAATATCGTTTTGAGGTGATACAATACAATTTTCTAAATTTTCCTCTCTTATTATTTCTTGTAAATTTTTAACAGTAAAATTAAGCTGATCATATATACTCTTTTCCCCTGATTGTATTAAAATGTTTGATATATTTTTGATAATTTCACAAGTGCTCTTATAAATATTTGATAAAATTATGTAAATTCCATTGTCAACATTTATTCTTTCCTTAAGATTATATCTCAATATAATTTTATCAAGCTCGCTATCAATATGTTTATCTTGTCTTAAATAACTATTTAAGATTACTAAATTAAATTCTAAACCAATTTTTATAAAATATGCTAACGCTTTAATTAATATTTCAACATGTTCTAGATCCTTACTTTGCATAATTTCTACAGCTACAATCGGTATATTAGGATTTATATTATAAGATATTAAATCTTTAATTCCTACATCACAACTTAATTTATAATTTCTTTCTGGAAAACCATATATAATTTTAGAAGTAATATGATTAAATAAAGATAACTCTTGAGGAGATATTTTTAAGTTGTTAACCATAATTTTAAGATTATAAGAATTACTATAAAATAAATTAGATATCATATTCAAATTTTTATAGTTATCAATTAATTTAACTAATTTTTCTTTATTATCACTTATAGCATTTATAAAGTACACACTTACATGACCATGAGAATTTAATCTTATATTAGATCTTAAACTCATAACCATATCATCATAAAATTTATTATTTCCATAATTAGAATTAATACCCATAGAAATAGGATATTGTAAATTTCCATTTACTCCCATGAATCCTTGCTTTGTGTTTTCAAATTTAATTCCTTCAATTTCATTATTAGTGTAATAAATACTATGACCCATAAACAAATTATCATTATCATTTCCACATATAACTAACATTTTATCATCTACATAATCAAAACTTTTATTCAAAATATCACTTTCAAAATAACTAGTTAATTCTAAATTTTTAACCTTGGATGTTAAATTCTTTAATATTATTTTTCTTATCTCAACGTTTTCATCATTAGATATAAAAATCTCACTAATAACATTAATATCTCTATCATTTGCTTTAAATCTTACTTTATCTAATTCAAATTCACAAATATAACTAACATCATTATTTTTACATGGCAAATATGTATTACTAAAAAATTTACCGCTATCTAAATCCCTTATATATACACTTCCATAAGGCTTCTCATTAGTAAAATCATAGCTTAATTCTGAAATGTACTCACCTTTAAATTTTAAATATCCACCACCACTACTGCTTATTCCCAAAGAATAATCTCCATTAGAATAAATTTGCATATCACACATTTTATCTTTACTATACTTAATTATTCTCGGTATAAACTCATCATTTAAATCCATAACATTTAAAACAAACTCATTTTCTTTAACTTTATTAATGGATATATTATGGATACTTTCATTAAGTAATTCACTTATACTTTCCACATCAATTATTTTTTCAAATCTATCTTGACAAATATTATTCATTAAAATATTTGACAACGCTATCAGACTCATACCTTGATGATGAGCCATATAGCTTTTTACTATAGAATAACTATTATTTTTATGATTTCTTTGTTTTGTAAAATCAATAGCTTCATAAAAACCATATTTACCCAAACTTCCTAATTTTTTTAACCTTTTTAAATTTTTTATGCTACTTTTAAAATCAACCATAGAACTCATAATTCCAGAATAAGGGCTTACAACTAAATTTTCGTAATCTTTTTTTACTGCAACTCCAGGAATTCCAAATGCTTTATACTGATAATTTAATTGACTATCAAATTCATAAAAACAAGATTCTGATACACCAAAAGGAATTCTATTATGGTTTGCAAACTTTATCTGAGCTTCGACACATCCTCTATAAGTTTCATAAAACACCGTATCAGGATAAGCTTTCATATAAAGCATTGGCATTAAATACTCAAACATAGTTCCACTCCAAGACATAAGAGTTTTTATACCATTTACATTAATTCCTAATCGTCCTAATTTAAACCAATGACTTATAGGTATATCTCCTTTTGCAATAGATAAAAAACTTGCAATTCTAACTTCTGATGCCAATAAATCATAACAATTTTCATCTAACAAATCATTTTCACAATCATATCCTATTGATAATAAATTTCTCTCCTTATTATATAAAAATTTAAAATCCATAGAATTAATTTTAGAACTAATTTTATCCATTAAAAATTTAACATCTTTAACTATCTGCTTAACATTAACTATTACTTCAGATATTTTTAAGTCAACTAACTCATTTCTAACAGATGAATTGTTATAATTTTTCTTAAATTCTACAAGTTCCTTCTCTAATTCCCCTAAATTTGTACTAATAAATATTTCTCCAAATTTCTCAATTCTAAAATTAGATATTTCATTAATTCTACAAGTTATATTAAAAATTTCATTTAAAAAATTATTTGCACTTTCATTAATCTTTATATGCCAATAAACATCTGCACTATCTTTACTCAATTCAGAAATATTTTCTTTAGATTTATCCGCTACATCCTCTAAAAATTTAATATAATCTCTATATTTATTGCAGTTATAACCATAATTAATTAAATCTTTATACAAATGATCCATTTTAGAATTATTTGATAAATATCCCATTTCTTCAAAGGACTTTACTAAATCTTTATGAATAATAGGTTTATTTAAAATATCTTCTAAAGACTTTTTACACAAATAATAACTAGCAAGTAAATTTCCACTATCAACAGTTGAAACATATCTATCTCCAAGTGGAACAACATTTTCTATATCATACCAATTATATAAATGTCCTCTATAAACCGGTAAAGAATCTATGGATTTCATAATATTTTTTAATCTATCAACCATATCAAAAACACTTATAAATCCAAAATCCCTAGCTAAAATAAAAGAGCTTAAACTCATACCTATATTAGTTGGAGACGTTTTTTTTACAATACCTATTGACGGATCTTCTTGATAATTATCACAAACTAAATAGTTAGTACTTTCATTTACAAAATCCTCGAAATATGAAAATATACTTCTTGATAATGATCTTAAAAAAATATTTTGTTCACTAGTTATTTTAACTTTTTTGACTTTTTGTTTTTTAGACAAATAATATGCTATAAATGGAGCTATAAAAAACGTAATTGAAGGTAAAATCATCTCATTAAATTTAAAATAAACACTAAACATTAAACTTAATAATCCAAAAACTATACATAAAAACATTTTACCTAAATATGAAACGATAGAATCTTTTGAATTTTTCTCAACTTCTTGGAATGATTTCCATTCAAGTAAATTTTTCTTAGTAAATAATAACCTCATTATAACTTTAAATACAGCATCAAAAACTATGTACGCTTGATACGGTAAAAAAGAAAACATAACATACATTTGAGTAAACTTATTTTTTAAATTTTTTAAATTAAAAGATAAATTTTCTTTAGCTACAGGTACTATAGTAAGGGAAGATATATCTAAAAAAAGTGGGAATAATAAACCAAGTAAAACTAACCCATAATATTTGTTTCTTTCTTGTATATTAAGAAAAAATGGTAAAGTAATACAAATCATCCAACTAATAGGAATTAAACTTCTTCTCAAATTATCTAAAATTTTATACTTAGAAAGCATACTAATTCCTCTTCCTCTTATTAAATAAGGAATTAATTGCCAATCTCCCCGCGTCCATCTATGTAATCTTAAAAAATTTGAGAGAATGTTTGATGGAAATCCTTCTTGTATCTCAATGTCTGAACTTAATAAAACTTTTGAAAAACATCCCTCTATTAAATCATGACTCAAAACTCTATTTTCAGGTATAACATTCCACAAAATCTTATCAAATACATCTATATCAATAATACCTTTCCCTATAAAAATACTATCTGAAAAAATATCTTGATATATATTAGAAGTAATAGAATTATAAGATGATGTGGCAACATTACCAACAAAAAGTTTAGAATAAATGGTATTTAATGAACTTTTAAAACTAACATTAACTTTAGGCTGTACTATTCCATAACCTCTAATGACTTTATTTCTTCTTCTGATTGTCTTAACAACTGCTTTATTTAAAATATGATTTATAGCTCCTATTAATTTAAATGCAGAATCTTTCATTAATTTAGTATCAGAATCAATTGTTATTATATATTTAGTGTTTTTTAATAATGGATAATCTTCAATAGATTCATGAAAATTACTTTCTCTTCCTTTTAAAAATTTTATAAATTCCATTATTTTACCGCGTTTACGTTCCCATCCCATGTAAACTTTATTGCTCTCATTATAAATTTTTTCTCTCACAAACATGTAAAATTTTGTTTCATTAATTTTATCTTTATATCTACTATTTAGTTCCTTTAATGACTTCTTAGCATAATCTAAAAGAATTTTATCTTCAAACCCCTCGTAAGAGATAGTATCAACATAATCAAACAATAATGAGAAATATACATTGTTATTTTTATTACAAATATAAGATATTTCCAAATTTTTAAATAAATTATCTATATCCTCTTTACTAGTTAAAATAGATGGAATCACAACTATTGTTTTAGCTTCATCTGGAATTTTCTTAGAATAATCCATTTTAGGTACAAATTTATGTTCTATATTCTCTAAGAATAAGTGGTTAATAATATTGATCCAAATATCACCAACTAAAACCAAAAATACAGTACTAACACCAAAACTTAAAAACCTACTATATAAAATACCATTAAAATATTTAAGTAAAAATAACTCTATAAAAAATATTCCACTAAATATACTTGTAAAATAAGATATTTTTTTAAATTTCTCCGAAAACCTAACATTTTTAAAGCGTTTACTTCCCTCGTCTAATAAATAATAACCAACATGTCTTGAACAATTTGTATCTCCATTTTTACATAAATCTAGGATTTTAACGCATTCCATATACTCATTTAAATTATTTTTCTCACAGATTTTTTCAAGTGTTTTTCTATAAAAATCCCTACTTTCATAATCCATATTTCCATAAACGCCTGATGGATCTTTTAAAAATTCTTTATGTACAGAACTTACATTTTCAAGAGCAATTCTCCAATCAAACAAAGAAATATTTTTAAGAGATTGTATATAAATACTAATTTTAATTCTTATATCATTTAATTGTTTCTCATTTAATTGTTTCAAATCTTTATATGTTAAATTTTCATTTTCTAAAATTTTATCTAAAAAATCTCTTATTACACGATCTTCTATTCTGTTTTCATTCATTAAATCTATAAAATATTCAATTGTATATAATGAAACATTATTATCTAAAAATTTCTCAAGTTTGCGCAAAGCAACTTTAAATTTACCATCATTAATTAATTTCATTACACTCTTAAAAAGAACATGCCCTTTATATCTCTGGTTTTCAATTAATGAAACTTCATTAACAATTTTATATATATTTTCCAAAACAGAATACTTCAAAAAAAATGAAATACTCCAGAGTTCTTTTAAACTAAGTTTAACTTTACTCTCATACTCATCTAATTTTTCAAAAAATTCTCTCTCTTCAAAAATACTATCCTGATTTTCAACAACACAAGAACAAAATAAATATGCTCTAGGTAAAAACTCCTCATTAATTTTTACAGAAATAAACTCTCTTAAATTAATATAATTATCATTTAATAACTGTATGGTTTCATTCTCTATTACAAAAAAATTATCCGTTATCCATTTAGAACTATCACTTATTTTACATCCTAAAGATTTTATATTTTCAATAGCTTCAACATTTTTTAAAAACGTTTTATTTAAGTCTTTAAACTTATCTTTAAAATTAAATTTCTTTATGTGCACATCATTATGCGTACAAACTAAATTGAGTAAATCATAATTTATCATGTCATATCCCTTCCATTTTAACTAAGAAAAATCATCTCAATTTAAAACATTTTTTGAAATATATTCTATTATTACCAAAATTTTTTTTATTATTCATACCTTTAACCGATTATATATTGATATTTTTTATATATTTTCGTATAATAATATTGTTATTAAAATAACAAACTTTGTTATTAAAATATCAAAATTAAAATAATATTTTTTTTAGTTAATCAAATAATACAAAAATATAAGACTATCAAAGTTTAATGATTATGGAGGTTGTTATTCATTATGAAATCAAAACAACAAGTTTCAGAAAAAGAAAGTTCAAATACAAATTTAGTTATTGATTCCCTCATAACAAAAGCTAGAGAAGCTGAAAAAAAATTATTGCAATTAAACCAATCTCAAATAGATAAAATTGTAGATGCTATGTGTATTGCTGGTGCTTCTAAAAACATAGAATTAGCTAAGTTTGCTGTTGAAGAAACTGGACGTGGAGTTTTTGAAGATAAAGTTATTAAAAATCTATTTGCTACAGAATACATTCATCATGATATAAAACACGTAAAAACTGTTGGAATAATAAATGATGACCATACAAAAGATTACTTTAATGTAGCTGAGCCTGTTGGAATAATAGCTGGAGTTACTCCTGTAACTAACCCAACTTCTACTGCTATGTTTAAAGCAATTATTTCTATAAAAACTAGAAATCCTATTATTTTTGCTTTCCACCCTTCTGCTCAAAAATGTAGTGCTGAAGCTGCAAGAATAGTTCGTGATGCTGCAATAAAAGCTGGAGCTCCAGAAGACTGCGTTCAATGGATTGAAGAACCATCTTTAGAAGCTACAAATGCTTTAATGAATCACGAAGGAATCTCTTTAATACTTGCAACTGGTGGATCTGGAATGGTTAAGTCTGCTTATAGCTGTGGAAAACCAGCACTTGGAGTTGGACCTGGAAATGTTCCTGCGTACTTAGAAAAATCTTGTAATGTAAGAAGAGCTGTATCTGACATAATTATTTCAAAAACATTTGATAATGGAATGATTTGTGCTTCTGAGCAAGCTGCTATTGTTGATGAAGAAATTTCAAAAGAATTTGAAGAAGTAATGAAGGAACTTAATTGTCATTTTTGTTCAAAAGATGAAATTAAAAAACTTGAACAAATGGCATTCCCTCCAGAAAAAAATTCTTGTGCATTAAATCCAAATATAGTTGGTAAATCTGCAAACTGGATAGCTGAACAAGCTGGATTTACTGTTCCACCTAAAACAAAAATACTTGTTGCTAAAATTAATTCAGTTGGAAATGAATCTCCTTTATCTCGTGAAAAATTAAGCCCAGTTCTTGCTTACATTGTTGTTAAAAACTCTGATGAAGGAATTGAAAAAGCTTCTCAAATGGTAGAATTTGGAGGACTTGGTCACTCTGCAGCAGTTCACTCAAATAATGAAGAAGTTATTAAAAAATTCTCTGAAAAAGTAAAAGCTGGAAGAATAGTTGTAAATACTCCATCAACTCAAGGTGCTATAGGTGATTTATATAACTCAAATAGAGCATCTTTAACTTTAGGATGTGGATCTTATGGTAAAAACTCAATAATTTCTAATGTAACATGTGAAAATTTAATTAACTTAAAAAGAGTTGCAAGGAGAAAAGTTAATATGCAGTGGTTTAAAATTCCTGAAAAAATATATTTTGAGTGGGGATCTACTTGTTATTTAGAGAAAATGCCTAATATATCTAAAGTTATGATAGTTACAGATCCTGGAATGGTTAATTTAGGGTATACTGATATTGTAATAAACCATTTAGAAAGAAGAATTGACAAGGTTCACTTTGAAATATTCTCAGATGTTGAACCAGATCCATCTGTTGAAACTGTGTTAAGTGGTGTTAAAGCAATGGAAAGATTCAAACCTGATTGTATTATAGCTCTAGGTGGTGGATCTGCAATTGATGCTGCAAAAGGTATGTGGTTATTCTATGAACACCCTAATACAAATTTTGATGATATAAAATTAAAGTTTGTTGATATAAGAAAGAGAACTTACAAGTTCCCTAAATTAGGACAAAAAGCAAAATTAGTTGCAATTCCTACAACTTCTGGAACAGGTTCTGAGGTTACAGCATTTTCTGTTATAACTGATAAAGTTAAAAATGTTAAATATCCTTTAGCTGATTATGAGTTAACTCCAGATGTTGCAATAATAGATACTCAATATGTAATGAGTCTTCCAAAAGCTGTAACAGCAGATACTGGACTTGATGTTTTAACTCACGCAATTGAAGCTTATGTTTCAATACTTGCTTCTGACTATACAGATGCCCTTGCAATGAAAGCAATTCAATTAGTATTTGAATATTTACCAAGAGCATTTAAAAATGGAAGTAATGATAAGGTTGCAAGAGAAAAAATGAATAATGCATCAGCTATAGCTGGTATGGCATTTACAAATGCATTCTTAGGTATAAACCACTCTCTTGCTCACAAACTTGGAGGAGAATTCCATATACCTCACGGACGTGCTAACGCTATACTTCTTCCTCATGTAATTAAGTTTAACTCTGAAACTCCAACTAAGCTTCCATCATTCCCTAAATATGAGAAATTTATTGCTCATGAAAAATATGCAGAAATTGCTAGAACTCTTGGTCTTAAAGCTTCAACTACAGAAGAAGGAGTTAATAGCTTAATTGACGCTGTTAAAAAGTTAATGTCTGAACTTGAAATGCCTTCAAAAGTTTCTGAGTGTGGAATATCAAAAGAAAAATATATGAACAAAATCAATGAACTTGCTGTAAAAGCATTTGATGATCAATGTACTGGTGCAAACCCAAGATACCCACTTGTTGAAGAATTATTAGAAATTTACAAAGTTATATATTAAAAAAATAGAGTGCAAAATTTTTGCACTCTATTTTTTTTCACAAACTATAACATAAAATTTTCTACTTTTACTCTCTGTTAAAACCTTCATCCATTTACTTTGAAAAGATAATTTATCTTTTGAAATATACTCTATACTTTCTACTTCAATTCCATATTTATTATATGTTGGAATAAAAATCTCTTTAAAATAACTCTCATTTAATTCAGGAAGCTCTCTCTTTTCTATTTCATTTTTTTCAAATTTTTCATCATAAGAAAAGCATATATTTATTTTACATTCTGGTTTTGAAAGCTTAGAAATCCCCTCTATAATTTTTAATTCTTCCTTAAAAATTCCTTGAAGTAAACTTCCCCAAGGAAGATTTATATAAATTTCTGAAAATTTATTATATAAAACCTCATGTAAACTTTGAGCATTCATAACAACATACATTAAATTATCAATTTTATTTTTATACTGCTTAACTCCATATTTTTTCATAGAATCTCTACATGAATCAAGTCCTATATAAAAACAATCTTTATTTTCTAAAGCATTAAAGTAAACAAATCCTCCTTGACCTGTCCCTAGATCAATTACACACTTACTATATTTACTTATTTTACTTAAAAATTCTTCATCACTAATTTCTATTTCTTTACTACTTTTAAGTATTTTCACAAATTCACCTCAATAAAATAAGGATAATTTAAAACTTTTAAATTATCCTTAAACTTAATATTTTCTACATAAAAATAAATGCACCAGGTCCTAAAGGTAATTTTAAAACCATCCAAACAATCAATAACAATACCCATGAAATTAAGAAAACTATTGAATATGGAAGCATTAAAGAAATAAGAGTTCCAATTCCACTCTTTGGATCATATTTCTTAACAAGCATTGCTATTATAGGAAAATATGGTAAAAGTGGAGTTATTATATTACTTGTAGAATCACCTATTCTATAAGCTATTTGTGTAAATTCTGGTGTAAATCCTAATCTCATAAATAATGGAACAAATATTGGTGCCATTATAGCCCATTTTGCTGATGCACTTCCTATAAATAAGTTTATAAAAGCAACTATTATTATGAATGCAAGTATTAGAGGAATTCCAACAAAACCAATATTTTCTAAGAAATCCGCACCTTTTACTGCAATTATTGTAGCTATTTTACTTTGCTCAAATAGTTTTATAAATTGAGAAGCAAAGAATGCTAAAACTAAATATCCTCCCATTGTAGACATAGACTTTGTCATAGATTTTACTACATCTGAATCATTTTTAATTTTTCCTGACCCAATTCCAAAAGCCACACCTGGCACAAAAAACCCAAGTGAAAGAATAACAACTATACCATCTATAAATGGAGATTTAACAATAATTGAATCTGTTTCTGGATTTCTAAGCATTCCTCCAGGAAGAAGTCCAATTATAATTATTAGAACATAAATAAATAAAGAAATTCCAGCCCATAAAAGTCCTTTTTTCTCTTCTTTTGTAAATTTAAAAGCACTTTCATCTTCAATTTCAACTTGATCTACTAAATTATCACCATTTTTTCTATTTAATCTTGGTAATATTATACATTCAGTTACAAGAGTACCAACTATAGTTATTAAAAATGTAGAAACAACCATAAAATAGTAGTTACTTGTTGGATTAACAACATATGTTGGATCAATAATATTTGCAGCTGATTGACTAAGACCACTTAATAAAGGATCTATTGTTCCTATAAGTAAGTTTGCTGAAAATCCTCCAGAAACTCCAGCAAAAGCTGCAGCAATACCGGCTATTGGATTCATTCCAAAACTCTTAAATATTATAGCACCCAGTGGTACTAAAACAACATATCCGGCATCAGAAGCTATATTTGATAAAACTCCTAAAAGCACAACAACAACAGTTATAAGTCTTTTTGGAGTACTTAAAATAAGCTTCTTTATTAAAGCATCTATTAACCCTGTTCCTTCAGCAACTCCAACACCAAGCATTGAAACTAAAACAACACCAAGTGGGGCAAAGCTCGTGAAGTTACTAACAATATTTTTCAAAAATTCTGCCATGGAACTTTTAGTTAATAAATTAACAGCATCTACTTTAACAACTTCAGAAACTCCATCTTTTACGGTTTCATACTCTGCGCTGACACCAGCGTTACCTAAAATAAAAGATGCAATTATGGTTAATATACTTAATAAAACAAACAATGTTACAGGATCAGGTAACTTATTACCAATCTTTTCAATAAAATTGAGACTTTTATTAAGTATACCAACTTTTTTGACTGCATTTGTACTTCTTAATCTTTTACTTCTTTTTTCAGCCAAAACCATTAACTCCTTTCATTTTCAAAATATTTAAAATATAATTATTGTATTATTTTAATATTTAAATAACAATTATGCAACATTATTGTATATATTTCAATAAAAAAAACATTTTTTTATCATAATTATAAATTGGAGATGAATTTAAAATGAAAAATATTAAATTATGTGTTTTTGATCTTGATGGGACACTATTAAATTCAAATAAAAAGATAACACAAGAAACTTTATTAGCTGTTAAAAATTTATCTAATTATAATATTAAATATACAATTGCAACAGGAAGAATTGATATTTTAGCAAGAAAATACCAACGTGAAATATGTTCAGATTTACCAATAATTTCATGTAATGGATCAATTATAAGAGATCTTTCAAATAAAATTTACTACATGAAAACTCTAGATTTTGAAACTGTAAAAAATATTTTTAATTATTTTAAATCATTAGAATTAAATTTCTTATTTTACACAGAAAACTCAATTTTAGTTACAAAAAACAATCCTCGTATTGAGTTTTTGAAAAATTATAACAAAACAGCAAATAAAAATGATCAATTTAATTTTGAAATTATGGACGATGACATAAATAAATATTCAAATTTAAAATTTCTAAAATCTCTAGCCCACATAGAAAATCGACCTAAACTTTTAGAAATTCAATCTATCTTAAATAAAGATTTTAAAAATTTATCAATCGTATCTTCTGATTATGAATTATTAGATTTAATGCCTTCAGGTATAAATAAAGGAACTGCTCTTTCTATTCTTTGTGACATTTTAAATATAGAAAGTGAGAATGTTTGCGTTTTTGGAGATAATTTTAATGACATAGAAATGATAAATTTTGCTGGAACCTCTATAGTCCCTGAAAATGGAGAAAATGATGTGAAAAAACTTGCAACACATATTACAAAAACAAACGACGAAGAAGGGATTTCATATGCAATAAATAACATAATATTAAAAAATGTGTAGAAATTTAATTCTACACATTTTCTATAATTTATTTTTAATAGCATTTGATATTTCATTTGCAATATTTTCAATAATATTTTTATCTTTACCTTCTACCATAATTCTAATTAAATCTTCTGTACCAGATTCTCTAACTAAAATCCTTCCATTATCTAAAAGCTCATTTTCACATTTTTCAATTAACTCAACTATTTCTTTATCTTCTTTATAAATGTTTTTCTTACCCTCACTAACATTTACATTTAACAAAACTTGTGGAAACTCTTCTATACATGATGCTAAATCCTTTAAAGTTTTCCCTTTTTCTTTTACAATTTTACTAAGTATAAGAGAAGTTAAAATTCCATCTCCTGTTTTATTATCAAGTAAAATTATATGTCCTGATTGTTCTCCTCCTACAACATAATTATTTTCATTCATATTCTGAAAAACATACTTATCTCCAACACAAACTTCAGAAATGTCTATACCATATTTATTTAACGATTTGTGCAATCCAATATTACTCATAACTGTTGCTACAACTGTATTTTTATTTAAAATACCCTTTTCTTTAAAATAAATTGATATTATTCCCATTATAAAATCACCATTTATAATGTTTCCTTCATGATCAACAGCTAAACATCTATCAGCATCCCCATCATAGGCAAAACCAAAATCACAATTATTTTCTACAACAAAATTACAAATTTCCTTCATACTTGTAGAGCCACAATTATTATTTATATTAGTTCCATTTGGGTTATTATTTATAATTAATACCTCTGCTCCTGTATCTTTAAATACCTTTTCAGCAATCATATATGCTGCTCCATTTGCACAATCTATAGCTATTTTTAAACCATTAAGACTTGTATCTAAAGAATTTAATAAAAATTTCCTATAATCATCTATCATATGTTCTGAATATTCAATTTTCCCAATTTGTGAATTTTTACTCTCAAATCCATTTATATTTTCAAAGTATAAATCTTCTATTTTTTCTTCTAACTCATCACTTAATTTTACTCCATTATGATCAAAAAACTTTATTCCATTATATTCATAAGGATTATGCGAAGCTGAAATCATAACTCCACCTATTAAGTTATACTTAGTTATTAAATATCCTATGGCAGGTGTTGGTATATAAGATACTTTTATAACATCAATACCACATGATGCAATACCCGAGCATATACTATTTTCAAGCATAGGACTTGAAATTCTTGTATCCATACCAACTATAATTTTTTTGTTATTTGTTGAATTATTAGATAGAATATGCGCTCCACATTTTCCTATTAAATACGCAAATTCACCTGTTAATTTTACATTTGCAATTCCTCTAATACCATCTGTTCCAAATAACTTTCCCATTATTTATACTCCTTTATAAAAAATCATATCCAGCTTCAAAAGCTTTTTCATTATCATCAAAATTAAATTTTTTATTCAAATGTCTCTTAAGAGAATTAATAACAGAACCTCTAGAAATAACTTTTATTATTTTAGTTAATGAACCAAGCATTACAATATTTCCAAAAACTTTTTCAGAAATACCTTTAGCAATACTTTGAATTGGTACATCAAAATATTTAACATCTTTTCTCAAATGATTATTTCTAATTATATCTGAATTAACAAATATAAAACCATTACTCAAAACTCTACTTTCATATTTAAGTAGTGATGGATAATTCATAGCAACCATATATTTAGGTCTAGAAACAATTGGAGAAGAAATTTTCTTATTACTTATTACAACAGAACAACTAGCAGTTCCTCCTCTCATTTCTGGTCCATAAGATGGAAACCATGTAACATTTAATCCACTTTCAATTGCAGCATAAGATAAAATTTTTGAAATAAATAAGATTCCTTGTCCACCAAATCCTGAAAACAATACATCTAAATTCAAACTAGTATACCTCCACAAACTTAATCCTTAAATACCTTTAATTCAAACTCCTTAACCATATTTTCCTCAACCCATTTTAAAGAATCATAAATATTTTTTCTCCAATTTGTTGGACATATAGAAAGAATTTCAACAAAAGAAAAACCTTCACCATTTTTTACATATTCAAATGCTTTCTTTATTGCTTTTTTCGCTTTCATAACTTCACGAACATTGTGAGTTGAAACCCTTTCTAAATATCTAATTCCTTCAATAGTTTCTAATAATTCACAAACTTTCACAGGAGGACCATGAGAATCAACTTCTCTTCCATAAGGAGTTGTTTCAGTTATCTGTCCCTTCAAAGTAGTAGGCGCCATTTGCCCACCAGTCATTCCATAAGTACAATTATTTATAAAAATTACTACTATATTTTCCCCTCTCAGTGCTGCATGTATAATTTCTGACATACCTATAGCTGCTAAATCCCCATCTCCTTGATAAGTAAATACAACCCTATCTTTTAAAAGTCTTGACACTGCAGTAGCAACGGCTGGAGCTCTTCCATGAGAAGCACTTATAAAATCACAATTTAAATAATCATACATAAGAACTGAACATCCAACAGAAGCAATTCCAATAGATTTATTTAGTATATTTAACTCCTCTAAAACCTCACCTATTATATTATTTATTATTCCATGAGTACATCCTGGACAATAGTGATTCTTAACATCAATAATAGCTTCAGATGGTTTAAATTTTATATTCATGCTTATCTCCTTTAATAATTTTTCTAATATCTTCTACTATAGTTTCACAGTCAATAACGTTTCCATACACCTCTGCACAAGAATACACTTTATTTTTACTAGAACAACCTAAAATTACATCTTCAACCATTTGTCCAAAATTCATTTCTACACATAAAAACCCATATTTTGTATTATGAGTATATTTTTTTATTTCATCATAAGGAAATGGCCAAATAGTTATAGGTCTCAATATACCTACACATATATTTTCATCCTTAAGAATATCCCTTACTTTTTCACATATTCTAGATATTATTCCAAAACATACTAATATAATATCAACTTCTTGTTCTAATCCTAATACTTCACAACTAACTTCATTGATTTTCATTAAATTATACTTTTCATTTAATTTTTTCATATGATTTTTAACTTCTTCATTATCTAAATACAATGAACGTATAACATTTCTATATTCTCTATCTACTACACCATTTGCACTCCAAGGCTTTAATTTTCTTATATCTTCAAAAGAATCGTAAATAGTATCACTTTTTTCATCTACCTCTATAGACTCCATCATCTGCCCTAAAGTTCCATCTAAAAAAATAACCACAGGATTCCTGTACTTGTCTGCCAATTCAAATGCTTTAATTGTTAAATCATAAATTTCTTGTACACTATTTGGAGCTAAAACTATTACTTTAAATCCTCCATGACCAAGTGCTCTAGTTACAACAAAATAATCCTGTTGAGATGGTTGAATACCTCCAAGACCAGGACCTAATCTGCAAACATTAACTATAACACATGGTAACTCTGCACCTGCCATATATGAAATTCCTTCAGCTTTTAAGCTCATTCCTGGACTTGAAGTAGAAGTCATAGTACGAAATCCTGCACTGGCTGCTCCATAAACCATATTAATAGCAGAAATTTCACTCTCTGCTTGAATAATTAGTCTTCCACATTCCGGCATCCTCTTTGACAAATGTGCAACTATCTCTGTTTGCGGAGTTATAGGATACCCAAAAAAAGCATGACACCCTGCTTTAATAGCCGCTTCTCCTAAAGCTTCACATCCTTTAATTAATATCTTCAATTATCTATTCTCCTTTATTTTCAACTATAGTTATAACAGAATCTGGACACATTCTAAAACAAAACCCACATCCTATACAATCTTTTTCCTTATGATGTACTATTTGAGCAACATAATGCCCTGAATCATTTAATTTACTAGACATAGAAATTATTTTCTTCGGACAAACCGTCTCACAAAGTGTACATCCCTTGCACCGTTCTTCCCTAAATATAACCTTATATATAAATATCACTTCTTCCTTAAACATTTAATTAAATTTATAATTATCATTCTTCAACTTTACTAACTTTAACTTTTACTGTAACAGATTTCCTGTTATCTACAGTCTCTATACCATTTGAAATTTTTAATGGGACTTCTAATATAGAATTTTCCTCTATCTTAGATAAATCAACACTTTCAGAAGAAATTTTATAAATATTTGATATTACATCCTCAGCTCCAATTATTTTTATTTCCTTAGGTATAATGTCAATACTTTCAAGCTTTAATCCTTCTTGCAAATTATTTACAAAAGGAACATCCACCTCTACATCTTTCATAGCTCTAACCATAATATACATCTCAACAACGTCAGGATAAACATCTAAAAATTCATTTATTTCTTTTCCATCTTTATCTAAAAATTTAACTTTTAAACTCTGATAAGTATCCTGTTTTAAATCTTCAAACTTAGCATTAACAACAGCTTTATCAACTTCATTTACAAATTTTGATGCTCCCGAAACTATAACATATTCAGGAGTGATTATAGGTTCAAAAGAATAAAACCCCTCAGTATTATGTTTTTCAATAACCTTGTCAACAGATACTCTTTTTTCTACAAACTCATCTATTAAAATTTTAATATCTAAATCATTAGGTTTTGTTATTGAAATATTAGAAGGTATACTTCGTATATAGCTTCTTACTACATTTTCTCCCTTCTCAATCTCATACAAGCTTAAATCTAAAAATATTTCAAAATTTTCTGCCTTCAAATTATATATATCTGATGCATTCCCCTCAACAGTTAAATTAACTGTAAACTTTTGATCAGGTAATACAATTAATCCATTTTTTTTCAAACTTAAACTATTTATAATATTTACAGGTATATTATAAATCTTAGTTGTAATCATAGGATCTAAAGTTATAAATATATAAATCCAAAGCATAAACGATACTATTAAACACAATATCTTTACATTTATGAATTGTGCTTTATTCTTATTTTTTTTCTTATCCAACCTTTTACCCTGCCTTTAAAAGATGCTGATTTTAAATTATTATATACAAACATCCTACTAAGTAAGGAATTTAATTTTTCAAAATCATAGTTTCTCGTCATTTTACCATTTACAACTAGAGATATTATTCCACTCTCTTCAGAAACAACAATAACCGCAGCATCACTAATCTCTGATATTCCAAGAGCTGCCCTATGTCTTGTTCCTAAACTTTTATCAATATTTTGATAACTAAGAGGAAGAAAACATCCTGCAGCTTCTATTAAACCCTCTCGTATAATAATAGCCCCATCATGTAAAGGACTGTTAGGAAAAAATATTGTTTCTATAACCTCAGAACTAATTTTAGAATTTAATTTAGTACCACTTTCAACAATATCTGCTAGTTTTGTATTTCTCTCTATCACAATTAACGCTCCAACATTTTTGCTAGACATATTTGCAATTCCTTTGCAAATCTCAACAATAAAATCATTTTTAACGTAACTATTATAATATTTATTATGTATATCTGAAAAAGCACTTCTACCTAAATGTTCAAGTGCTTTACGTATTTCTGGTTGAAACAAAATAACAATAGTTAAAACACCTATAGTTAAAGTATTTTTTAAAATAGTATAAACCATAGTTAAATTTAAAAGGTAACTAATAGGTATTAAAACTAATATAAATAAAATCCCTTTTAATAATTGTTCAGCTCTAGTTTCTTTTATAAGCATATAAGCCTTATATAAAGCATACGCAACTATCGATATATCTAGTAAATCAAATACATTTATATTTTTAATTGTATTTAAAACAATATTTAAAAACTCCAATTATCTACCTCTTTTTTTTCTTTTTTAAAGAATTTATTAACTAACTCAATAATATAATAAACTAAATGATTTTTAAAGGGGCGAAAACATTTTGCATATTAAAAAAAATTTATTTAAAATAATATCAATATTTTTATTTATTATTTTCTTCAGTATTTGCTGTTTTATAACATATTTAATTATAAATAAAGAACATAATCCAAACTATAAATTAGATTCATATATTTCACACCTAAATAACATATATAAAATCTTAGATGACAATTTATATTCTAAAGAAAATATATCAAAATCTTTAGAAAACATATACATATTACAAGAATCTAAAAAAAATATTAACACTTCTCTGAAAGTTCATGAAACTAAAACCTTCAATCACTTAATAAATTCATCAGAGCTATACATAAAACAAATATCAAATCTACAATCAGACACTGAAAATATAAATGAAAACATCGTTGCTCTTAAAAACCATTTTGATCAAATAATCCTAAGTTTAAAATCCCTACCAGCTAATTCAAATATTTTAACAGAAACCATAAATACAATTTCAAATGTTCAAGATGCTTATGAAAATAATTTTTACTCAGAAAAAATAAACTCCATATCAACCTTAAGCTTAAATAAATTTATAAGTGAAGTAAACTCCATTATGTATGAATTCCTTCCTTTAATAGAAAACATTGATGAAAAATTAAAAAAAGCTAGAGATAACAAATATGACTATCAATTAATTTTAAATACATTAGAAAAAAATTTAAACGTTTTAAAAAATTTAAAATCTAAACTTTCAAAACTTCCAATACCTCAAGAAGGTTTATCTATATATCATGAAATTGAAGAAATTTTAGATCTTTATGATGAATACAATACAAAATTAAAATATTCTATTAAAAATGAACATTTATCAGAAGCAAATGAATTAACAGATGAAAATCTGCAAAAAATGTATGAGCAAACAGAATTTGTTTATTCAAAAATTTTAAATAAATACAATACTTTAAAACATAAAATAGATTCTAAAGTAAGTATTTCAAATTCTTTGTACAACTAAACTAATATTTTTTAAATAACTGCACAAACTAAAGAGTAACTAATTATACCTTTAAATTTACGGAGGTATTTATGAAAAAACTTAAAAATTTAGCATTGAGCCTATCAATAGGTGCTTTGACAACAACTCTTCCGTATATAACTTACAGTGCTCAAGCATTACCAATAAATGATGTAAAAGAAAGAGAAATAAAAGCACCTTTAAATATATTTAATATTGAAAATAAAAATACAAAAAGAAATCAAAAAGAAGAAATGGCTGAAGTTTTAGTTAATTTATACAACAAATATAATCACATTTTTAAAAAAGGTTTGGAAATAAATGATATTAAAAATTCTAATTTGTATTTTAATATAACAAAACAAAAATCTGAAATTAAAGATTTAATAAATGACATAGTAAACTATCCTTATTCTGTTGTTAATTCTAAAATAGAGCAAAAATTTCTTAAATCAAACATACTTTTTTGCTACTTAACAAATCAATATATTCAAACTGAAAATTTAAATAATATTTTAAACGCTAACAATATAGATGAAGTTAAAGAGGAATTAAAAAATATATCAGAAATAATTAATTATTCGGTACTTGCTCTAGAAAATTCTGAAGGAAACTATTCAAATATAGATTTAAATGAAAAAGTTTCACAGCTAAATAGTATAGTAAGTAACATTAATGATGTAGAATCTCTTAAATCAAATTTCTTAATGCTTAATCAAACCTTAAATGAAATTCATTTAGAAATAAATTCAACCTTAAGTGAATACATTCATATATAAAAAAGATGCTAGAAAACTCTAGCATCTTTTCTTTACTTATTTTTATTTACAAACTCAACTAAATCTCTTTTTTGCATAACACCAACAAATCTATCACAAACTTCACCATCTTTAAATAAAATTACTGTTGGTATACTCATAACTTTATATTTTCTAGAAATTGTACTTTCATCAACGTTTATTTTAACGCATTTCACGTCACTATTCTCATTTGAAAACTCTTCAAATATAGGTCCAAACGATTTACAAGGTCCACACCAATCAGCATAAAAATCTATAACCACAAGTCCCTTAAAATCTAATACTTCCTCTTGAAAATTTGCATCATTAACATTAATCATAAACTTAATCACTCCTTAATAAAAGTTTCATTTACTAATAATTTACCATTATAAACCATTTTCTTACCTTTTGAAAACACATATTTTATTTCAAAATCTTGCTTATCTACAAGAATTACATCTGCATCTTTATGTTTCTTTATTTCTCCCTTATGTTTAAGTCCTAATATATCTGCAACATTTTTAGTTACAAGAGATATTATATGACTTTTTGAAATTTTAGAATTATTTAATAATTCCCTTATTTCATTATATAAAGAATTTGGTTTTCCAATTCCAATTCCAACAAAATTACCATTACCATCTACAATAGGTAAACTCCCTTGAGAATCTGAAGAACAAGTAATATGACTTACATCTACACCTTTTGATAAAATTTCGGGAATAATTTTACTTATACGTAAATTTTCCTCTTCTTCTATACCTTTAACATAGCTACTTGTTAAATCAAAATATCCACCCTTCTTACCATATTCAATAGCAGAATCTAAAAGTTTTCTATTTCTATTTACATGAGTAGGAATAATTTGAGATAAGTTTATATCTTTATTTACACAAATATCAAATAAATATTTAAGCCCTTCATTAGAATCACCTATATGAATGTGTACAATTCCCATTTTATTAGATAAAATTCCACCAACTTTTGCCTCATGAATAATTTTTATAAACTCCTCAAAACTAGGCTTTGAAGATCTATAATCAGATAAAGCAATTTCTCCAACACCTATTACTTTAGGAATAAGCATAAGATCCTTTTTTATATCTCCAGTTATAGTTTTAACGGGTATTTCATATGATCCCGTATAAACATAAGTACTTATTCCTTCTTCCTCAAGACCATAAGCTTTAGCAAGTAAATTATTCATATTCCTACATACATTATCAGTTCCTAAACATCCAACAACTGTAGTAATTCCAGAAGTTATTAAATCTGTAATACTAATTTCTGGTGTTCTGCTTTTAAAACCAGCTTCCCCACCACCACCTGATATATGAACATGAGAATCAATTAATCCAGGAAACATTATATAATCGCTTCCATCAATTACCTCACATTCTATAAGGGGATTGATTTCATTTATTTTATCATACAATCCTTCTATTTTATCAAATAAAAACACTACATCTTTTTTGCCTAAACTCTCTGGTGCATAAACTTCAATGTCTTTTATAATAGTTACCATAGAATTTCACCTTCATGAAATATTTTATTTTTTATCTAATATGTCTAAAATCTGCTTTTTAGCTGGTAAAATAGATGTTGCTGACATAGAAAATTCATCTAATCCATATTCTAAAAGTTTAGGAATAGCCTCCTCATCTCCAGCCATTTCTCCACACATTCCAACCCATTTACCTTCAGCATGAGCTCCATCTATGGTCATTTTTATAAGAGAAAGTACAGATGGATGCATTGGATTATATAAATAAGATACTTTTTCATTCATTCTATCACAAGCTAGTGTATACTGAATTAAATCATTAGTTCCTATTGAAAAGAAGTCAACTTCTTTTGCAAATTCACTAGCTGAAACTGCCGTTGATGGAATTTCAACCATTATTCCAACCTCAATTGAATCACTTACAACAACCCCTTCATTTATAAGTTCTTGTTTACACTCTTCTAAAATTTTCTTGGCTTGTCTAAATTCTTCAATTGAAGAAATCATTGGAAACATAATCTTAAGATTACCATATATAGAAGCTCTTAAAAGTGCTCTAAGCTGAATTTTAAATATATCCACTCTATCTAAACAAAGTCTAATAGCTCTATATCCAAGAAATGGATTCATTTCATGACCTAAATCTAAATAATCGAGTTTTTTGTCTCCTCCTATATCAAGTGTTCTAATTACAACAGGTTTACCATTCATTTTTTCAAGAACTACTTTATAGGAATTAAACTGCTCCTCTTCTGATGGCATATTACTTCTATCCATATATAAAAACTCTGTTCTAAATAAACCTATTCCATCTCCACCATTTTCTAAAACTTGATCCACATCTTTGGTGGAACCAATGTTCCCACAAATTTCAATTTGTCTATTATTTTTATCATATATTTTAACATCTTTTAAAGCTTTTAACTTCTCTTTTTCTTCATTGTAACTTCTTATATAATTTTCAAACTCTTTAATTTCCGAATCTTTCGGATTTATTATTACATACCCTTCAACACCATTTACTAAAACAATATCTCCATTTTTAACAATATCTGTTATATTATTCATTCCAACTATAGCTGGAATTTCCATTGTTCTAGCCATTATAGCTGAATGTGATGTTTTACCTCCAATGTTTGTTAAAAATCCACAAACCTTACTTTTATCAAGTTGAGCGGTATCTGATGGAGTTAAATCATGTGCAACAACAACAGTATTTTGTTCAGTTATTTCCACTTCTTCCTGTATACCTAAAATATTTCTAACTATTCTATCTGATACGTCCTTAATATCTGCAGCTCTTTCTCTCATGTATTCATCATCAATACTTTCCATAACAAGAACAAGCTCTTTTTTAACACTATCAATTGCATAATCAGCACTAACACTATTATTTTTTATCATATCTTTTGCTTTATCAATAAATTCAGGATCCTCAAGTATCATTTGATGACTTTCAAAAACTAAAGATTCTTCTTTCCCAACTTCAGTTTCTATTTTTTTTCTCAAAAATTCTAGTTGCTCTCTTGTTTTACTAAGAGCATCTTCTAAGTTCTTTATTTCAATATCTATATTTTCAATTTTTAAATTGTTAATATTTATTTTTATATCTTTTTTTATNNTAAACAAACAAAAACAATAAATAATTTTTAAAATTTTTATTTTTAAATTAATAAAAATAATTTTTAATTTATAATAAATATACTTCATGTTTAAATATATATATAACTATTTTTACAATAATTAGTGTAAATCTTTTCTTTAATATATTCAATAAATTTCTAATTAATTTACTACTAAATAACTGAAAAAAATTCCTTTCTAAGTTCTGAATATCTACTACTTAAATGTTTAATTATTTCATCTCTATTATGCTTATTATTTATATCACAATTAATATATTCATCTCTGCAAATAGGACAAGTTCTATAATCAGAATTAGCTTCACTTCTTTTTATGAACCTATTTTCTATTTTATCATATACCATATATACTCCAAGTTGACCAAGTTCATCCTCATCTTCAAATACAGCCATATCATGCTTTAAATCAAAAGAATCTTTATTTATAACAACAAATACAATAGGTCCGTCTTCATCACTCATTATCATTTTAAAGGTCATATCTTTATCATATAAAGATTCTAATTTTCCTATTATTAAATTTAATATAGATAATGAAATTTCAGATTTTTTAATTTCCTTATAATAAATTGGTCTAATAATAACAATATTTCCATTAGATTTTGCAAGTAAATTATCAATAAATACATTAGACTGAATCTTACCTTTAAAATTAAAAATCAATTCAAATTACCTCCACTAAAATAATCGTCAATAGCTAATGCTATAGCATTACACAATTCATTTTGATAATTATCATCTTTTAATTTTGCTTCTTCTTCTTTATTAGATATAAATCCACATTCAACTATTACAGATGCTCCTAAATATCCATCTCTAAGTATTACATACTCATTTTTAACCCCTTTAGGTTCTCTATTATTTTCTTGTTTTAATGTTTCTTTAAATTGTTTATGCATACTTTGAGCTAATTTTTTACTTTTCTCGCTGTAAATAGGATACCAAACTTGAGATCCTTTAACTGAAGAATCTGGAAATTTATTCATATGTATACTTAAAAATATATCACATGAAACTTCCTTTTTCATGCTACACCTTTTATTTAAATCTTCTCTCTTTTTTTGTTTAACATTTTCACTATTTGAAAGTGAAACATCTTCATCACGAGTCATAAATACTTTGTAACCTTTATTTTCTAAAATATCTCTAAGTTTTAAAGATATTTGAAGATTTAAATCCTTCTCTAAAGTTTTTGTTAAAGATACAGCCCCTCCATCAATTCCTCCATGCCCTGGATCTATTAAGATAATTTTATTATTTTCCATAGAACATACTTTAAAAACCACAAAACAAAAAATAAAAACGCTTAAAGTAAGAATTTTAAATAAATTACCTATCCTCATTTTAAAACCCCTTTATATAATTTACATCCTCACTCTTATGTTTGACATTTTTATTTAATTTTATGTAAACAAAAAAAAGCTCAAACAAATGTTTGAACCTTGAAAATAAAAAATATTATCTTTTTGAGAATTGTGGAGCTCTTCTCGCTTTCTTTAAACCATATTTCTTTCTTTCTTTCATTCTAGGATCTCTAGTTAAAAATCCTTCTCTTTTAAGAATTGGTCTTAAGTTTTCATCTGACTTAACTAAAGCTCTTGATATTCCATGTCTTATAGCTCCAGCTTGACCTGTGAAACCTCCACCATGTACATTAACTTTAACATCATATCTAGACAAAGTATCTGTTAGAACTAATGGTTGATTTACTATGTACTTTAAAGTATCCAATCCAAAATATTCATCCATACTTCTTTTATTTATTATTACATTTCCATTTCCAGGAACTAAAAAAACTCTAGCAACTGATTTCTTTCTTCTTCCTGTTCCCATATATTGAATTTTACCCATAATAACTCCTCCCTCCAAATTAATATTTCAATTTCAACTCTTGAGGATTTTGAGCTTGATGATTGTGTTCACAACCTCTATAAACCTTAAGTTTTTTCATTTGACTTCTTCCAAGTGGACCTCTCGGAATCATTCTTCTAACTGCTTCATAAAATAAAAACTCAGGCTTTTTATCTAAAAATTTCTTATATGGAATTTCTTTAAGTCCTCCTGGATACCCAGTATGATACTTATACATCTTTTGATCAAGTTTTTTTCCTGTTAAAACAACTTTATCTGCATTTAATACTATTACAAAATCCCCTAAATCCATATTAGGTGTAAATTCTGGCTTATGCTTTCCTCTTAAAATAGAAGCTATTTGACTTGCTGCTCTTCCAAGAACCATTCCTTCTACGTCAACAACATACCACTTTTTTTGAATTTCATCTTTTTTTGGCAAATATGACTTCATAATATCCTCCTAGTAAAAATGATACTTAATTTATAAAAAAATCCGGGGCAGTGGATTTGTTATTCTAAATTATACATAACATTAGTATTATAATAAACTTTATATACTATGTCAATTATCATAAAAAACTTTTTTCAAACATAACCCCTTTGCATCACTTACAAATCCTGACATTTTCCTATCACATGATTTAATTATATAAGGCACATTTTTATAATCTATTTTCCCTTGCCCAACCATTATTAAAGTTCCAACTATTATTCTAACCATGTTATATAAAAATCCACTTCCTAAAACACTATAAACTATAACTTCATCTTTTTTGTAAATATCACTTTTAAAAATAGTTCTAACAGTATTTGAAGTAGAAGATCCCTTACTCATAAACCCTATAAAATCATGCTCACCTTCAAAATATTTAGAAGCTTCCTTCATTTTTAAAAAATCTAGACTATATTTAAAATGCATGTGATTCACATATTTTATAGGTGGTAATACCTCCCCATTAAATATTTTATACTCATACTCTTTTTTTATAGCATCATACCTTGAATTAAACGTATAGCAAACTTCATAACAATCAATTACCCTTATATCATAAGGAAGATTAGAATTTAAAGCATTTTTTATATTATGTAAAGGAACATTAAATTCCTCAATATGAAAATTACAATAGTATTCCTCTGCATGAACTCCAGAATCTGTCCTACTACACCCTATAATATTAACATTTCTATTAAATACTTTTAAAAATACATTCTCAAGAGTTCCTTGCACTGTAATGTTATTTTTTTGTTTTTGAAATCCGAAATAATTAGTGCCTAAATAAGAAATTTTTAAACATATATTCATAAATCACCTATATAAAAGAAGTTAAAACAATAAGGCTTATAAACACAATAAAACTTATAAAATCATTTCTTGTAAATTTTAACACCCTAAATTTAAATCTATTTTCACTTCCCTGATAACATCTAGATTCCATAGCAATAGCAAGTTCATCTGCACGTCTAAATGAATTTATAAAAAGAGGAACTAAAATAGGTACAATATTTTTAATTTTCTTTACAATACTTCCACTTTCAAAATCAACTCCCCTAGACTTTTGAGCTTTAATTATTTTATCTGTTTCATCTAAAAGAGTTGGAATAAACCTAAGAGAAATACTAATCATAAGAGAAATTTCCCCAACAGGTACCTTTAATTTTCTAAGAGGTTTCATAAGAGATTCAAAACCATCTGTTAATTCTGTTGGAGAAGTTGTAAGTGTTAAAATAGTTGACCCTAATATTAAAAATATTACCCTAAAACTTATAAAAATAGATGTAATAAGAGCTTTATCATAAATCTTTAAAAACCCAACATTAAAAATTATATTTCCTTCTTTTATGAAAAACACATTAAAAAGAGAGGTTAAAATAATAAACATACTTATAGTTTTCAAAGCCTTTAATAAATGATAAATTTTAATTTTAGATGAAAATGACACAAAAAACACTATTAGAAAATAAGCTAAATACCCTTTTATATCATCAATAAAAAACACACCAAGAATATATACAATATTAAGTATTATTTTAGTTCTAGGATCAAGTTTATGTATAAAAGAATCGCTTTTTACATATTGACCAATTATAATATTATCAATCATTTACCTTCCCTCTTATTTTTAAAATAAGTGCTTAATACATTTTCCATTTCATGAATATTTCTAGGACAAGTTTCTAAATTTATACCTTTTTCCATTAAACACAAGTATAACTTTAATAAATATGGTTTTTCAATTAAATACTCATTTAAAATTTTTTCATTCATAAAAAATTTATGTGTTTCTTCAAAACTTATAATTTTCCCTTTATTTAAAAGCATAACTCTATGTGAAAGCCTATAAACTAAATCCATAATATGAGTTACTATAATAATAGTCTTATTAAATTCTTTATTTAACCTTTCAATAATTAAAATTATTTCTTCACGAGTTTTAGGATCAAGACCAACAGTTGGTTCATCTAAAATAATATATTCAGGATTTAAAACAAGCATAGAAGCTAAAGAAACCTTTCTTTTTTCCCCACCACTAATTTCAAAAGGACTTTTATCTTTATATTTTTCAAAGTCTAAAGATACCATTTTCATAGCACCTCTAACTTTACGCTCTATATTTAAATCACTTTCACCACGAACTTTCAAAGAAAATGAAATATCTTTATATATGGTTTCCTCAAAAAATTGATACTCTGGATATTGAAAAGAAAATCCAAACTTTTTTCTAATATCAACATGCTTTACTTTTTTGTCCTTAGCACTTGAAGAGTCAACTATAATATCTCCTGAAAAACCTTTAAGAAGCAAATTCATAAGCTGAACAAGAGTAGATTTACCACTTCCAGTATGCCCAATAATTGAAATTATCTCACCCTTATTAATTTTAAAATTTACATCATGTAACACTTTATTTTCAAAAGGAGTATTTTTAAGATAAGTATATTCTACATTTTTAAATTCAATCGACATAACAAATCAACAAGTTCCTCCAAATCAAATATATTTTCTTCATTGTGAAAACCCATTTTTTTTAAATAATTTGATATTCTACAAGATGATGTGGTATCTAAATTATTTTCAAATAAAAATTTTTCATCCCATAAAATTTTCCTTGGATTGCCATCATATTTGATTATCCCTTTACTTAAAACAACAATTCTATTTGCTAAAAGACATTCCTCAATAAAATGAGTTATTAATATAACCGTAATTCCATAAACTTCATTTATCTCTTTTAAAATAGATAATACTTCCCTTTTACCATTAGGATCAAGCATGGATGTAGATTCATCAAAAATAATATATTTAGGTTTCATAGATAAAACTCCAGCAATTGAAACCCTTTGTTTTTGCCCACCTGATAACATATTTGTATTATGGTCTTTATACTCAAGCATATGAACTTTTTCAAGTGCATCATAAACCCTTTTTTGAATTTCTTCCCTATCATTTAGAATATTTTCAAGGCCAAACACAACATCATCTAAAACAAGAGTAGAAACAATTTGATTATCAGGATTTTGAAAAACAATGGAAAGTATTTTTCTTATATTTAAAATATTTTTTTGATCTCTAACGCTCATAGAATTAACAAAAATATCCCCATACTTAAGCTCATAAATTCCATTAATAAGTTTTGATAATGTAGATTTTCCAGAACCATTTCCACCTACAATACAAACAAATTCTCCTTCATTAATAGTCAATTTTATATTTTTTAAAACATAATCTTCATATTCATTATATTTAAATGAAACATCTATAATTTTTATACAATTATTCATAATTCAATTTCCCAACCTACTTATAATACACAACATTATATCAAATTTTCTTCAAAAAACAAAAAGAGAAATTAAGACAAACTTCTTAATTTCCCACAAACAAAAACTATACTAATTCTAGAACAGCCATTTCAGAACCATCGCCTCTTCTTGGTCCAATTTTTATTATTCTTGTATATCCACCATTTCTATCTTGATATTTAGAAGCAACTTCATCAAACAACGATTTAACAACTTGCTTTTCTTTAACAAAAGACAAAACCTGACGTCTTGCGTGCAAATCTCCTCTTTTTGCAAGAGTTATCATTTTTTCAGCTAAACTTTGAGTTTCTTTAGCTCTTGTTACTGTTGTAACTATTTTTCCATGCTTTAAAAAACTTGTAACAAGATTTTTAAGCATAGCTATTCTTTGATCTGTTGGTCTACCTAATTTTCTTTGCCAAGCCAAATTAAACACCTCCTATTATTCATCGCTCTGCCTTAAACTTAATCCTAAATCTTTAAGTTTTTTTTCAACCTCTTCTAAAGATTTTTTACCGAGATTTCTAACTTTCATCATATCCTCTAAAGATTTTTGTGCAAGCTCTTGAACTGTATTAATACCCGCACGCTTTAAACAATTATAACTTCTAACAGAAAAATCTAATTCCTCAATAGTCATTTCAAGCACTTTTTCTTTTTTATCTTCTTCTTTTTGAACCATGACTACAACTTCATTAGCTTCTTTTGTTAATCCTAAGAATAATTTAAAATGTTCAATTAAAATCTTTGAAGAATAACTTATAGCTTCATCAACTTTTATAGAACCATTAGTCCACACTTCTATAGTAAGCTTATCATAATCAGTGATTTGACCTACTCTTGTATTTTCTACCATAAAATTTACTCTTTTTACAGGAGTATAAATAGAATCTATTGGAATATGACCTATACTATTTTCAATTTTATTTTTATTTTGTGGTACATATCCTCTACCTTTATTAACTGTAATTTCTATATTTAAATGTCCATCATCTTCAAGCGTTGCTATATGTAAATCTTTATTTATAATTTCAATTCCATCTTCTACTTGTATATCACCGGCTTTAACAACCTTACTACCTTTTACATCTAAGTGTAATACTTTACTCCCCTCTTCATCCATACGTAGAGCAAGTTCTTTAATATTTAAAATAATTTCTGTTACATCTTCCTTTACTCCCTTAATTGTGGAAAATTCATGTAATACTCCATCAATTTTAATAGATGTTGTAGCAACACCTGGTAAAGAAGATAACAATATTCTCCTTAATGAATTACCAAGAGTAGTTCCATAACCTCTCTCTAAAGGCTCAACCACATATTTCCCATATGTTCCATTATCATTACACTCTACACATTCAATCTTAGGCGTTTCAATATCAAACATATATAAAAAACCCTCCCTTAACATAATTTTTAAGGGCAACTGATTCAAAAATTATTTACTATAAAACTCTACAATTAAAGTTTCATTAAATTGTACATTTAAGTCATCCTTAGAAGGAATAGATACAACCTTTCCTCTATATCTCTCACCATCAATAGTAAGCCATGAAGGAATAGACGTATTATTTTCAAACAAAACTTTAAACTTTTCAAGTGAACGACTTTTTTCTCTAACTTCTATAATATCATTAATTTTAACTCTATAAGAAGCTATATCTACTTTCCTACCATTAACAGAAAAATGGCCATGTGAAACTAATTGTCTAGCTTCTCTTCTAGAGTTTGCAAACCCTAACTTGAATACTACATTATCTAATCTCATTTCTAAAAAACTAATTAAATTTTCCCCAGTAATACCAGCTTTTTTATCTGCTTTATCATAAGTAAGTCTAAACTGTTTTTCAAGCATACCATATATTCTTTTAGTTTTTTGTTTTTCTCTTAATTGAAGACCAAAGTTTGATAATTTTTTCCTTGTTTGACCATGTTGACCAGGTGCACCAGCATTCTGTCTTCTAACAACCGCACATTTATTAGAATAACATCTATCACCCTTTAAAAATAATTTCATACCTTCTCTTCTGCATAATTTACACTGCGGACCATTATATTTAGCCATATTACACCTCCAAATTATACCCTTCTCCTCTTAGGTGGTCTACATCCATTATGAGGAATAGGTGTTACATCTTTTATTAAAGTAATCTCTAATCCTGCTGCTTGCAATGATCTTATTGCTGCTTCTCTACCTGAACCAGGTCCTTTTACATAAACCTCAACACTCTTAAGTCCATGCTCCATAGCATCTCTTGCTGCAGTTTCTGCTGCCATTTGTGCAGCATAAGGAGTACTTTTTCTAGATCCTTTAAATCCTAAAGCTCCAGCACTAGACCATGCTAAAGTATTACCATTTATATCTGTTAACGTAACTATTGAATTATTAAATGTCGATTTTATATGAGCCGAACCATGATCTACATTTTTTTTATCTTTTTTTCGTCTATTAACTTTTTTAGCTTTTTGAACTGCCATTTAATAACTTACCTCCTTACTTCTTTTTATTTGCTATTGTTTTTCTTGGACCTTTAACTGTCCTAGCATTAGTTTTAGTTCTTTGACCTCTTAAAGGCAATCTCTTTCTATGTCTTATTCCTCTATAACACCCAATTTCTATAAGCCTTTTTATACTTAAAGCTACATCTCTTCTTAAATCTCCCTCAACTTTTAAATTCTTATTTATAAAGTCTCTTATTGAATTTATTTCGTTCTCAGTTAAATCTTTAACTCTCGTATCACCATTTATATTAGTTTCTTTTAATATTCGTCTAGATGTAGATAAACCTATGCCATAAATATAAGTCAAACTCACTTCAACTCTTTTATCCTTTGGTATGTCAATACCTGAAATTCTAGCCATTTTGAAAATTCACCTCACTTTATCCTTGTTTTTGTTTATGCTTAGGTATATCACATATAACCATGATTTTACCTTTTCTTTTTATAATTCTACATTTTTCACATATAGGTTTAACAGATGCTCTAACCTTCACAACAATATCCTCCTACAAATTACTTAGCTCTCCAAGTTATTCTACCACGGGTTAAATCATAAGGAGACATCTCTATCTTTACTTTATCTCCAGGAATTATTCTTATAAAATTCATTCTCAGCTTTCCTGAAATATGCGCAAGAATCATATGTCCGCTCTCAAGTTCAACTTGAAACATGGCATTAGGTAAAGATTCTCTAACCACTCCTTGCATTTCTATAATATCATCTTTCGCCATTTCTTTAACCCTCCTTTAATTATTAATATAACAATTCTATCAATTCACAAAATTTATAATGTTATAATTTCTGGTTCGTCTGAAGTTATTATAACCGTATTTTCATAATGAGCTGATAAACTTCCATCTCTAGTAATAACTGTCCAATTATCATCTAATACATTTATATGTTCACTTCCCATATTAACCATAGGCTCAATAGCTAAAGCCATTCCTTTTCTAATCATAATCCCAGACGATTTTCTCCCAAAATTTGGAACTTCAGGAGATTCATGAAGATCTTTACCAATTCCATGACCAGTAAATGCTTTTACAACTGAATATCCATGACTTTCAACATAATTTTGAATTGCAAAAGATATATCCCCAATAGTATTTAATTCTCTAGCATATTTTATAGCCTCAAAAAAACTTTGTTCAGTAACCTTAATTAAATTATCAGCTTCTTCTGAAATTCTTCCAACTGAAAAAGTTCTAGCTGCATCCGCATGAAATCCATGAATATTAGCTCCACAATCTACACTAACTATATCCCCATCTTTAATAATCTTATCCGAAGGTATACCATGTATAACTTCATTATTTATAGAAATACATAAAGTAGACGGAAAACCATAATATCCTTTGAATGACGGTTTCGCTCCACAACTTAAAATATATTTCTCTGCTTCACAATCCAAATAATTTGTACTTATTCCAGGTTTTATGATAGATTTAATTAAATTCAAAGTATCCCTAACTATATGCCCTGCTTTTTTCATCAAAAAAATATCATCATCATTTTTAATATAAATCATAATATTCACCTATAATATTTTTAATATTTCCAAAAACATCATTAATTTCTCTAGAAGCATCTACTTCAAATAATACATTTAAACTCATAAAATACTTAATTACATCAAGCGTCATTTTATCATAAATTTCTAATCTTCCATTAAATACATCTATTCTATCATCTAACCTTTGAATTAAACTTTTTCCACATTCATCACAAATTCCTGAATTCTTAGGGGAAACATTTTTCAAATTATACACATTGCCACAACCTGAACAAATTCTTCTTTGAGAAATCCTATCTAAAATATACTCTCTACTAGCATTTAAATATATAACTATATATTTACTCAATTTATCTAAAATTTTATTAACATAAAATTCTGCTTGGTTAAGAGTTCTCGGATATCCATCCAATAAATAAGATTTTTTAAACAAACCTTCTATATTCATTTGTTTAATCAAATCATTGATTAATTTATCTGGAACAAATTTACCATTATTAATATCAAACCTATTTATTACCCTACCTATATTAGTACATCTATCTATATGTTTTCTTAATATATCACCAGTAGAAATATGACTAAGTCCATAAAATTCACAAATTAACTTTGACTGAGTTCCTTTTCCAACTCCTGGTGGACCTATCAACAATATTTTCACTAAATCATCTCCGATTTATTTTAAAAATCCTTGATAATGTCTCAAAATTAATTGAGATTCAATCTGCCTCATAGTATCAGCTGAAGTACCTATCAATATTAAAAGCATAGTCCCCCCAAACTGAAGCCCCCTAAAAGGAGTAAATAAATCCATAAAAATTGGAAATAAAGCTAATATTGCTCCAAACACACCACCTATTATAGAAATCCTATCTAATATTCTTTCTATATATCTAGCCGTTGCCTCTCCTGGCCTTATTCCTGGAATAAATCCCGCTGATTTATTCATATTTTCTGCCATCTCATCTGGCTTATAAGTAACCTGAGTATAAAACCATGTAAAAAATACTATCAAAAATGAAAATAACAAAATATATAATGTTGAATTTATCCTAAATGGACTGTATGTACCATTTACTAAAACTCTATTTATCCATGCATCTTGTGAAAAAAAAGCACCAATAGTCGCAGGAAATTGTAAAACAGATGTAGCAAAAATTATAGCTATTACTGCAGATCCAGTTATACTAAAAGGTATATGAGCTTGATTGTTAGCATTTTTATCTGATAATTGTTTACCAGCATACTGAACAATAACTCTTCTTTCTGCTAAATTCATATATATAGTCCAAATTAATAATCCAATTGCAACAACAGAAAATATTGCAATTTCAATCAATCCTACTTCTCCAGCTTTTTGCAAAGCATCTATTTGTATAAACATTGTAGGAAATCTCGAAACAATATTTACAAATATAAATAATGATACTCCATTACCTATTCCATGTAAACTAACTTGATCTCCTATCCATACTAAAAGAGTAGATGCAGTAACAAGCGTAACTATTATAAAAACAAGAGAAAATATAGATCTATCTTCTATCGCACCAACATTTGATATTAACAAATACGTACCATAAGATTGAACAAAAGCCAAAAATATAGATAGATATCTAGTTATATTTTGTAATTTTTTTCTCCCTTCTTCTCCCTCTTTAGATAGCTGTTCAAACTTAGAAATAGACATAGAAAGCAACTGAACTATTATAGATGCATTAATATAGGGAACAACTCCAAGAGCAAAAATACTGAATCTTTCTAAAGCACCACCTGATATTAAATCATAAAATCCAAATAATCCTGTTGAAGTTAATTGTTTTAAACTTTCAGTATTTATTCCAGGAATAGGTATGAAATTACCAGCCCTAAAAACAACAACAATAAATAAAGTAAATAGTATTCTTTTTCTAAGATCTTTAACTTTAAAGGCATTCCTTAAAATTTTAAACATTTAACCTAAATCACCTCTGCTTTTCCACCAACAGCTTCAATCTTTTGTTTAGCTGAATGTGAAAATTTAGAAACTCTAACAGTTAAACTCCTCTCTAAATTACCTTTTGCAAGTATCTTAACACCATCTTTTAAATTACTAACTAATCCATTATCAAGCAAAATTTGTTCTGTAACTTCAAATCCATTTTCAAAAATATTCAATCGTTCCAAATTTAAAATAGCATAATTCTTTTTAAAAGGATTCTTAAACCCTTTTTTAGGTACACGTCTATACAATGGCATCTGTCCACCTTCAAACCCTAATCTAACACCACCGCCACTTCTAGATTTTTGACCCTTTTCTCCTTTACCTGAATTTCTTCCTAATCCTGATCCTGTACCTCTTCCAAGTCTCTTACTTGTTTTCCTACTTCCAGGAGCTGGTTTTAATTCATGTAATTTCATTATTAAAACCTCCTTAACCTTCAATAATTTCCAATAAAAAATCAACCTTATTAATCATTCCAAGTATTTCTGGACTTTTTTTATGCTCTACTACACTTCCAATCTTTTTTAATCCCAAAGCATAAACAGTATCTTTCTGTTCTTTTTTTCTACCAATCAAACTTCGCTTTAAACGAATTTTTACTTTATCCATAATTACTACCCCTAACTTATTATTTCTGATACACTTTTATCCCTAAGTTCTGCTATTTTTTCCAAAGTTCTTAAAGATAATAATGCTTCAATCGTAGCTTCAACAACATTTTTAGGATTATTAGAACCCAAAGATTTAGCTGTAACATTTTTTATACCTACTAATTCAAGAACACTTCTAACAGGTCCACCCGCTATTATACCTGTTCCTTTCCTAGCAGGCATTACTAAAACTTTAGATTTGCCAAAAATTCCAACAACTTCATGTGGAATTGTATCCTTAATTATTGGAACATATATCAAATTCTTTTTAGCTTCTTCAATACCTTTTCTAATGGCATCTGGAACTTCAGCTGATTTACCAGTTCCAACCCCAACATGACCTTTTCCATCTCCAACAACCACTAAAGCACTAAATCTAAAATTTCTACCACCTTTAACAACTTTTGTAACCCTGTTTATAAATACAACTTTTTCTTTTAATTCTGAAACATTACCTTTCATGTCTATTTCCCTCCTTTATAATCAAAACTGTAGACCTTCTTCACGTGCACCTTCAGCTAATTCTGAAATTCTACCATGATATAAATATCCGCTTCTATCAAACACAACTTTATTTATAGATTTCTTTATAGCTTTTTGGGCCAATCTTTTTCCAATTTCTCTAGCAGCATTTTTATTACTTCCAATACCTTCAAAATCCTTATCTAATGTAGACGCAGATACTAAAGTTACTCCTTTATTATCATCAATTAACTGAGCATATATATTTTTTGAACTTCTAAATACGCATAATCTTGGAATATCAGCTGTTCCATAAATTTTCTTTCTAATTTTCAAATGTCTTCTTTTTCTTTTCTTAACTTTATCAAATTTATTTATCATTTTGTTTCACTCCCTTCTTACTAACTATATTTATTTTTTACCAGTTTTACCTTCTTTTCTTCTAATAACCTCATTTGAATATTTAATTCCTTTTCCTTTGTATGGCTCTGGCTTTCTCCATTGTCTAATTTTAGCAGCTACTTCTCCAACTAATTGTTTATCAATACCTTTAACAATTATTTGAGTTTGATTAGGTACTTCATATGTAATCCCTTCAACATTTTCAATCTCAACAGTATGTGAATATCCTAAATTTAAAACTATATTTTTCCCTTTAATCTGAGCTCTATAACCAACTCCATTCAACTCTAAAATCTTTTCATACCCTTGCGAAACTCCCTTTACCATATTAAATATAAGAGCCCTTGTTAAACCATGCATTTGCTTATATCTCTTACTTTCTTCTTTTCTTTCAATAACTACTTGCTTATCCTCTTGTTTTATTAAAACTTCACTCGGCATTTTCTTTACTAATTTACCTTTACTACCCTCTACAGTAACTATATTTTCTGCATCAATCTTAAAATTAACTCCATCTGGTAAAATTATAGGTAATTTACCGACCCTAGACATATTAAATACCTCCTAACCTCTGACTACCAAATGTAACAGATAACCTCTCCACCTAAACCTAACTTTCTTGCTTCTCTATCAACCATAACACCTTTAGAAGTTGATATTATAGCTATACCTAAACCACTTAATACACGTGGTATATTATCTTTCTTACAATATACTCTAAGTCCTGGCTTAGAAATTCTCTTAAGACCTGTTATCACTTTTTCATTATTTCTACCATATTTTAAATTTATTTTGATCATAGGAATAACTCCATCACTATAATCTTCATAAGATTTTATATAACCTTCGTTTAATAAAATTCTCAATATTTCCTTCTTTATTTTAGAATTTGGAACTTCTAATACTTCACGTCTTATCATGTTAGCATTTCTTATTCTAGTCAATAAATCCGCTATTGGATCAGTCATAACCATACCCTATATACCTCCTCTCTATTCTTACCAACTTGATTTTGTACATCCTGGAATTTGACCTTTATATGCTAATTCTCTAAAACAAATCCTACATATACCAAACTTCCTCAATACAGCATGTGGTCTACCACACAAATTACATCTAGTATAAATTCTTGTTTTATATTTAGCAGGTTTTTTCCATTTTTCAATCATTGCCTTACGAGCCACAACTTTACCTCCTTACAAATTAATTAGCAAATGGCATCCCTAAAAATTTTAATAACTCTCTTGCTTCTTCATCAGTATTTGCAGTTGTAACAAATATAACTTCAAGTCCTCTTATTTTATCTATTTTATCATATTCTATTTCAGGAAAAATTAAATGTTCTTTTAACCCTAAAGTATAATTCCCTTTACCATCAAAACTTTTTTCAGATACTCCTCTAAAGTCTCTAACTCTTGGTAACGCAACATTCAACAATTTATCCATAAAATCATACATACGATTTCTTCTAAGCGTAACCTTACATCCTATTGGCATATTTTCTCTCAACTTAAAATTAGATATAGATTTTTTAGCTCTACACACAATAGGTTTTTGCCCACAAATTAATTGCAAATCATTAAGTGCAGATTCTAAAATTTTAACATTATCTTTTGCTTCTCCAACTCCCATATTAACAACGATTTTTTCTACTCTAGGAACTTGCATTTTATTTTTATACTCAAATTTCTTAATTAAATCATTAACTATTTCGTTAACATATTTTTCTCTTAATCTAGACAATATCCACAAACTCCTTTCAAATTATATTTTTTTCTTACAGTGTCTACAAACTCTCACTTTACTTCCATCATCCAAAAACTCATGTTTTATCCTAGTAGTTTTTTTACAATCATTGCAATAAAGCATAACCTTAGAAGCATTAATAGGAGCTTCAACTTTTAATATTCCACCTTGCATATTTTCACGATTTGGCTTTTTATGCTTTGTTACAATATTAATACCGCTAACAATTATTGTATTTTTTTTAGGATTAACATTTAAAACTTCACCTATTTTATCTTTATCTTTTCCAGATATAACTAAAACCGTATCATTTTTCTTTACATGCATTTTACCACCTCCAAACTATAAAACTTCCGGAGCTAAAGAAAGTATTTTCATACAATCTTTTTCTCTTAATTCTCTCGCAACTGGTCCAAAAACCCTTGTACCTCTTGGCTGTCCATCATCTTTCAATATAACAACTGCGTTATCGTCAAATCTTATATAAGATCCATCTGAACGTCTCACACCTTTAACAGTTCTTACAATTATAGCTTTAACTACATCTCCCTTTTTTACAACACCTCCTGGTGATGCATTTTTAACACTCGCAACTATAATATCTCCAATATTTCCACTTTTCCTTCTTGAACCACCTAAAACTCTTATACACATGACTTCCTTGGCGCCTGTATTGTCAGCAACCTTTAATCTACTTAACTCTTGTATCATCTTTATCTCCCCTTATTTATTTAGCTCGTTCCAACACTTCAACCAATCTCCATCTTTTTTGTTTTGACAGTGGTCTAGTCTCCATTATCAAAACCTTATCATTAACTTTTGCATCATTATTTTCATCATGAGCTTTAAATTTATTTGTAACTTTAAGAACTTTACCATATAATGGATGTTTTTTCTTACCTTCAACAGCAACCACTATAGTCTTTTGCATCTTATCAGAAACAACTATTCCAACTTTAACTTTTCTAGAATTTCTTTCCACTTAAAAACCTCCTTTTATAGATTATCTCAATTGTTTTATTTCCTCTTCTCTAATAACAGTCTTAACCTGCGCAATAGATTTTTTAACTTCTCTAATTCTCATAGAATTTTCTAATTGACCAACAGCTAATTGAAACCTTAAATTAAAAAGCTCAGATTTCAAATCCATAAGCTTATTATTCATTTCATGTAAATCTAAATGTCTTATTTCATCTAATTCTCTAGTTTTCATAAATTTTATTCACCACTCATTTCATTAAAATCTTTTCTAGTTAAAAATTTAGTTTTTACAGGTAACTTATGAGATGCTAATCTCATCGCTTCTCTCGCAAGTTCTTCAGATACTCCCGACAATTCAAACATTATTCTACCTGGTTTAACTATAGCAACAAAATACTCAGGCGCTCCTTTTCCTGACCCCATACGAACTTCAGCTGGTTTTTTAGTAACAGATTTATGAGGAAATATTTTAATATGTAACTTACCACCTCTTTTAATATATCTGTTAATCGCAATTCTAGCAGACTCTATTTGATTACTAGTAATCCACGAACTACCCATAGCAACTAAAGCATAATCCCCGTAAGCAATTTTAACACCTGCTTTAGAATTACCTCTCATTCTTCCCTTTTGAACCCTACGATACTTAACTCTTCTAGGCATTAACATACTACAATCTCCTCCCTTCTATATTTTTTCTTTATTACTCACTACATTTTTATTAGATAATATTTCTCCTCTATATATCCACACTTTAACTCCTAATTTACCATAGGTAGTATCCGCTTCAGAAAAACCATAATCTATATCAGCTCTTAATGTTTGCAACGGTATAGTTCCCTCATGATAATGCTCAGTTCTAGCAATATCTGCTCCACCAAGTCTACCAGAAACAGCAGTTTTGATTCCAAGAGCTTTCATTTTCATAGTTCTTTGCATAGCTTGCTTCATAGCTCTTCTAAAAGATACACGTCTCTCTAATTGCAAAGCTATATTTTCAGCAACTAACTGCGCATCCATATCTACCACTTTAACCTCTACAATATTCACAATTATTGTACTGTTAGTAGAATCAATTTTTTGAACTTCTGATTTCACAAGCTCAATTCCTGCTCCACCTTTACCAATTATAACTCCAGGCTTAGCAGTATATATACTCAACTTAATTTTCTTTACACTTCTTTCTATATCTATCCTAGATATACCCGCAGAATAATATTTTTTCTTCAAAAGCTTTCTTATTTTAAAGTCTTCATTCAAAAATCGTGCAAAATCCTTTTTATCAGCATACCACTTAGAAGACCAATCTTTAATTACTCCAACTCTTAAACCATGTGGATTAACCTTTTGACCCATTTAAATTAAACCTCCTTTATTTTGTATTTTCTCCTACAATTACAGTAATATGACTTGTTCTTTTGTTAATTCTAAAAGCTCTTCCTTGTGCTCTAGGTCTAAATCTCTTAAGTATTGGACCATTATTTACATAGGCTTCCTTTACAATAAGAGAATTTCCATCAAGTCCATTATTATTTTCAGCATTAGCAACAGCAGATTTTAAAACTTTTTCTATAACTTTAGAAGCTCTCTTATCAATACATACTAAAGAAGAATACGCATCCTTAACTGATTTGCCTCTAATAACATTCAAAACAATATTTATCTTAGTAGGTGACATTCTTATATATTTAGCCACAGCTTTTGAATCCAAAACCATCAACTCCTTTCATTTTTTTATCTAACTCTAGATGTTTTTTGATCAACATGACCTTTATAAGTCCGCGTTAAAGCAAATTCTCCTAATTTATGTCCAACCATATCCTCAGTTATATATACAGGAACGTGCTTCCTTCCATCATGAACACCAATAGTATGACCTATCATTTCAGGAAATATTGTGGAACTTCTAGACCAAGTTTTTATAACCTTCTTTTCTCCATTTTTATTCATCTCTAATATTCTATCTAATAAAACCTTTTGAATAAATGGCCCCTTTTTAGTAGATCTACCCAAATTTAAAACCTCCCTTCCATAAATTAAAAATTACTTTCTTCTTCTAATTATTAAATTTTTAGAATATTTCTTATTTTTTCTAGTTTTATATCCTAAAGTTGGCACACCCCAAGGTGACACTGGACTTGGTCTACCAATAGGACTTCTTCCTTCTCCACCACCATGTGGGTGATCGCATGGATTCATTACTGATCCTCTAACAGTTGGTCTAATACCCTTATGTCTATTCCTGCCAGCTTTACCTATACTAATTATAGAATGAGATTCATTTGACAACACCCCAATAGTTGCCCTACATTCAATTCTCACATATCTCATTTCACCACTAGGCAATCTTAATGTTGCATAATCACCTTCTTTTGCCATAAGTTGAGCAGATAATCCTGCAGATCTAACTATCTGACCACCTTTACCTTTTTTAAGCTCTATATTATGAACCATAGTACCAACTGGTATATCACTCAACGGCAAACAATTTCCTGGTTTTATATCAACATCTTTTCCTGATACTATTTTATCCCCAACTTTCAATCCATTAGGTGTTAATATATATCTTTTTTCTCCATCTAGATAAGAAATTAACGATATAAATGCTGATCTATTTGGATCGTATTCAATAGTTTTTACAATACCAACAATACCATCTTTATTTCTTTTAAAATCTATAATTCTATATTTTCTTTTATTTCCGCCGCCTCTATGTCTAACGGTTATCTTACCTTGAGAATTCCTTCCACCACTTTTCTTTAATCCATATACTAGAGATTTTTCTGGTTTACTTACAGTTATCTCTTCATAAGAATTAACAGTCATATTTCTACGTGAAGGGGTAGTAGGATTTAATTTTTTTACTCCCAAAATCTCTTCCTCCTTTTTTCAAAACTAATTACTGCATAGAATTAAAAAACTCTATCGATTTACTATTTACCGTAAGCTGTACTATAGCTTTCTTAAAATCTGATCTTTTCCCTTGATGAAATCTAACTCTCTTTTTCTTACCTATGTAATTCATTGTAAATACTCTATCTACTTCAACATCAAATATTTTTTCAATAGCATTTCTTATCTGAATTTTATTTGCATCTTTATGAACTATAAAAGTATACTTTCTTTCACTCATAAGAGACATGCTTTTTTCTGTTATAACAGGTCTAATAATTATATCATAATTAGTTAACTTCAACTACAATACACCTCCTCAAGTCTTTTAACTGCACCTTGAGTTATTATAAGTTTTTCATATCTTAACAAATCATAAACATTAATATTATTCACAGGTATAACCTTAACATCCTGTAAATTAGTACTAGATCTGTAAACATTTTTATTAACGTTTTCTGTAACTAATAAAAGTTTACTATCCACATTTAAGTTATTCAAAACTTTAACCATATTTTTAGTTTTAGGAGCATCAAAACTAATGTCATTTAAAACTAACATATTATCTTCTCTAACTTTACTTGTCAAAACAGACTTAATAGCAACTTTTCTTAAAGTCTTAGAAATATTCATTCGATAATCTCTTGGTTTTGGAGCAAACACTACACCACCATGTATCCATTGAGGCGATCTTATAGATCCCTGTCTAGCTCTTCCTGTACCTTTTTGCCTCCAAGGCTTTTTACCACCACCAGAAACTTCAGCTCTAGTTTTAGCTGACTGAGTTCCTTGTCTCTTATTAGCAAGTTGTGCAACTACAACTTGATGTACAGCATATTCTTTAATTTCAACATCAAACACTTCTTTTAAAAGTTCTAATTCTCCAACTTTTTCACCATCTATATTATATATAGCTAACTTAGACATTTAATTTCCTCCTTCCATCAATTTAAATATCACCTTTTTTAACACAATCTCTAATCTGAACTATAGATTTATTAGGGCCAGGTATACATCCCTTTATCAAAATAACATTTTTTTCTGGAATAATTTTAACAATCTCAAGATTTTGAACTGTACATTTTCTTCCACCCATTCTACCTGGCATTTTTTTATTCTTAAATGTCCTTGATGGATCAGAAGAAGCACCCATAGAACCAACAGATCTATGAAATTTAGAACCATGTGACATAGGTCCCCTATGACCATTCCATCTTTTTATAGTTCCTTGAAACCCTTTCCCTTTCGAAACACCAATAACATCTACTTTTTCACCTTGCGAAAAAATATTAACATCTATTTCTGTTCCAATATTATATGAAGAACAATCTTCTAATCTAAATTCCCTTAAATGTCTTTTGAACTGAATTCCTGCTTTCTTAAAATGTCCTTTTTGAGGACTATTAACAAGTTTATCCCTTATAACACCATATCCAACCTGTATAGCATCATATCCTTCTTTATCAGTTGTTTTAACTTGAACAACAACATTCGGATCAGCTACTATAACACTCACTGGTATCATATTACCATCTTCAGTAAAAATTTGCGTCATTCCTACTTTTTGACCAAGTAACGACTTCTTCATAAATTTTCCTCCTTTTACGAGCGGATTGATAATCATAAATCAATCAATCATAAAAATAATCTTATAACTTAAGTTCTATATCTACACCTGTTGGAATATCTAATCTCATTAAAGCATCAACAGTTTTAGGCGTAGGATTAACTATATCTATCAATCTTTTGTGTGTTCTAATTTCAAACTGTTCTCTTGAATCTTTATCTTTATGTGGAGATCTTAAAATAGTAACTTTTTCCTTCCTTGTTGGAAGCGGAATTGGCCCACATACTTTTGCTCCAGTGCCATTTGCAGTTTCAACAATTTTTAAAACAGCACTATCAAGCATAACATGATCAAACGCTTTTAACTTTATTCTTATTTTTTGTTTTAAGCTCATCTTTTTCCCTCCTTCAATATATATCTTTATTTTTTTAATTCAACATATAAATTTGAAATAAAAATCTCACTTACCTAAAATATATAAAATATTTCTTATATACACATAACTACCTAATTATACTATAAATAAAAATACAACTCAATAACTATTTTTACTATATTCAAAGCAAACGAGACTAGAAAAATTAACTAGTCTCCATTTTTTATTCAAACCCATTATTTATTTATTTTAGAAACAACCCCAGAACCTACAGTTCTTCCA
>NZ_LXFF01000018.1 GCF_001655775.1 Candidatus Arthromitus sp. SFB-turkey
TATATTTATTTTTTAAATATGTATCTTGATTTACTTTTTTTGTTATAGTTACATTTCTATTTTTATCCATTAAGGTTGAAGTTAAAATTTCTCCAGTTGAATTTATGAGAAAAGTATCAGTTCTTCCATCTGTATGCTCAATAATTTTTGTTTTCATATTATCTTCATGTCTCATGATTGATTCTGTGTATCCTGCTGTTTTATTTTTTTCTATTTGAGAGATTAATTTTGAATTTGAAGGATCGTATATAGATGTTTTTTCTATATCGAATTCTTTTGCTTTTTCGTTTGAAAGAGAATATCTTGTTACAGTTATTTTAGGTTCAGGTGATAAAGAAGAAGCTTGAGTGGAAGTTGATGGACCATCTCCAAATTCAAGAATTGTTTTTTTGAAAACATGATGAGGAGTTCCTATACCTTTTTCAGAAGTAACTACTATGTTTTCATTTTCCGTTGTAAAAATAATTTCTTTATCTAAACCTAGTTTACTTTTTGTAAATACTTTAAATGCTACTCCTTCTGATACCAACGTTCTTTGATGTTTTGATGCTAACATTCTTTCAAAATTTGAGTCATTTGTTTTTTTAACTTGTACAGTAGAGGCAGATTTAACTGCAAAAATATCTATTGCCCTTATATTTCTTCCTGAATGCAAAAAACTTGCTTTCAACTTTCCGTTTGGGATTTTGCTAATAAATGCTCCAGTTGGATTTGTAATAACTTCACTTAATAATTGTACCGTTGAAAGTTTAGAATAGGAGTGAAGAGGTGTAGCGTTAGTTGTTTCTTTGTATAACATTAGCATGAGTATATTACTTGAAATAAAAATTGAGCTATTGATACATATTTTTGAGATTTTTTTCATTAGCGATCACCTTTTAAAAAATTAATTAATTCTATATGGATTGTTTAATGGTGCATTGTTTACATCAAAATCTTGTTTTAATATTTCTCCATTAGGAGTAGTAGATGTTATGGATATTAAACTTCCATCATTTCTACGTTCGTAAGTTGTTGTTGAAGAAGATGAAGTTGTTGTTCCAAGACTTGAACCATCAGGAAGTCTATAAGTTGATGTAGTTGAAGTTAAAGAACCGTTTTCATTATATTTTTTTGTTTCTATTGAATTAGGTGTAGTTAGGGTTTCTTCTTCTACTAATAAGTTTCGATTATATTTTTGGCTTAAATATGTGTTAGATTCTAGTTTCTTTGTTATTGTTGTATTTCCGTTTCCATGTTTTGTTTTTGAAAATAAAAGTTCATTATTTGAAGTTAAAAGTGAGGAAGTTGAACTACCATCTGAGCTTTCAACAATTTTTGTTTTTGTATCATTTTCATGGATTATAATTGATTCGGTTTGACCTGTTAATTTATTTTTAGTTGTTTGTGAAATTAATTTAAGAGCTGAAGGGTCGTGTGTAGATATTTTTTCTACATTAAAACTATTGGAAGCTTCATCAAAGGAAGAATATCTTGTTACAGTTATTTTTGGAGTAGAAGATGAAGAAGAGGATTGAGAAGAAGTTGATGCACCATCCCCAAATTCAAGAACTGTTCTTTTTAAAATATAATCAGGAGTCCCAATTCCTTTTATGGAATTGACTATTAAATTTCCATTTTCCATAAAAATATTAATTTTTTTCTTAAGTCCCGATTTACTATATGTATATATTCTAAAATTAACTCCTTCTCCTTCTAATCTTCTTTGATGTTTTGATGTAGATAATGGATAAAAATTTCCATCATGTGTTTTTTTTACATCTACAAGTGCTCCAGCTTTAACAGAAAAAACATGTAGAGCGGTAGTATTTTGTCCAGAATGTAAAAAGTTTCCTTTTAAATTTCCGTTTGAAAGTTTACGTATAAATGCGCTGTGTGGACTTCTAATTACTTCACTTAATAATCTCACAGTAGAAGGTTTTGAGATTGGAGTAGCGTTACTTTTTTCTACGTATAACATTAGCATGAGCATATTACTTGAAATAAAAATTGAACTATTGATACATATTTTTGAAAATTTTTTCATTGGTACCACCTTTTTAAAAGTTAATTTATTTTATATGGACTGTTTAATGGCAGATTGCGTTCATTAAAATCTTGTTTTAATAATTCTCCTGAAGGTGTACGAGTTATTATTGATAATAAACTTCCATCTTGTCTTTTTTCATTTGTTACAATGTATCCGTTTTCGTGAGTTGTAGTTTCTACAGTTTCTCCATTAGCTAGTACATTAATTCTTGAAGTTGAAGTTATTTCTCCCTGTTCATTAAATATTTTTGTTTCTGATGAAGTAGGAGTTATAATTTTTTCCTCCACTAATTTTTTATTAGAATTATATCTTAATTTCGAATATGTATTTTCATTTAATCTAGTTGTTACAACGTTACTTCTATCAGGTTCCGTTACATTTGAAAATAAAGTTTCTCCCATGTGATTGTAAACAAAAGAATTTTTTCTTCCGTCTATATGTTCAACAATTTTAGATGTTGTACCATCTTCATGTTGTGTGGTAGATTCAATTTTATCATGTGATTTAATTTTAGTTACTTGTGAAATTAATTTTAGACTTGAAGCTTCATACACATATGTTTTTTCTGTATCAAAGTTAGAGGATTGTCTATTCGAAATAGAATGTCTTGTTATAGTTATTGTTGGTTTAGATGATGGAGCAGATGCTTGAGATGAAGTTGATGGGGTATTATCATCTAAATTTCCAAAATTAAGAATCGTCTTTTTTAAAACGTGTTGCGGAGTTCTTGCTCCTTTTTCAGAAGTTATTACAATATTTTCACCTTCTCTAACCATGTTAATTTCTTTAATGAGTGAATTTTTACTATAAGTTAAGATTTTAAAAGCACTACTTTCTGCAACAATTATTCTATTTGCACCTTCTGTTGACAAATATTTAAACTTATTATCATGTGTTTTTTCTTGAATTATTGATCTGGGTCTAACAGAAAAATTATTATATGTTGTAGTTGATACTCCAGAATGTATAAAGTGTCCCTTTAATTTTCCGTTTGATATTTTTTGAATAAATGCTCCCATAGGATTTCTAACAACTTCAGATAATAATTGCAGTGTACTAACTTTGCTATAACCCCCAGTTGGAGCGGTATTAGCAGTTTTATTTAGAGAAATTAATGCAATAAAATTTGCTGAAATAAAAATTGAACTTGTTATATGTAGTTTTGAAAGTTTTTTCATTAGTTTCACCTTGAAAATTATATTATCTATAAAAAGTTGATTTGGAATAAATAGTGTGTTAAATTTTAAAAATAAAAAAAGTATACCAATATTAAGTCTGGTATACTTTTATAGCAAAAATATTTGGCGAGAATATGTGGGAATCGAACCCACCCATCGTGGTATTAGCACGACAACACAGTTTTGAAGACTGGCGAGCCCACCAGAACTCATCTATTCTCATATACACTGAGTATTATATTGTATTATGAAAATAATGTCAAATAAAATAATTAAGAGAGGTTTTTTATTTTTATGAATATAAAATTTATAAAAAGTAATAAATTTAAATCTAATAGTATTAGTTTAAATATACCAATTGATATAGATGAAAAAATTACTGATTTAAATTTAGTATCTGAAATGATAAAAATTGGATCTAAAAAATATGATTCCTTAAAAAAATTGTACAGTAAGTTACAAGAAATGTATGGAACTCATTTTAATTGTTATGTTAATAAATGTGGTGAAGTTGCAGTATTTACAATTTATATTGAGTTTTTGAAAGATGAATATATTGATCAAAATACTTCTCTTTGGGATGAAATAATTAATTTTTTACATGAAATTTTTTATAATGTTTTGGAAGAAAAGGGATGTTTTAAAGAAGAGTTTTTAAAAATTGAAAAGGAAAATTTAAGGACAAATATTTTAAGTCTGGTTGATTCTAAAAATTATTATGCTTATGTGAAATGTGAGCAGATTTCAACTAAGAATGAACCTTATGTTAATTATATTTATGGGAATGTAGATAGGTTAGAGAAAATAAATGGAAAAAATTTGTATGAATTTTATCTTAATCTTAGAGAGTTACCTTATTATTTTGTTATAATAGGAAATTTTGATGAAGATAGAATCAAAAATATGTTATATGATAAATTTGGAAAAAGTCTTGAAAGAAAGTTTAATACTGACAATAATAAATTTTTAAAAACTGATTTTACAGAGAGTTATGAAAGATTTGATATAACTCAAACAAAATTAGTTATAAATTTTAAGACTCCTATAACAATATTTAATGGAGATTATTATGCTTTCTTTGTTTTTAATAAAATTTTAGGAAGTGGGTATTCAAAACTTTATAGAGAGGTTAGACAGAAAAGAAGTCTTGTATATTATATAAATTCTTATTATGAAAAATTTAAGGGAATGTTATCTATTGAGTGTGGTATTGATGATAAAAATTTTGATGTTACAAAAGAAATTATATTGTCAGAAATTCAAAACATTTCTAATGGTGAAATAAGTGAAAGTGAAATAGAAAATGCAAAAAGAAGTATAAGAAGACTTTTGATGTCTGTTCAAGATAAAGTTTCATCAATGCATTCTTTTATAGCTCCTTTGTACATATTTAACAAAGAATTTGATATTAATGAATTTTTGAAAAATATTTATAGTGTAGATAAAAATAGAATAATAGATGCGTCAAAACAAATTATAAAATCGGCTATATTTTCTGTAAGACCACTTGAGGAGGAGTAAAATGGAAATTTTTAAAAATGATAGGTTAGGAGAATCTATAAATTTTTTTAAAATTAATGGACTAAAAGTTTATGTAATGGAAAAAAAACAATTTTCTGATATATCTGCATCATTTGTTATAAAATATGGTTCAAATGATGTGTCTTTTAAACTTGAAAGTGAGAAAAATTTTAAAAGATATCCTTTAGGTATTGCACATTTCTTGGAACATAAAATGTTTGATGGTAATGAAAAAGATGAGGTGTTTAGAAAATTTTCAGAAATTGGAGCAGATGTTAATGCCTATACTTCATCTAATATAACAAATTATTATTTTAGTACTGTAGATAATTTTGAAGATTCCATGAGTTATTTGTGTGATATGATTTATGGATTAAAGTTGAATGATGAAAGTATTGAGAGCGAAAAACTTATAATAGAACAAGAAATTAAAATGTACGATGATGATCCATATAACAAAGTTTATAGAAATCTTCTTACAACTATGTATGATGAGCATCCAATAAGAAATGATATTGCTGGAGATGTAAATACAATAAAATTAATTAACAAAGCTCATCTTCAAGATTGTTATGATAATTTTTATGTAAATAATAATATGTTTTTGGTTTTAGTTGGAAATGTAGATGTTAATGAGGTAAAACAAATTTTAAATAAATATATAGTAAATAAAAATGGTAAAAATGTTATTAGAGAAAAGTTTAATGGTTTCAATAAGATTAACAAACATTATATTGAAGAAAAAATGGGAATGAGTATTCCAACAAATATTTTAGGGTTTAAAGATAGCGCAGAGCCTGAGAATTATATAAAGAAACTTATTGTTTTTGAGATGATACATAGACTATATTTTAGAGCTACATCAAATTTTTATGAGAAGATTTATAAAGAAGAGATTATAGATGGAAGTTATTATACAGAATATTTAAATGAATTTGATTATGGACATTATCTTCTTGTTGGAGATGGTGAAAAATTTAAGAAACTTCCTGAAATGCTATTAGATTATTATTCAAAATATGATTTTTCAAAAGATAAAGTAGCTTTTGAGAGAATAAAAAAAGCTATGTATGGAAATTATGTAAATATGTTTAATAGCGTAGATAATATTTCACATTTAATGATTAAGTTAATTAAAAATAATGCAAAATTATTTGATTATTTTGATGAGCTAAAAAATGTAACACTTGATGATGTTGTTTATGAATTTAAAAATATTTTTAAAGAATCCAATATGGTATATTCAAAAGTTTTTTAAATAGGAACCAAACTTTATTTCAAGTTTGGTTTTTTGTTTTATATGGAAAATTTTTCAAAAAAAGTTGTAGAACATAGAGGGTTTTTTTTTATAAAGTAAAAATATATAATTGATTAATAAATTATTATTATGAAATGAGGAGTAATTTTGCAGTTTAATCATTTTTCTGTGATGTTAAATGAATGCATAGATGCACTTAATATAAAGCAAAATGGAATTTATGTTGATTGTACACTTGGAGGAGGAGGACATTCTTCTGAGATTTTAAACAAAATAAATGAATCAGGTAGGCTTATAGCAATAGATCAAGATCAATATGCTATTGATTATTGTAAACAAAAATTTAGTGATAATTTTAACGTAACATTTGTCAAAGATAACTTTAAAAATATTAATTTTGTACTTAGAGAATTAGGGATAAATGGTGTAGATGGTATTTTAATGGATCTTGGAGTTTCTTCATATCAAATAGATACAGATGAACGTGGATTTAGTTATATGCGTAATGGTGAACTTGATATGAGAATGGATAAATCTCAGGAATTAACAGCAAAAATTATAATTAATGAATACGATGAGCAAAAGCTCAGTTACATATTTAAAATTTATGGTGAAGAAAAATATCATAAAAAAATTTCAAATAGAATTGTAAATCAAAGGAAAATTAAACCAATAGAAACAACGTTTGAGTTAGTTAAATTAATAGATGAAATTATTCCGAGATATGAAGTTAAAGGACATTCATCTAAAAAAGTATTTCAGGCTTTGAGGATAGAAGTTAATGAGGAGTTAGATATTTTAGAAAATGCAATAAAAGATGCGGTGAAAAATTTGAATATAGGAGGAAGAATTGCTATTATAACTTTTCATTCATTAGAAGATAGAATTGTAAAAAATATATTTAATTATTTAGCTCTTGATTGTATATGTCCAAAACAATTTCCAATTTGTAAATGTGAAAAGAAAAAGGAAATAAAAATTATAAATAAAAAACCAATTCTACCATCATCTTTTGAAATAGAAAAAAATTCTCGTTCTTCATCAGCGAAATTGAGAGTAGCTGAAAAAATAAATTAAGTAAAAATATATTAATAAGTAATAAAATACTTAAAGGATGAGTATATATGGAAAAAAATAAAAAATCTATAAATAACTTAGAAGAAAAAGAGGTGATGCAAGTAAAAAAGCGTTCGCTAGATATTTATGTTAGACGAAGTTTTTTTTATATTTTTATTTGTTTTATAGTGTGTGGAGCGCTACTTATTTTAAGTAGTTCTACTATTTATAAAAAACAAAGGGAAGTTACAGAACTTAAAAGTAAAATTACTAAAGCAACTCAAGAGTTAGAAAGTTTACAACTTGAAATTTTAAATTTAAAGGGATTCGATAAAGTTATGGAATATGCAGAATATTTAAATATGAATCCACCAAAACTTGGAGAATCAATATTTGTTGATTTAAATAATGATAATTTTAATGTTGAAGAGCAAGAAGAACCAGATAAACCGTTTCTTCTTAAATTATATGACAGAATATTTGGAAAGAAAAATTAATGTCATTGTGAACTTTTATATTTTTAGAGGTGTGTCATGAAAGAAAAGTTTACAGATAAATTTTTAACTAAAAAGAGAGCACTTGTAACTATGTTTATATTCTATTTCCTTATAATTGCAATTGTTGTAAATCTTTTTAGGGTTATGATTATAAAAGGAGAAGAATATTACGCTATTGCTGAAGATCAGTGGACCAGTTCAGTAAAAATTCAAGCAAGAAGAGGAGCAATTTTAGATAGAAATCTTAAAGAGCTTGCTGTAAGTGCGAATGTTTATAGAGTTGACTTAGATTTAAAAACGATTAGAGAATATTTGGAAAAGAATTCTTTAACTTATGAGGATATTGCACCAAAAATAGCTGAAGCTTTGGAAATGAATGTTGAAAAAGTTTTAAAAGTATTAAATACAAAAGACAGTAAGGGAAATCCAGCTGGTTCAGCCTATTTGATTAGAAGAGTTGAGAAACAAAAAGTTGATAAGGTTAAAGAACTAAATATATCAGGTATAATAATTTCTCCAGATACAAAAAGATATTATCCTAATAATTCTTACTTATCTCATGTTCTTGGATCAACTGATATTGATGGAAAAGGATTAACAGGAATTGAGCTTATGTATGATGAAGAGCTCACAGGAGTTGATGGTTTTAGAATAGTTGAGCTTGATGCAAAATCAAGAGATTTACCATATTCCATAAGTGAGTACATAGATCCAATTGATGGTAAGAATGTTGTTTTAACAATAGATGAAAAAATTCAATTTTTCGCGGAAAAAGCTGCAAGTCAAGCACTTATTGATAATCAGGCTAAGGCGGTTTCAATAATAGTTATGAATCCTGAAAATGGTGAGATTCTTGCGATGGTTAACAAACTTGATTTTAATCCTAACACAGTTAGAGATGAAGTTAGTACATATGATGAGCTTCAACAATTATGGAGAAATAGATCAGTTAATGATATTTATGAACCAGGATCAATATTTAAAATTGTAACAGCTATGGCTGCTATTGAAGAAGGTCTTGTATCAGAAAATGATATTTTCCAATGTAGTGGACATAAAGAAGTTGGCGGTAGAGTTATTCATTGTTGGAAAAGAACAGGACATGGAGCTCAAAACTTTGCTGAGATTTTGCAAAATTCATGTAACGTAGGATTCATGGAAATTGGTGAACGTTTAGGTGCTGAAACTTTAAATAAATATATTGAAAAATTTGGTTTTGGACAAAAAACTGGAGTGGATTTACCAGGAGAAGCAAAAGGAATAATAAAGAAAACTGAAAATATTTCTACTGTGGATCTTGCTACAATTTCTTTTGGTCAAACAAACACTACAACACCAATACAATTTTTAGCAGCTGTTAATGCTGTTGCAAATGATGGGGTTTGGGTTAAACCACATTTATTAAAAGAAGTTTCTTATTATGATGATGAATTTAATTATATTGTAGATAAAAAATTTGAAGACTATAGTGAGAGACGTGTAGTAGGGGAAGAAAGTGCAGCTATTATGAGGGAATTACTTGAAAAAGTTGTTTCTGAAGGATCAGCAGGTAGAGCATTTATTGAAGGGTATGAAATTGCTGGTAAAACTGGTACAGCTCAAAAGGTTGATCCAGAGACTGGAACTTATGGAGCAGGAAAATATATTTCGTCATTTGTAGGTTTTGCTCCAGCTAGTGATCCAAAAGTTAGTATATTTATTTCTATAGATGAACCTTCAGCTGGTGAGTATTATGCTGGTGTAATTACAACACCTGTGGCAAGACAACTTTTTTCTGATTTATTTAATTATTTATCTATAGATATTTCTTCAAGTGATGATGAGGTAAGGAAGAGTCTTCTTAAAGATGTTATAATACCAGAAATAAGAGATTTAACAGTCGAAGATGGTCAACAGTTATTAAAAGAGTTGAATTTAGAGTACGAAACCGTTGGAGAAGGAGAAAAAATAGTAGATATTACGCCTAAACCAGGGTATTCAGTAAAAGAAGGAACCAAAGTTGTTATATACAAAGGTGATTCTTCACAGATTGATAAGCAAGTATTGATGCCAGATTTATACGGCTATAGTAAACAGGGGGCTATTGAAATTTTAGAAAGTATTGGATTAAAATACAAAATCGTTGGGGAAGGTCTTATGGTTAGTCAAAGTATTGAAGTTGGTAAGATAGTCCAGCGAGGAGATACAGTAGAATTAACTTTTAGTGTTAAAGATATTCATTAGACAGTTTATAAAAATTAGAGAAGGGTTTTTAATCCTTCTTTAATTTATCAATTAGGAGGACGAATGAAATTAACAAAATTATTTGATGGATTTAAATACAATGTGGTTTTGGGAAATGATGAAATAGAAATTAGCAAGATTACTGATAATACCAATGATGTTTCTGAGGATGATGTTTTCTTTTGTATAAAAGGATATAATTTTGATGGACATAATTTTATAGATATTGTTTTATCCAAAGGAGCTAAAGTAATTGTTATAAATAATGATTTTGAAAGTAAATTGCCAAATGATTTGGATTGTGTTGTTATTTCTGTTGATGATACTAGAAAGGCTTTATCGATTGCCGCTATTAATTTTTATGGAAGATTACATGAAAAGTTTAAAATTATAGGAGTAACAGGTACCAATGGTAAAACAACAACAACTTTTATACTTAGAGAAATTTTTAAAAATGCTGGATTTAAAACAGGAATTATAGGAACAATAAGCAATTTTATTAATGATAAAAAGGTAAAGTCAGAGAGAACAACTCCAGGAGCTTTACAACTTAATGAATTGTTTAATGATATGTTTAAAGAAAATGTGGAGTATTGTTTTATGGAAGTTTCTTCACATGCGTTGGAACTTAATAGGGTATACGGTATTCAATTTGATTACGGTGTTTTTACAAATCTAACACAAGATCATTTAGATTTTCATAAGAATTTTTCTAGTTATTTTGATGCGAAGTTTAAGCTTTTTGAAAATAGCAACAAAAAAATTATTAATAATGATGATTTATATGGGAAAAAAATTATTGAAAATATTGATTCTAATGTTATTACATATGGGATAAAAGAAATAAAAAGTGATTTTGTTGCAAAAGATATTGATTTTAAAAATGATGAAACTAAGTTTGTTGTTTATGATAAGTTCGGTAAAGAATATGAGTTTGAATACAATCTTGTAGGAAAATTTAATATTTATAATGCGCTTCCTTCTATAATTATAGCTTTAAATGAGGGAATATCTGTTAACGTTATAAGAGAGAGTTTGAAAAATATTTTTGTTGCTGGAAGACTTGAAAATGTTTCTAAAAAATATAATTTGGACTGTGATATTTATCTTGATTATGCACATACGCCAGATGGTCTTGAAAATTGTCTCTCTACTCTCAAAAAAATTTCCAATGGAAGAATTATTTGTGTTGTAGGATGTGGAGGAGATAGAGATAAAGAAAAGAGGCCTTTAATTGGAAAAATAGCATCTGAACTTAGTGATTATGTTTATATAACTTCAGATAATCCTAGAAGTGAAGATCCAGAAAAAATTGTACAAGATATAGTATCTGGAATAGAAAAGTCGAATTATGAAGTTGTAATAAGTCGATTTGATGCGATAAAAAAATCTATAAAAAATAGAAAAAGTAATGATATAATTTTGATAGCAGGAAAAGGACATGAAGATTATCAAATTTTAAAAGACAAAGTTATACATTTTGATGAAAGAGAAGTCATAGATGAAATTTTAAAAGAAAAATAATTAGATATTTTATTTTAAAAGGGTGATATGAAATGACTTTAAGTTTACAAGAAATTTTGAATTGTTTGTCTGGGACTTTATTGTTGAAGGGTAAACAAGAAAAATTTAATAAAATGTCAATTGATACAAGAAATATTACTCAAGAGGAAATTTTTTTAGCTATAAGTGGTAAAATTTTTGATGGAAACAAGTATGTTCTAGATGCTGTAAAAAAAGGAGTCAAGCTTTGCATAATAGATAAGAAATATTTTGATAATGATGTTTTTCAAGAGTTTGATGTTTCGGTTATTTTAGTAAAAAATACTCTTGATGCTTTGGAAAAGTTGTCTATTTATGTAAGATCTAAATTGAGTATAGATATTATAGCTATAACAGGTTCGGTTGGAAAAACTACAACAAAAGAGTTGGTCTATGATTTTTTAACTTCAAAATATAAGGTTTATAAAGTGTTTGGAAATTTTAATAATCACATAGGTATGCCAATGTCTCTCATAAATATTGATGATGATTCAGAAATAGGTGTTTTTGAGCTTGGTATGAGTGGATTAGGTGAAATTGATTATCTTACAAAAATTTTAAAACCTAAAATTGCAATTATAACCAATATAGGTGTAAGTCATATAGAATTTTTAAAAACTCGTGAGAATATTTTGAAAGCTAAAATGGAAATCACTAATTATTTTGATGAAGATAATATTCTTATTTTAAATAATGAAGATGGTTTATTGAAAAATGTTAATACATTTAAATTTAAAATTTATAGAATAGGATTTTCTGAAAATTGTGATTTGTTTGCAAAAAATGTTTGTTTAAGTGAGCAGGGAATAAAATTTTATTTTACATATAACGGTGAAAATGAAGAAATTATGTTACCTATACTTGGGAAGCATAATGTTTTGAATTCGCTTATAGCTTTTAAAGTTTGCGAGATTTTTAAAATACCTATTAATTTGATAAAAAGTAAGTTTGATGTTTTAAGTTCGTCATCTATGAGACAAGAAATTTTGAAATATAAAGATATGACAATTATAAATGATTGTTATAATGCTAGTCCTACGTCAATGAAAAGTAGTATTGATGTTTTAAGTTTATATTCAAATGAAAAAGTTTGTATTTTAGGGGATATGGCGGAACTTGGAATTAAATCAGAATTTTATCATAGTGAAATTTCTGAGTATGCAAATTATAAGATCGATAAGTTAATTGCTATAGGTAAATATAGACAGGCTTATTGTGAAAAATTTAGTGATAAGAGAAATTGTTTTTGTTTTGAAACTATCGAAGATTTTGAAAAAAATGTGAGGGATATATTAAAGGGAACAGAAACAATTTTAATAAAAGCTTCACGTTCATCGAGGTTTGAAAAAATTATAAACATTCTTAAAGATAAATTTTAAAAGTATGAGGGGGGACTTTCACTTATCTTTAGATAAGTTTAGGGTACATAATGAGAGTTGTTATAGAAATGTTTCTTCCTTTAATAAGTTCGTTTATTTTAGCGTATTTGTTAGGAAAAATATTAATTCCAATATTACACAGGATGAAATACGGACAAAGTATAAGAGAAGAAGGACCTAAAGCTCATATGAAAAAACAAGGTACTCCAACGATTGGAGGACTTATTTTTATAATATCAACTTTTATAGTAACAATTTTATATTCTGTTTTTTATGTTAAGACTTTAAAAAATGACGCTGTTATTATATTGTTGATATTTTTAGCATTTGGTTTTGTGGGTTTTTTGGATGATTATTTAAAGATAAGAAGAAAAAAGAATTTAGGACTTAGAGCTTATCAAAAGATGATTTTGTTAATGCTTATTACGTTTGTAATATATGTTTTTTCAAAAGATACATTAGGTACAAATTTATATATACCTATTTTAAATGTTAATATTAATTTATATTATTTGTATTTACCTTTTTTATTTATTTATTTTACAGGTGTAACAAATGCCGTTAATTTAACAGATGGATTGGACGGATTAGCTACAACTGTAACAATAATTGTTTTAATATTTTTGTTTTTAATTAGTTTTGTATTTGGAAAAGTTGATATAGGAATTTTTGCTTTTATTTTAATTGGTTCATTAATGGCATTTTTGATTTTCAATGTAAATCCAGCTAGAGTATTTATGGGAGATACTGGATCACTTGCTTTAGGTGGTGCTGTTGCATCTATTTCATTTTTGTTGGGTATTGAAGTGGTTTTAATTTTGGCAGGAATAATTTATGTCATTGAAGCTTTATCCGTTATTATTCAAGTTGTTGTATATAAGTTCACAAGAAAAAGGGTATTTAAAATGGCTCCTATTCATCATCATTTTGAACACTTAGGATGGAGTGAAAATAAGATTGTATATGTTTTTGGAGCAATCACTTTAATAGCATGTATTATATCTTTTTTATTGTTGTGAAAGGAATGACATTATATGGAAAACAAGGATAATGAATTAAATCATAAAACCAGAATTTCAAGGCTTTTCAAATTAAATAAAGCAAGTGGTGAGATTGATTATGTTCTTTTTTACACAGTAATATTATTGGTTGCGATAGGTGCTATTATGATTTATAGCGCAAGTTCTTATAGAGCTGCAAATGAACTTCAAGATAGTATGGCTTATTTAAAGAAACAATTAGTTTTTGTTGTAATTGGTGGTATCTCTATGTTTTTTTTCATGACATGTGATTATCATAAATTGAAAAATTCAAAATTGGTTGTGTTTTTAATTATTGTAACTATTACGCTTCTATTATTGGTATTTTTATTTCCACCAATAAACGGTGCTCAAAGATGGATACAACTTGGTCCATTATCATTACAACCTTCTGAGATGGCAAAATATGTTGTAGTGGTGTATTTAGCACGGAGTTTGGATAAAAAGGGTGATGAAATAAAAAGTTTTTGGAAGGGAGTATTTCCTACATTATTAGTGGCTGGAATTTTTGCAGGACTTGTATTAGCGGAGAAAAATTTAAGTATAACATCAGTTATAATGTTTGTGGCGTTTATATTAATAACAATTTCTGGAGCGAGAAAGAGACATTTATTAACTCTTGGTGGAGTTGGATTATTGGCAGGTATATCTTTGATTTTTGTTTCGCCATATAGATTAAAAAGACTTTTGAGTTTTTTAGATCCTTGGGCTGATCCAAGAGGTGATGGATATCAACTTATTCAATCATTACTCGCGCTTGGTTCTGGAGGTTTTTTAGGTTTAGGTTTTGGTATGTCAAGACAAAAAGCTTATTATTTACCTGAACCACACAATGATTTTATATTTTCAGTTATAGCAGAGGAAACAGGATTTTTAGGCGGTATAATATTAATTTCTCTTTTTGTGGTGTTAATATGGAGAGGAGTTATTATTGCTATAAAATGTAAAGATAATTTTGGAACATTGTTAGCTATGGGAATAACTTCTGTTATTGCAATACAAGCAATAATAAATTTAGCTGTTGTTACTGGTAGTATGCCAGTTACTGGTGTACCATTACCATTTATAAGTTATGGAGGATCATCATTGTTATTTAATATGACAGCTATGGGAATTCTTTTAAATGTATCTAGAAATAGAGTTAAGTGGTAATAAAAATTTTATGAGGTAAATTTTGAATAGTAAGTTTAATGAAAAAAAAATAATGAATAAGAATAGATTAATAAGACGACGACGAATCTTTTTTTTAAGAAGAATGGTTTTTATTTTTTTAGTCTTTATAATATTTATGTTGGTTTTGGTAAATTCTCCGATTTTTAATATAAAACATTTAAAAGTTGCGGGAAATAAAATTTTGTCAGAAGAATATGTTTTGCAAGAATTAAATGAAGTTTTTCACGAAAATATTTTCTTTTATTCAATAGATTCAGAGCTTACTGCTTTGAGAGAAAATAGATATGTTGAAAATGTAACTTATAAAAAACAGTATCCAAATACTTTAAATATTATTTTAGACGAAGTAAATGTTGATTACTACATTTATTACAATGGTGAATATTACATATTTGATAGAGAATCAAAACTTATAGATATTTTGGATTATAAACATGATTTTCAGATTTTAGAAATTGTTGGTGTGAATTTTCCATCTGATTTAAAAATTGGACAGACATTGTTTGCAGAAGGTAGTAGAGAAATTCATTGGATTAAAAATTTAAGTGAGCTACTTGATTTAAACAAAAGTAATATAAATTTTGATTATGTAGATTTGACAGATATTCATAATGTTGTTCTTGGTTATAATGATATTCAAATTAAAATTGGAAATAATTCAGAGCTGAGACAAAAATTAAATAATGCTATAAATATAATTAATTCAAATCAGAAGTTTAAAGATATGAAAGGTTATATAGATGTAAGATCTAAAAATTATCCTGTAATTTCGTTAGAATAATAATAAAAAAAATAGTAACCTTAAAGAAGGAAATAAAATGTTTTTGTAGAATAAATTATCGTAACGAAGTGAATTTTATGGGGGAAGGTAGGAAAAAAATATGGCTTTAAGAAATGCAGCTGAAAAAGTTTGGGGTTTTTTTGGTTTGAAAGATGAATATGAAGACGCTTTTGAAAATGATATTAAACAAAAAAATCATGACGAAACTTTTTCGATGAATAAGCAAAATAATCAAATTGAATCAACAAATCTAAATAATAAAGTTGTAAATCTTCATTCAGGTGCTAATGTTGCGAAAATGACAATAATAAAACCTGTAGCTTATGAAGAAGTTTTAGGGATTTGTGATGATCTTAAAAATAGAAAAATTGTTATTGTAAACGCAACAATTTTGGAGCCTAAAGTGGCTCAAAGAACTGTAGACTTTTTATGTGGTGCTAGCTATGCTCTTGATGCAGAGTTTCAAGAAGTTGAAAAATCTATTTACATATTGGCACCTTCAAATGTTGAAGTTACGAATGAGTTGAAAAAAGAAATTCAAACAAAAAGTAGTTTGTTTAGTTGGGCTAAGTAAAAATTGTTAGCAAAAAATGATTTTGTGAAAAGTTGCGGTAAATATGTTGGAAATATAGACAAGCTATATTTAACTTATGTTACTGCATTTAAAAGTGGAAGAGATATAGTTACAAATGAATTTTATGAAAGTTCTATTTGTAACTTATTGCGGTGTTTTTCTGTTAATCTTGGATTAAATGTATTTAGCTATGGTTTTTCAGATGATACTGAAAGAAGTTTAATTGCTTTTAGTATGGGAGATGAAAATATTTCTATTTTTGATGATGTAGCTAAAGTTTTGAAAATTTCTTATAACAACAAATTTAACAGTTTATCTCATAGAGATTTTTTGGGAAGTATTATGTCCTTAGGATTTACTAGAGATAAAATGGGAGATTTAATATTAGAAGGTAATTGTGCATATGTTCCTGTCGTAATAGATTTTGTAGAATATATTATTCAAAATTTAAAAAAAGTTAGAAATGTACCTATTAGTGTTAGTTTAGAATTGTTTAACAGGTTACCTCAAAAGAGATTTGAAATTTTATATAAAGTTGTAGCATCACTTAGAATTGATGGAATTGTATCTGCTTTAACAAATCTTTCAAGAGAAAAATCAAAAAATCTAATTCAAAATAGTAAGGTGAAGTTAAATGGAATTTCGGAATTAGATGTAGATACGAAAGTTTGTGAGAATGATATAGTTGTTATAAGTGGTTATGGAAAATTTAAAATTAAAGAAAGTTTAGGTAGCACAGCTAAAAATAAAATTAAACTTGTTATAGACAAATTTATTTAAATAAGAGTTTTGAGGTGAAGAGTGTGAAATTAACTCCAGTTGACATTACAAACAAAGAGTTTAGAAAAATGCTTAGAGGTTATGATCCAGAAGAAGTTGATGAGTTTTTGGATCAAATAGTTGAAGATTATGAGGAACTTTTTAAAGAAAATTCTCTTTTAAAAGAAAAGATTAATGCTATGAATGAAAAGATTGAGCATTATTCTAAAATTGAATCAACAATACAAAATACTTTATTATTGGCTCAAAATGCGGCTGAGCAAGCTAAAGTTTCTTCTCAAAAAGAGGCGGATATAGTTATAAAGCACGCAAATGATTCTGCTAAGAAAATCTTAGATAAAGCTCATACTGATGTTGTTTCAATTACTCAAGAGTATGATAGATTGAAACAAGAGTTTGTTAAGTTTAGAGCTAAATTTAGAAATTTTATAACTGTACAAATGGAAACATTTGAAGATTTAGAGAAAGATTTTATAAAGAATTATAATTTAAATCAAACAAGTGATTTTGATAAGATTAAAAGTCAAGAGTCAAGAGAAAATAATGATTTTGAATTGAATTCAGAAGTTAGTGAGAATTTTGAAAAAGATAGTTTTGTAGATGTTCAACCATTTGAGTCAGATGATAAGACATCGTCAAGATTTAAAAGTTCAGAAGAAGTTGATTCAGATCTTGAAAATATAAAGAAATTTTTTGTGAGTGAAACGTAGAATTATTTCAATTTGCACCAAGGTAGTTGTTTTCCTTAGGTGCCTTTTGTTTATATAGATTTTTAGGTAGAGTGTTATGAAAAATGTAATTATTGATGATGAAAAGTTTTTGAATACTAGATTAGATAAATTTGTTTTAGATTATTTTGGAGAACAATACACAAGAAATTTTATTCAAAAATTAATTTTAGATGGAAAAATTACAGTCAACGATGAGTGTGTTAAAACAGGATATAAATTAAAATTAAATGATAAAGTTTGCATTTCAGATTTTGAAGTTAAGAGACTTGATATTATTGAACAAAATATACCTTTAGATATTGTTTATGAAGATAGTGATATTATTGTTGTTAATAAAGAGCAAGGTATGATAGTGCATCCAGCACAAAATATTTATGTGGATACTCTTGTAAATGCGTTAATGTATCATTGTAAAGATTTATCAAGTATAAATGGAGTTGAAAGACCTGGGATTGTACATAGAATTGATAAGGATACTTCTGGGCTTTTGGTTGTTGCTAAAAATGATTTTTCTCATAAATTTTTGAGTGAACAATTTAAAGTGCATTCAATAAGAAGGGAGTATGTTGCTCTCGTTCATGGAGTTATGAAAAATTATAGAGGTAGGATTTGTAATAATATAGGAAGACATCCAAAAGATAGAATTAAAATGGCGGTAACTTTAAATGGAAAAAATGCGATTACAGAATATAGTGTTTTGAAAAAATATTCAAAATGTTCGTTGGTTTTATGCAAACTTCATACGGGAAGGACACATCAAATACGTGTACATATGAGTCATCTAGGGTTCCCTATAGTTGGAGATCCTGTTTATGGTTTGAAAAATGATAAAATTTATTCTTTAGGTCAACTTTTGCATGCAAGGGTTATAGGATTCATTCATCCAAGTACGAAAAAGTATATGGAATTTAAGGTAAATCTTCCAGATTATTTCAAAAATATCATATCTAACCTTTAAAAAATATTATCATTTTAGAAAAAATATATTTCTTTTAATCGGATAACAATAGTATAGACTAGTTTTACTTAATACACTTTTTGATTATACACGTAGTTTTTGTTTCAGAGGAGGAAGTATTTATGGGATTGAAAAATGCAGCTGATAAGGTTTGGGGTTTTTTTGGACTTAAAGATGGTGAATTTGAGTTTGATGATGAAATGAGTGAAGAAATGGATATAAAGAGTGATTCAAGCAAAGATTTTGGTAAAGTTACTAATTTTAAATCTATTATAAATAAGAATGACGGAAATTTTTATGGTGATACAAAAATGCGAATTGTAAAGCCAGTTGTATATAGTGATGTTCTTAACATATGTGAAGATTTAAAAGACAGAAAAATTATATTGATAAATACAACTTCATTGGATACTAAAATAGCACATAGGATGTTAGATTTTTTGTGTGGAGCTAGTTATGTTTTAAATGCAGAACTTCAAGAAATAGAAAAGGGAATATATGTTTTTGTGCCTTTTAACATAGAATTAACTTCTAAAAGTGAAGAAGAGCACGATACTAAGAAGACAATTTTAGAATGGAACAAATAGTACATAAAAATTTTTGAGATGGATTGGAGATTTTATAATTTAATTTTCAATCCATTTTTAGTTTTTTAAATTTGAAAAATTATTTTTGTTGTTTTGTAAAAATCATTAAATTATAATTTAAATTATATATTTTAGAAATGGAGTGATCGTTATGAATTTTTTATTGCATAATCCAACAAGACTACATTTTGGAAAAGGAAAATTGGAAAATTTAAAAAATGAAATTAAAAATGGAACTAAAGTATTATTGACTTATGGTTCTGGTAATATAAAAAAGTTTGGTTTATACGATGAAGTTTTAAAAATTCTTAAAGAATTAAATTGTGAAGTACATGAACTTAGTGGTATAGAACCTAATCCTAAGCTTTCAAGTGTTAGAAAAGGAGTTGAAATTTGTAAAAATAATAACATAGATTTAATTTTAGCTGTTGGTGGTGGAAGTGTAATAGATGCTTCAAAAGCAATTTCAATTGGAGCAAAAAGTAATTGTGATGTTTGGGATTTAATTATAAAGAAAGAAACTCCAAGCGATAGAGTTCCTCTTGGAGCTGTATTAACTTTGTCAGCAACAGGAACAGAAATGAATCCAAATAGCGTTATAACAAATGAAGAAACAAAACAAAAAGTTGGATTTGCACATCCTCCGTACACATTTCCGGTTTTTTCAATACTAGATCCTACTAATACATTTACAGTGCCAAGAAATCAAACAGTAAATGGAATTGTAGATACAATTTCTCATTTACTTGAGCAATATTTTAATAAATCTGAAAATGGAGAGCTTGTAGATAGATTTTGTGAATCATCTATATCTTACATGATGGAGATTGCACCAAAATTATTAGAAAATTTAGAAGATTATAGTTTGAGAGAAGCTATGATGTATACATCTTTTGTTGCTCTTAATGGAAGTTTATCTGTTTGTGGTGGTGATTGGTCTACTCATGGTATTGAACATTCTGTAAGTGGTATATTTGATATTTCTCACGGAGAGGGACTAGCTATAATTACGCCACATTGGATGAAATATGTTGCTAGGAAAAATCCAAGTAAAGTTATTAAACTTGGAGAAAGAGTTTTTAAACTTAAAAAAGAAGGAATTAGCGATATAGATTTTTGTGATAAGGTTGCTGATAGTTTTAAAAACTTTTTCAAACAAATTGGTGTTTCAACTTCACTTAAAGAATGTGGTATAAATGAAGAAAGTTTAGAGGATTTAGTTGAAAATACATTTGTTTTAGGAGATGTTATTGGAGAGTATGTTCAATTAAGAAGAGATGATGTTAGAGAAATTTTAAAAATGAGCATGTAAAAAATTTTTAAGAGGTATATTTGTGAAAATAAACATAAGATATGAATCTGAAAAAGATTTTAGAAAAGTTGAAGAAATAACAAGAGAAGCATTCTATAATTTATATGTTCCAGGATGTGAAGAACATTTTCTTATTCATAAAATAAGAGAGCATGAAGATTATATAAAGGAACTTTCATATGTTATAGAAGTTGATGGAGAAATAATTGGGAGTATATTTTATACTCGTTCTAAAATTATAGGAAATAATGGAGTTGAAATGGAAACTATAACATTTGGACCAGTTTCAATACATCCTAAATATCATAGAAAAGGATTTGGTAAAAAATTAATAACCTATTATATAGAAAAAGCTAAGAAATTAGGATACAAAGCTATAATAACCTTAGGTTATCCATATCATTATGAGTATCTTGGATTCTTAGGAGGAAAAAAATATAATATTTCCATGGAGGATAGGAAATTTTATAAAGGATTATTAGTGTTACCGTTATTTGAAAATGCTTTAAATGGGATATCGGGATATGTTAAATTTTCAGAAGTGTATAATTGTAAAGAAGAAGAAGTGATAGAATTTGATAATACTTTTCCTTTAAAGGAAAAATGTTTTAAAGAAAGTCAGAAAGAATTTCAAATCGCTTCTTCAATGATTGATGAATAATAAAATTTATGAGATGAATAGTTTATTCATCTCTTTTTATTTTTTAATAATAAAATAAAATTTAGTTAATAATTATAGAAGTGCAATATTTTAAAAAGTAGAAAATTTTTATGTATATATTGGAAGGATGTGTAAATTTGGAATATAAAAATTTTAAGTTAGTCACATTTTTTTTATTTATAATTGGATTTAGTTTAGGCGCAATATTTTACGGAAGTATAAATGTAGTTCGTGGAAGTGATGTTTTAGTTCAAAATGAATCTTTAGTTAATGAAAATGAAAGTTCAGATTTATTTTCAAGAAGTAAAAGTATTGCAGATGTAGTTGAAGAGGTTAGTCCTGGAGTTGTTACTGTAAGTGTTAGTTCTATAGTAAATTCTTACAGAGGAGTTAACGAAGTTAGTGGAATAGGAACAGGTTTTTTTATAAGTCCAACGAAAATTTTAACCAATCAGCACGTTGTTTTAAATTCATCAAATGTAAAAATTGTTTTGAATGATGGAAAAGAAGTTGAGGCTAGAGTTGTAAATACTGATCAAGTTAATGATATAGCACTACTTGAAGTTACGACACCGGGTTTTGAAAATTCTACAGTTTTAAAAATGGGTTCTTCTGAAGAAATGAGAGTTGGTGATTGGGTAATTGCAATTGGAAGTCCACTTGATTTATCTTTTAGTGGAAGTGCCACAGTTGGAATAATTAGTGGATTGTCTAGAACTTTTGAAACGAGATATGGAGTATCTACATTTATTCAAACAGATGCAGCGATTAATCCTGGAAATAGTGGGGGACCTCTTTTGAATTTGAATGGAGAAGTTATAGGGATAAATACGGCTAAAATTGATGTTGATGGTGTTGAATCAATAGGGTTTGCAATACCTATAAACTTTGCGGAATTAAAACTTGAAGAATTAAGCCAGTATGTAATAAATCTTGGTATTGCAGGAGTTGATATTGATGAGCAAACTTTTGTAAGATTTGGAGTTCCTACAGGAGTTTTTGTAGTTGAGGTTGAGAGAGATTCAATTGCTCATAAAATTGGAATAATACCAGGAGATATAATAGTTAATTTTAATGGAGTTGAAATTAATTCTATTGAACAAATTAATGAATTGAAGAAGAAAGTTGAGGATCAAATTTCTATTGACATTATAAGAAATGGTAAAATTATGAAATTAAATCTTAAAATTTAATGAATAAAATTTTTAAAATTTCAAAAAATAGAATCATCTGAACGTTAAGGTTTTGATGGTTTTATTTTTTTTACATATAAAGTTAAGGAGATCACATATATGAGAAATAGGATTTTGAAAATTTTATCTTCGTTGTTATTAGTTTCATCTATATCTTTAAATTTTGTAGCATGTTCATCACAGAGTCAACAAGAAGAGCATAATAGAGTAAGTAGAAAACCACAAGTTTCTATAGGTGGTACTTCTGATTCTGAAACTCAAACTGAAAGTTTATATACTCATGGAGAAATAGTTACTCTTGCTGATGGAAGTAAATTGAAATATGACGAAAATGGAAATCATGAAATAGTTGAACAAGGGGAAGGAAAAGTTATAATTTTTAAAACAGTTACACAAGATGAGCTTGATAGTTTAGAGCCAAATCAAAAAGCTTTAGTTGAAAGACAAATGCAATCAGATCCAAATGGATTTTCATTAGTATATTAAAACATCTGTTGTTTGCAGATGTTTTTTTATTTTATAAATAATCTTGAAAAATTCAAAAAAAAATGTAGAATTAACTTATTATATTCTACAGGAGAATTTTTTTAATGAGAGATAAAATTATAAAAGCTGTGGCTAAAAATGAAACTATAAGAATTATTGCTTGTAGTACAACTGATTTAATTAATCATATAAAACAAATACATAAATTAAATGAATTAACAACAATTGCATTTGGTAGATTAATGACAATAGCTTCAATGATTTCTTCAACAAATAAAGTGTTATCAGATACAATTGTTATAAAATTTGAAGGTAATGGTCCATTGAATAATATGAGTGCTATAACACGTGGAGATGGAACTTTAAAAGGTTATATATCAAATTCCAATGCTTTTGTAGATAGTTTTAAAATGAATGATTTGATTGGAGAAGGATTTTTGACTATAACAAAAGATTTAGGTTTAAAAAATCCTTATACAGGAAAAGTTCCACTATATAAAAGTGATGTTTGCAGTGACTTATCGTATTATTACACTTTGTCTGAACAAACACCAACGGCAATTTCAGTTGGTATAGATATTAATGAAGATTTTAGTATTAAAAATTCAGTAGGAATAATGGTGCAAATGTTGCCTGGAGCCGATGAAATGTTATCGGATATTATTTCATATAGATTTGAAGATTTAGGAAGTATTGTTTCAAATTTAGAAAAAGGAAAGACAATTTATGATATTTTAAATTTTATGTTTGATGATATGGACATGAAAATTATAGAGGAAAAACCTATAAATTATAAATGTGATTGTTCAAGAGATAAAGTTGAGAGGGCGTTAATTAGTATAGGAAAAGATGAATTGAAAAAAATTATAGATGATAATAAAATTGAAACTATAGTTTGTGATTATTGTAAGACAGAATATATATTTGAAAATAAGGATATAAAAAATTTATATAATATAATTTTCAAAAAAGGTTGACAAGTAATCAAAATACAAATATAATAATTTTTGTAAGTGTGATTATGATTTAGTTAGTTGGCCCAGTAGCTCAGTTGGTTAGAGTGCTGGCCTGTCACGCCAGAGGTCGAGGGTTCGAGCCCCTTCTGGGTCGCCAATTTTCTATTTCATGGCTGGATAGCTCAGTTGGTAGAGCAGAGGACTGAAAATCCTCGTGTCGCTGGTTCGATTCCTGCTCTAGCCACCAA
>NZ_LXFF01000019.1 GCF_001655775.1 Candidatus Arthromitus sp. SFB-turkey
TACTCTTTACCTCCTATTTTTTCCCAACTATTTGTTCTTGAATATTTTTAGGAACTTCATCATAATGATCAAATTCCATACTATAAGTTCCTCTACCTTGCGTTCTTGACCTTAACACAGTTGCATATCCAAACATTTCTGACATAGGAACTTGTGCTCTTATTATTTGAGCTCCAGCTCTAGCTTCCATCCCCTCAATTCTTCCTCTACGAGCATTCAAGTCACCCATTACATCTCCCATATACTCCTCAGGAACAGTAACTTCAACTTTAACAATTGGTTCTAATAATACAGGATCTGCTTTTGCCATACCATTTTTGAATGCCATGGATCCGGCAAATTCAAAAGCCATTTCTGATGAGTCAACATCATGATAAGATCCATCATGAAGTCTTACCTTAAAGTTTATAGTTGGATATCCTCCAATTACCCCATTTAAAGCAGCATTTCTAATACCATTATCAACAGCTGGTATATACTCTTTTGGTATAACTCCTCCAACTATAGCATTTTCAAATTCATATTCACCATCACATGGTATAAGATCTATTACACAATGACCATATTGACCTCTACCACCAGACTGTCTAATATATTTTCCTTCACATGTAACTTGTTTTCTAATTGTTTCCTTATAAGCAACTTGAGGTTTTCCAACGTTACACTCAACTTTAAATTCTCTTTGTAATCTATCAACAATTATTTCTAAGTGAAGCTCTCCCATTCCAGCTATAATAGTTTGATTAGTTTCTTGATCCGTATATGTTTTAAAAGTTGGATCTTCTTCTGCAAGTTTCGCTAAAGATAATCCCATTTTTTCTTGACTTGCTTTGGTCTTAGGTTCAATAGCAACTGATATAACAGGCTCAGGAAATTCCATACTTTCAAGTATTATTTTGTTTGAATCATCACATAAAGTATCCCCTGTTGTTGTATCCTTAAGACCAACAATAGCCCCTAAATCACCTGCTCTTAACTCATCAACCTCTTGCCTATGATTAGCATGCATTTTAAGAAGTCTTCCTATTCTCTCTTTCTTACCTTTTGTAGAATTAAATACATAAGAACCGCTTTTTAAAACTCCTGAATACACCCTAGTATAAGCTAATCTTCCAATAAAAGGGTCTGCTTGTATTTTAAATGCCAAAGCTGACATAGGAGCATCGTCTGAAGCTTCTCTTGAATCTTCATTCCCTTCTAAATCAACACCTTTTACAGCTTCTATATCAATTGGAGATGGTAAATATTCAACAGCTGCATCTATCATCTCTTGAACACCTTTATTTTTATAAGAAGAACCACATATAACAGGTATAATCTGAATATTTATAACAGCATTTCTAAGAGCTTTTTTTAGTTCCTCTTGAGTTAATTCTTCTCCTTCTAAAAACTTCATCATAAGTTCTTCATCAGTTTCTGCTATAGCCTCAATCATTAACTCTCTATATTTACTAGCCTGTTCTTTATATTCTTCTGGAATATCTTCCTTAGAAACTTCTGTACCTAAATCATTTTTATATATAATAGCTACATTTTCAATTAAATCTATCATTCCTGTAAATTCTGATTCACTTCCTATAGGTATTTGTACAGGAATAGCATTTGCTCTAAGTCTATCTTTTATTGAATCAACACAATTATAAAAATTAGCTCCTACTGCATCCATCTTATTTACATAAACTATTCTAGGAACTTTATATTTATCTGCTTGCCTCCAAACAGTTTCAGTTTGAGGTTCAACACCACTTTTAGCATCTAAAACAGTAACTGCTCCATCTAAAACTCTTAAAGATCTTTCAACTTCAACAGTAAAATCCACGTGTCCAGGTGTATCTATAATATTTATAACATACCCCTTCCACTGACAAGTAGTAGCAGCAGAAGTTATAGTTATACCTCTTTCCTGCTCCTGAACCATCCAGTCCATCGTTGCTTGACCTTCATGTACTTCACCTATTTTATGTGTCTTTCCTGTATAAAATAAAATTCTTTCAGTCGTTGTAGTTTTTCCAGCATCTATATGCGCCATTATCCCTATATTCCTAAATTTTTCTAAAGGAAACTCTCTAGCCATAATTCGCCTCCAATCAAATTTCATCTATTTTAATTGAAAATCAATAATTTATACAAATATTAACAAAAACTGTTTCGATTATTACAATCAAAACAGTGATTCCAACAACTTACTAATATCTATAATGCGCAAATGCCTTATTAGCTTCAGCCATCTTATGAGTATCTTCTCTCTTCTTAACAGCTGCTCCAATATTGTTAGAAGCATCTATAAGCTCATTTGCTAATCTCTCTCTCATATACTTTTCACTTCTTTTTCTTGCAGCTATCAAAAGCCACCTTATACCTAAAGTTTGTTTTCTATCCGCTCTAACTTCTACAGGAACCTGATATGTAGCTCCTCCAATTCTACGAGATTTAATTTCTAAAATTGGCATTATGTTATTCATAGCATTTTCAAAAACCTCTAAAGCATCTTTAGAAGTTTTTTCCTCAACTATCTTAAAGGCTCCATAACATATTTTCTGAGCTACACCTTTTTTACCATCCTTCATTATGTTATTTATAAGTTTTGTAACAACTAAATTATTATACACAGGATCAGGTAAAATTTCTCTTCTAGATATATGTCCTTTTCTTGGCAATTTACTTCCCTCCTTAAAAATCATAAGTTTAATTCATCGGTACTCGACATACGCCGTAAGCCAAATTAAAATACTTAAATTTATTTAATTACTTAGCTGCTTTTTTTGCTTTCTTAGTTCCATATTTTGATCTTGCTTGCATTTTGTTTTGAACTCCTGCAGAATCAAGAGCTCCTCTTATTATATGATATCTAACCCCTGGTAAATCTTTAACTCTTCCACCTCTTATTAAAACAACACTGTGTTCTTGTAAGTTATGTCCTTCCCCAGGTATGTATGCAGTTACTTCATAACCATTACTTAATCTAACTCTCGCTACTTTTCTTAAAGCTGAATTAGGTTTTTTAGGAGTCATTGTTTTAACTAAAGTACATACACCTCTAACTTGTGGACAAGACTTCATAGCTGGTGCATTAGATTTATAAACAACTTTCTTTCTTCCTTTTCTAATCAACTGATTAATAGTTGGCACTATAATCACCCCTTTTTTTAAATATTTAAAAACAAAAAAGCTAACTAATAAAACCTTACCAAATGAATTAAAAAAATATTTAACCCAAATATTTTAACATTTAAAATAACTTAATGTCAACATATATTGACATTAAGTAGTTACATATTCTAGATTGTTATCATCTTCACCATACATAATTTTCATTGATCTATACTTAACCATCCCTGTTCCAGCTGGAATTAACTTACCAATTATAACATTTTCTTTAAGTCCAACTAACGGATCAATTTTACCCTTTATAGCAGCATCAGTTAAAACTTTTGTTGTTTCTTGGAAGGATGCTGCAGATAAAAACGATTCTGTAGCTAAAGAAGCCTTAGTTATACCTAGTAAAACTCTTTCACATTCTGCTTCTTTTCCACCCATTTCTCTAACTTTTTTATTTTCATCATTAAAATAAGAAATATCCACTATAGAATTTGGTAAAATTTCTGTATCTCCAGCTTCTAAAATCCTAACTTTTCTTGTCATCTGCTTTATTATAACCTCTAAATGTTTATCATTAATATCAACACCTTGAAGTCTATAAACTTTCTGAACTTCTGCAAGAAGATACTCCCTTACAGCATCAATTCCTTTTATTCTCAAAATATCTTGAGGATTTATAGAACCTTCAGTAATTATAGATCCCGCTTCTATATACATTCCATTTTCAACCTTAACTCTAGATCCAAATGGAATATCATACTCTTTAACCTCACCATCATCTGAAATAACTCTAACAAGTCTCTTTTTCTTACTATTTTCAAATTCAACAATACCACTTATTTCAGAAACTATAGCAAGCCCTTTAGGTTTTCTTGCTTCAAAAAGTTCTTCAACCCTCGGAAGACCTTGTGTTATATCAGCACCTGCAACTCCTCCTGTATGGAATGTTCTCATTGTAAGCTGAGTTCCTGGCTCTCCAATAGATTGAGCTGCAATAATTCCAACAGACTCTCCAATATTAATCTCTCTAGCTGTCGCCATATTCATTCCATAACATTTAGAACAAACTCCAATTCTTGAATCACAAGTAAATACACTTCTAATTTTAACTTTTAATATTTTTTGATTATTTGTTCTTTCTTCATCTTCATTTATATTTCCAACATATTTTGCAATATCATTAGTAATGTAATCACCCTTGTTTATTATTACCTCTTTAGTAACAGGGTCAATAACATCTTCAGCTGCATATCTTCCAATAAGTCTTTCAGTTAAACTTTCAACTATAGAATTATCATCTTTAATTTCAGATACATAAATTCCTTCCTCTGTTCCACAATCTTCACTTCTAACAATTACATCCTGACTAACATCAACAAGCCTTCTTGTTAAATATCCAGAGTCTGCCGTTTTAAGAGCAGTATCTGCGTTACCTTTTCTCGCTCCATGTGTTGAAGTAAAATATTCTAAAACATCAAGCCCTTCTCTAAAAGAAGCTTTAATTGGAAGCTCTATAATTTTTCCTGATGGGTTACTCATAAGCCCCCTCATTCCAGCAAGCTGCTTTATCTGACTCTTAGAACCTCTCGCTCCAGAATCTGCCATCATAGATATAGGATTAAACTTATCCATGCTATTCATAAGCACATCAGCTATTTTATCCGTGGTTTTGTTCCAAATTTCTATAACAGAATTATATCTTTCATCTTCTGTCATAAGTCCACGTCTAAATTTTTTACTAATAAGTTCAACCTTTTCCTCTGATTCTTTTATAATACTTTCTTTTTCTTTAGGAACTATCATATCTGAAGCTGCAACTGTTATAGCTCCAATTGTTGAATAATGATAACCTTTAGTTTTTATTTGATCAAGCATTAAAGCAGTTTCAGAAGGTCCATATTTTAAATAACATCTATCAACAATTTCAGTTAATTTACCTTTATTAACCAGAAAATCTATTTCAAATTTAAATAAGTTTTCTTCCTTACTTCTATCAACAAATCCTAAATCTTGAGGAATAGACTCATTAAATATAACCTTTCCAACAGTGGTTTCTATTAACTTCGTCTTTCTCCCACCATTTATTTCTTTAGTAACTTTAAGTTTTATTTTTTCATGTATATTTAAATATCCAAGTTCAAAAGCCATTATAGCTTCTTCACTATTAGAATAACTTTTCATATTTTCACTATCTAACGCTGCATTTTCCATAGTCAAATAATAAGATCCAAGTATCATATCCTGAGAAGGTACACACACTGGTTTACCATCTGATGGTTTTAAAATATTTACAGCAGCAAGCATTAAAAATCTCGCCTCTGCTTGTGCTTCCATTGATAATGGAACGTGAACTGCCATCTGATCTCCATCAAAATCAGCATTATATGCAGTACAAACAAGTGGATGAAGCTTTATTGCTCTACCTTCTACTAAAACTGGTTGAAATGCTTGAATTCCAAGTCTATGTAAAGTAGGTGCTCTGTTTAACAAAACAGGATGATCCGTAATAACTTCCTCTAAAATATCCCAAACCTGATTCATATTTTTTTCAACCATACGTTTAGCAGCTTTTATATTATGGGCTATTCCAGAATCTACAAGTTTTTTCATAACAAACGGTTTAAAAAGCTCAAGTGCCATTTCTTTAGGAAGTCCACATTGATGAAGTTTAAGTTCAGGTCCAACAACAATAACTGATCTTCCAGAATAGTCAACACGCTTTCCTAAAAGATTTTGTCTAAATCTTCCTTGCTTTCCTTTTAGCATATCAGACAAAGATTTTAACGGTCTATTTCCAGGTCCTGTTACAGGTCTTCCACGTCTTCCGTTATCAATAAGAGCGTCCACTGACTCTTGAAGCATTCTTTTTTCATTTCTAACAATTATATCAGGGGCTTTTAAATCTAAAAGCTTTTTAAGCCTGTTATTTCTATTTATAACTCTTCTATATAAATCATTTAAGTCAGATGTTGCAAACCTTCCACCATCAAGCATTACCATAGGTCTAAGTTCAGGAGGTATAACAGGTATTACATCTATTATCATCCATTCAGGTTTATTATTAGATTTTCTAAATGATTCAACAACTTCAAGTCTTCTAATAACTCTAGCTTTTTTCTGTCCCGTACTAGTTTTAAGTTCTTCTTTAAGCTTAACAGATAAATCATCTAAATCCAAATCTAAAAGAAGCTTTTTTATAGCTTCAGCTCCCATTCCAACCTCAAAAGATCCTTCTCCAAACTTTTCACTATATTCTCTATAATCCTTCTCAGACAATATTTGTCCTTTTTGAAGTATTTTAATATCTTTAGGATCTAAAACAACATAAGAAGCAAAATATAAAATCTTCTCAAGTACTCTAGTTTGCATTTCTAAAAGAAGAGCCATTTTAGAAGGAGTACCTTTAAAATACCAAATATGAGAAACAGAAGCTGCAAGTTCTATATGACCCATTCTCTCTCTACGAACTTTAGATTTTGTAACCTCAACACCGCACCTATCACACACAATACCTTTATATCTAACTCTTTTATATTTCCCACAATGACATTCCCAATCTTTAGTTGGACCAAATATTCTTTCACAAAAAAGTCCATCACGTTCAGGTTTTAAAGTTCTATAATTTATAGTTTCAGGTTTCTTAACTTCCCCTCTAGACCATTCTCTAATTTGCTCAGGAGATGCTAAACCGATTCTTATGGCATCAAAATTGTTTAATTCAACCAACAGTAAATTCCCTCCCTTAATTTTTAATAGTCATCATCAGAAATAAAATCTTCTTCAACCATAATATCCTCTGAAAGTAACGAATCTACCATCAAATCATCATCTTCTTCTTCATATTCTTCTTGATATTCATTTTCTTCAGTTTCAGGCATATCCTTAACATTTTCTTCATACTTAATTGACTCTTCAAAGGAAACATCAATATCTCCAATATCATCCTCTAAAGTTTCTTTTATTTCAATTTCTTCATAATCATCATTTAAAACTTTAACATTTAAACAAAGGGCTTGAAGTTCTTTTATAAGAACCTTAAATGATTCTGGTACACCTGGTTCTGGTATATTTTCTCCTTTTACTATAGCCTCGTAAGTCTTAACTCTACCTACAATATCATCAGACTTTACAGTTAATATCTCTTGAAGCATATGAGCAGCACCATAAGCTTCCAGTGCCCAAACTTCCATTTCACCAAATCTCTGTCCACCAAACTGTGCTTTTCCTCCAAGAGGTTGCTGAGTTACAAGTGAATACGGTCCAGTAGATCTTGCATGAATCTTATCATCAACTAAGTGAGCTAACTTTAAAATATACATATATCCAACTGTTACAGGATTATCAAAAGGCTCTCCAGTTCTTCCATCATAAAGTGTTAATTTACCACTACTACTAAATCCAACTTCTTCTAAACACTTCTCAATTTCTTCCTTAGTCGCTCCATCAAAAACAGGTGTTGCTACATGCCATCCTCTAGCACTAGCTGCAAGACCTAAGTGAACTTCTAAAACCTGCCCAATGTTCATACGACTTGGAACCCCTAATGGGTTTAAACATATTTGAAGAGGTGTTCCATCTGGTAAAAACGGCATATCTTCTTCAGGTAAAACCCTAGATATGACCCCTTTATTACCATGACGTCCCGCCATTTTATCTCCAACTGAAATTTTTCTCTTTTGAGCAATATAACACCTTACAAGCTGATTAACTCCAGGTGGAAGTTCATCTCCATTTTCTCTCGTAAATATTTTAACATCTACTATTATTCCTTGCTCTCCATGTGGAACTTTTAAAGAAGTATCCCTAACTTCACGAGCTTTTTCTCCAAAAATCGCTCTTAAAAGCCTTTCTTCTGCAGTAAGTTCAGTTTCTCCCTTTGGTGTAACTTTACCTACTAAAATATCCCCTGTTCTTACTTCAGCTCCAATTTTTATAATACCATTAGCATCTAAATCTCTTACTGCATCTTCCCCAACATTAGGTATATCTCTTGTAATTTCCTCAGGACCAAGCTTTGTATCTCTAGAATCACACTCATATTCTTCTATATGAATAGATGTAAATACATCATCTCTAACAAGCTGTTCAGAAATAAGCATAGCATCTTCATAATTATAACCTTCCCAAGTTATAAACCCAATTTTAATATTTTTACCAAGTGCTATTTCTCCTAAATCTGTCGATGGTCCATCTGCTAAAACTGTTCCTTTTTCAACAAAATCCCCTTTGTTTACAATAGGTCTTTGATTTATACAAGTACCTTGGTTGGATCTTTTAAATTTAAGAAGCTTATATGTATCTATTTGATTATCTACAGTTCTTTTAATTCTTATTTCTTGAGAACTAACATAACAAACTTCTCCACTTTCTTTCGCCTTAATTAACACCCCTGAGTCAATAGCTGCTTTATACTCAATACCAGTTCCAACTATAGGCGCACTAGCTTTAAGAAGAGGAACTGCTTGACGCTGCATATTTGATCCCATAAGAGCTCTTGTAGCATCATCATTTTCAAGAAATGGAATCATAGAAGTCGCAACTGAAACTATTTGCCTTGGAGAGATATCTAAATAATCAACCTTATCAGAAGAAACAAGAAGCATTCCTTCCTTACTTCTAACAACTATTCTTGAATTTACAAATTCCTTATTTTCATTAATAAGCTCATTAGATTGAGCTATTAAATACTGATCTTCTTCATCTGCAGTCATATAAACTATTTCATCAGTAACTTTTCCCGTTGACTTATCAACTTTTCTATAAGGAGTCTCTATAAAACCATAACTATTAACTTTAGCATAAGTAGCCAAAGAATTTATAAGTCCAATATTAGGACCTTCTGGAGTTTCTATAGGGCACATTCTTCCATAATGAGAATTATGAACGTCACGCACCTCAAAACCAGCTCTATCTCTTGATAATCCTCCAGGACCTAAAGCTGATAATCTCCTTTTATTTGTAAGTTCTGACAAAGGATTAGTTTGATCCATAAACTGAGATAATTGAGAACTTCCAAAAAACTCTTTCACAGCAGCAGCAACCGGCCTAATATTTATAAGGTTTTGAGGAGTAATCATCTCAGGCTCTATAGACATCATTCTCTCTTTTATGTTTCTCTCCATTCTAGTTAAACCAACTCTAAATTGATTTTGAAGAAGTTCACCTACAGATCGAAGTCTCCTATTTCCTAAATGATCAATATCATCTTCATAACCAATACCACTATTAAGCCCTAAAATATAACTTATTGTTGAAAATATATCATCTATAGTTATATACTTAGGCATTAAATCAAAAATATTCTTTTTTAATTCTGATTTTATTTCCTCTTCTGAAGAACAATTATCTAATATAGATCTTAAAACTGGATAATAAACAAAATCAAAAATACCTAAATCCGATACATCAAATTCTAAAAACTCTTTAATATGAACCCAATTATTTCCAATAACCCGAACACATCTATCATCTATTAACAAATCAACTGAATTAACACCACAATTCTGTATTTTTTCAGCCAATTCTCTTGTAATATAATTTCCTTTTTCAACTAAAATTTCCCCAGTATTAGGGTCTAAAATATCACTAGCAGAAATATTATTTACAATTCTTCCAGCAATAGAAAGCTTTTTATTAAATTTATATCTTCCAACTTTTGACAAATCATATTTTTTAGGATCAAAAAAATACTGATCAATAAGATTTTTCGCACTTTCAGCAGTAGCAGGTTCTGACGGCTTTAATTTATCATAAATCTTTATAAGTGCCTGCTCTTGATCCTCAGAATCATCTTTATTTAAAGTATTTTGAAGCCTTTCATCATCTCCAAAATATTTCAAAATTTCTTCAGCTGTAGAAATACCTAAAGCTTTAATAAGCCACGTTATGTATAATTTCTTTTGTTTATCAATCCTAACATACAAAACTTCATTAGAATCAGTCTCATATTCAAGCCAAGCACCTCTATTTGGTATAATACTTGAAGAAAATAATTTTCTACCGTTTTTATCAACTTCATAATCATAATATACACCAGGAGATCTAACTAATTGGCTAACTATTACACGTTCAGCTCCATTTATAATAAAAGTTCCTTGAGGAGTCATTCTTGGAAGATCCCCCATAAAAACCTCTTGTTCTTTTAACTCTCCCGTATCTAAGTTTTGAAGTCTAACTTTAACTTTAAGAGGAGCTGCGTAAGTTGCATCTCTTTCTTTACACTCTTCCATATCATATTTTGTAGATGCAATATCTAATTTAAAATCAACAAACTCAAGTACATGTTTCCCATTAAAACTTTTTATAGGATTAACATCACTAAAAACTTCTAATAACCCTTCTTTTAAAAACCAATCATAAGAATTTAACTGAACCTCTATGAAATTTGGCATATCAATAACATCCTTGATTTTACCAAAACTCATCCTAGTCCTCTGTCCTGATTTAATAGGATATATCATGAATTCCACTCCTTATTTTTAAGTAAACTCATGTAAATTTATTTTAAATTTTTACAAAAACAATAAATTTATATAAAACTAAAACTAATTAAATTTTAAAAACGCATATTCCCAACATATAATTAATTTTAAGATAAATTTACAATAAAACAATAAATAACATATAAAATTACACACTTATATACATTTTAAAATATTATCATATATAGAAAAGTTAGTCAATAAAACAAATCCAACCTAAAATTTCTTTAAAAATAAAAAAGGTGTTATAAAACAACACCTTAAATAAAATTTATAAATTACTACTTTAACTCAACAGTAGCTCCAACTTCTGAAAGTTGCGCTTTGATCTTTTCTGCTTCATCTTTTGAAACACCTTCTTTTAAAGTTTTAGGTGCTCCATCAACTATTTCTTTTGCTTCTTTAAGACCTAATCCACAAACTTCTTTAACAACTTTAACAACCTTAAGTTTTTCAGATCCCGCATTAGCAAGAATTACATCAAACTCTGTCTTTTCATCACCGCCAGCAACTACTCCAGCTGCTCCAGCAACTGCGACTGGTGCAGCAGCACTAACACCAAACTCCTCTTCACACATTTTAACTAAATCATTTAAATCCAATACGCTCATATTTTTTATAGCTTCAAGTATTTGCTCTTTATTCATATGTATAAATCCTCCTTAACAAAATTTTATATACTAAGTTTTTATGATTCTTTTGATTCTTTAACAGCATTAAGAACATACACAAGATTTGAAAGTGGCGCCTTAATACTTCCAAGTAATTTTGAAACAAGAACTTCTTTAGATGGTATTTTAGCTAATCTCTTAATCTTATCATTATCATAAAATTCTTTTTCAACAACTCCAACTTTCAATGAAAGTTTTCCTGATTTTTCTGAAAAATCATTTAAGATTTTAGCTGGAGAAATTATATCATCATACCCAAAAGCTATAGAAGTAGCTCCTTCTAAATGCTCTATTAAAAAATCATATCCTAACTCTTCCGCTACAATCTTAACTAATCTATTCTTATAAACTTTATACTCAACACCCATTTCACGCATCTTTTTTCTTAATTGAGTATCTTGTTCAACATCTATCCCTTGATAATTTGCAAGTACTATACAATTAGCCCTTTCAAATTTATCTTTTATTTCCTTTACTTTTTCAACTTTAAGTAGCATATTTTTAGTCATCATAAACACCTCCTTACAAAAAATAAAGTCCTCTAAATAAAATTACAATAGAGAAACTTCAATACAATACTAATCAATTGACAATTTCTCCTAAATAGGCGTATAAACAATTCATACTTATCTAAATTTTTAGACCTATTGTCTCAGGATTAACTCAATTTAGAAATATTAATTTTTATTCCAGGTCCCATAGTACTACAAACAGATATGCTCTTTAAATACTGTCCTTTGGCTGATACAGGCTTAGATTTAATTATAGCATTCATAATAGCATTAAAATTTTCCACTAACAAATCAACTCCAAAAGACCTCTTGCCTATAGCAACATGCACTATAGCAGTTTTATCTATCCTATACTCAACCTTACCTAATTTTATTTCTGAAACCGCTTTAGCCACATCCATAGTAACAGTACCTGACTTTGGATTAGGCATCAAACCTTTAGGTCCCAATATTTTACCTATTTTACCTACCATACCCATCATATCAGGGGTAGCGACTACTATGTCAAAATCAAACCAGTTTTGATTTTGTATTTTAGCTAATAATTCTTCATCACCAACATAATCAGCACCAGCATCTATAGCTTCTTTTGCTTTATCTCCTTTAGCAAAAACCAATATTTTAACTTTTTTACCTGTACCATTTGGTAATAAAACAGTCCCTCTTATCTGCTGATCTGCATGTCTAGGGTCAACACCTAATCTAACATGTAACTCAACAGTTTCGTCAAAATTTGCTTTAGATGTTTTTAAAACAAGATCAAATGCTTCAACCGGATCATAAAAAACATCTTTATTAACTAATTTTATACTTTCTAGATACTTCTTTCCCATCGTTTACACCTCCTCTAACATTTATTAATTTTCAACTTCTATCCCCATGCTCCTAGCCGTACCTAATATCATACTAACAGCACTATCTACACTAGCTGAATTAAGATCTTCTAATTTAAGTTGAGCAATTTCTTTTACCTTATCCATTTTAATTTTACCAACTTTAACTTTATTAGGTTCCGAAGAACCTTTCTCTATACCTAAAGCTTTCATCAATAAAACTGCAGCAGGCGGAGTCTTCATAATAAAACTAAAAGACTTATCCTGATAAACGGAAATAACAACAGGTATTATTAACCCCGCTTTATCAGAAGTCTTAGCGTTAAACTCTTTACAAAACCCCATAATATTAACACCATGTTGACCTAAAGCTGGTCCTACCGGCGGCGCTGGAGTAGCTTTTCCAGCAGGTAACTGCAACTTTATTATACCTACTATCTTCTTAGCCATAACTTTTTCCCTTCCACTTTTATATTTTTTTATTCATTTAACAACTCTATTTCACAGGTGAAACCTGCGAAAATTCAATATCAACTATATTTTCTCCCATAACATTAACCACAGCCTTAATCCTCTTTTTCGAAAAATCAACTTCTTTAACTGTTGCATAATGCCCTTTTAAAACCCCAACTTCTATCTCAACCACGTCCCCAACACTATAAGTTGTTTCTTTAGAAATTTCTTTTATACCCATAAAATTTATTTCATCTTCACTAAGAGGAACAGCTTCTTTACCAGTTGGACCAACAAATCCTGTAACACCTCTTATATTCCTAACTCTGTACCACATCTCATCACTCATCACCATTTTCACAAAAACGTAACCGGGATATACTTTCTTAGTAACCTTTTTTAATTTTTCACCATTTTTATCAATGTACTCTACCGTAGGAATAACAATCTGAAGTATACTTTCTTGTAATCCATTACTCTCAACCAATTTCTCCAAACTATTTTTTACCTTATTTTCGTAACCAGAATATGTATGAAGAACATACCAATTTGACAACATAGACCCCATTTATGAATCCTCTCAAAACAAACTCTATTTAAACAATAGATCGAAACATTTCTTTAATATAAAATCAAAAAAACCTATATAAACTATATACATACTAACAAAAACCAAGACAATAAAGCTTGTATTTTTAAATTCCTTGCCCTTTGGCCATGTAATCTTTGAAAACTCTTGTATTGTTTCTAAAATCAAATTACTTTTCTTGCTCATCTCACGTTTTTTATGTTTACTAGCCAAAAAAACACCCCTATTAATTGATTATTTTATTTTGTTTCTTTATGAGATGTATGTACCTTGCAAAATTTACAATATTTCTTAAATTCTAATCTCTCAGGGTCATTTTTTTTATTTTTAACTGTATTATAATTACGCTGTTTGCAATCAACACAAGCTAAAGTTATATTAATTCTCACTACTATATACACCTCCAAAACTATACCTTTTGTTAGAATAGCATACATTTATTAATTTGTCAAATTCGCAAAATAAACATGGATGGTATAAAGACCATCCACCATTCAAACCCATTATTTATTTATTTTAGAAACAACTCCAGAACCTACAGTTCTTCCA
>NZ_LXFF01000020.1 GCF_001655775.1 Candidatus Arthromitus sp. SFB-turkey
ATAGATAAAGCACTTCAAAGACTATCTACTGAAAATTTTAACTATCTTTGTTTTCCAAGTGGAGAGAATGGTGACAACTTAAAAATCGCTTCATTTATCAAAGAACAAAGAAAGAACAATAAGATTTTTAAAGCAGTACTTCCAAATACTCAAGGCGATAGCGAAGGAATTATAAATTATGTTTCAACTTGCACTGATAAAAATGGAAAAACATATCCTCCAGAAAAATTTGTATCAAGAATTGCAAGTGTTTTAGCTTCCATTCCTTTTTCTATGTCTTCTACTTACTATGAGCTTAAAGACATAGTGGATACAAATATTTTTGATAATCCAAATGGTGAAATAGATAATGGCAAGCTTATTTTAATTAAAGATGATGGAGTAGTTAAAATTGGTAGGGGAGTTAATTCTTTAACAACTGTAAATAAAGATAAGCAAGAATCATTTAAAAAGATTCGCATCATTGAAATTCTTGATATGGTTAAAGATGATATTTATAGGACTATGAAAAAAGAGTATGTAGGGAAAATTGCAAATACTTATGACAATAAAATGAATTGTATAGGTACTATAAATTCATATTTAAAGGAACTTCAAAATCAAGAAATATTAGGAGATGGAGAAAATAGAGTTGATATTGATTTAGAATCTCATAAGCAAGTTTTAAGGGATAAAGGATATACAGAGGATAAAATTTCAAACATGAGTGAAACAGAGCTTAGAAAGATAAATACAGGCTCTTATTTTTATGTTACAGGAAGTATTACTCCAGTTGATTCCATAGAAGATATTAGAATTTTATTTAATATTTAGGAGTTGTGTTAAATGAATAAGAACGTAAAAAAGTTATTAGGAAAAAGGTTTATTTCTGGTTCTTGGGGGGAGCTTTGGTGGGACGGCGAGAAAATTTTAGAAGTTTCAAAGTTTGAAGCAAAGGTTACAGCAGAAAGAGAAGATGTTAATCAAGGTGGAACTCTTGATGTAGATTCAAAGCTTGTAGGACTTAAAGGAGAAGGAAGTTTTACTATTAAAAAAGTATACTCAAGAACACTTAAAAAACTCGTAGAGAGTTGGAAACAAGGTATAGATCCACGTTCAAAATTAATAACCAAATTACACGATCCAGATTCTTTTGGAGCTGAAAGAGTAGTATTAAATAATGTTTGGTTTATTGATGGAACTATAATGAATTTTGAATCTAAAAAATTAATTGAAGAAGAACTTAAGTTTGGATTTACTCCATCAGATGTAGAATTCCAAGAACTTATAGCATAGGGAGGGTTAAAAATGGAATATAAAAAATTAAAACTTGAAGATTTAATAAATAAAGCAGGAGAAAAAAAGGGAGATAAATATGTAGAAATATACATAAAAAGACTAGATGCAACAATCAAAGCAAAAGAACCAGATAACACATTAATTCTAGAGTCCATAGATATATTAAAAGAAAATGCACATGAAAGTGATTTACATTTAGTTTATAACTCGATTATTGAGCCTAACATTAAAGATAGTACATTACATGAAGCATACAATGTTTCTAGACCATTAGAAATATTAGACGAAATATTTTCATTAGGAGAGATATCTAATATAGCTAAAACATTATTAAAAAATTCAGGGTATGAAGATAATTCTGTAAAATTGGTTGAAGATATAAAAAACTAATTAAGTCTAATGATGACGCATTTTTACTTCACTACTATATACAAAAGGGTTTTACCTTAGATTATTTGTTGTCATTAGATTATAAAGAAAAATTATTTATGTTAGCTAGTGCACTTTTTGAACTAGAAAATAGAAAAGGTGTAGAAGTATGAAATACTTAAATGCAGTAATAACTCTTAAAGATATGTTTACAGGTACTTTAAGTAGTATCAGGAAAGAGCAAGATACTTTTAAAAAAGAGGCAACAGGAGTTAAATCTGTTATTGATAAATCTTATAAATTAGATAAAAAAGAACTTCAAAGTGCTTTGAGAGATATTAGTAGTTCTATAGAGAAAAACAAAGAAGACTTGAAGAGTGCTCAAAAATCTATGGAGGGGTGGAAGAAGTTAACAGAAACTTCTTCAACGAGTGTTAAGAGTCTTTCAAAAGAGGTTCAAGAATTATCATTAAAAAAGCAAAAATTAATATCAGAAATGGAAAAGTTAAAGACTTCAGGTAATCCTGAGGTCTTTTCTAAATATGAGAGTAAATTAAAACAAGTTGAATCAGCACTAAAAGAAAAGACAAGTAGTTTAAGTAAAGCAAGAACAGAAAATAAAAAGTATGCGAAAGAACTTTCAGATGCCCAAAAGGAAGTTTCAAAACTTGATGTAAGTATAGGAGCATTAGGAAAGAAATTTGATGAGTTATCAAGGAAGAATTCAAAATTTTCAGGTTTGAAAAATGCTTTTAACTTGCAGAAGCAAAGCAATAATATAAATAATCTTTATGATAAGTTTGAAAATAATAAGAATAAGTATTCTGGGTTTGATAAACTAGGAAATACAATTCAAGGAGTAGGAAAGAAATTAACTTTAGGAGTATCAGTGCCAGTTGTGGCGGGATTTACTGCATCAGTTAAAACTGGTATGAATTTTGAATCTGCTCTATCTTCAGTAGAAGCAACACTTGGTTCTAAAGCGACGGCAGAGGATATGGCAATACTTAAAGAAAAAGCAATGGAGATGGGGAAAGAAACAACTAAATCAGCTACAGAGTCAGCAAATGCCATGGAGTATATGGCACTTGCAGGTTGGAACACTCAGCAAATTATAGGTGGAATTGAACCAATACTTAGAATGTCTGAAGCAGGAAAAGCAGATTTAGCTACAACATCAGATCTTGTTACTGATAGTATGTCTGCTCTCGGCATTCAAGTTAATGAATTGGGAGGTTTTTTAGATAAGGTTTCTAAAACTTCAACTTCTTCGAACACTTCAATTCTTCAAATGATGGAAGCTTTTATTGTTGCAGGTGGAAAATCTAAAAGTTTAGGTGGAGATATAACAGAACTATCTGGAATTCTTGGTGTTATGGCTAATAGAGGGTTAAAAGGTTCAGAAGCAGGAAGAGGACTTTCTGCAATACTTACAAATTTAACCTCTCCAACAGGTCAAGCACAAAAAGCACTTAATGAACTTGGGTTTTCGGCTTTTGATTCAAATGGAAACTTTATTGGACTTGAAAAAACGTTCTATAAATTAAGAGATTCATTAAAAGGAATGAACCAAGAACAAAGAGTTACATATTTATCAATGATAGCAGGAAAAGAACATGGAAAGACAATGGAAGCTATTATGAGTGGACTTGATGAAGAATATCAAGGGCTTACAAATGATATTAGAAATTCTAATGGAGCTCTTGAAACTATGGCTAAAACTATGCAAGATAATGCAGAAGGAAAAATAGCAGGTTTTAAAGCTAAGCTTGAGCATTTAGGAATTCAAATGTCCGAACATTTATTACCTGTTTTTTCTGATACAGTTGTTTTTTTAGGTAATGTGTTAGATAAGTTTTCTAGTTTATCTCCAGAAGCACAAAAAGTTATTGTTAGTTTTGGATTAGTAGCAGTAGCATCCCCCATGCTTATAACTGGTATTGGTGGAGTTGTTAAAACTGTTGGGGCTTTATCTAATGCGTTTTCATTTTTAGCAGCTAATCCTATAGTTGCTGTAATTATTATTATTGGAGCATTAATTGGTGCTTTTGTTGTGGCATATAAAACAAATGAAGAGTTTAGAGAAAAGGTAAATGCTGCATGGCAAGGAGTTGTAGAAACTGTTGAGTGGGGAACAAATAAAATTATTGATGGTATTAACTGGGTAATAGATAAAATTAATGCTATACCAGGAATTAACATTAAAACTATTGGACACGTTGAATGGTCGGAAAAAAGCAAAAATTTACGAGTTGCAGAAGCTATGAAAGATACGGTAAAAGTTGGAGATAGTATTGCAGGTTCATACAAAACTGGTCTTGATTTTGTTCCTTATGATGGATTTGTAGCAGAACTACATAAAGGAGAAAGAGTTTTAACAGCTGAAGAAAATAAACTTTATAACAAAGGACATGTAGTTAACTTATATGGTAAAAGTTCAAATGATACAGTAGTTAGCCAAGTTTTTGGAGCTAGTAGTGTAAATAATCATAATGTAAGTAATAATAACAGTCAAAATTTAGTAAATACAAACACAAACACTAGTAGTAATAACATAAATTTAAATGTTAATGTTAATTATTCAGGTAATGGAGGAAGCGTAGATTTAAATGTAATGGCAGAGAATGTAGCTAAAATAATAGCTGAAAAAATAAGGGTGATGAAGTTAAATGTTGTATGAAATATGGATTGATAATTTTAGACTTCCAGTAATTCCAAAAGAAATTAATCCTTATGAAGAAAATGAAGTGTCCTCTGTTACCATTGATGGATTTGGAGAGATTTCTAAAACTACAAATTTAAAAGTAAGAACTTTTGAATTGAGTTCTTTTTTTTATGACCCAACAAAGGGAAAACCACCTTATGCAAAAGAATATACAATAAGTGTAAATTCTTTTGAGGATATAAATAAATTTTTTCATTCTATACAAAGAAATAATAAGGTAGTTCCTTTTAAGATTTTTGGACTTGATATAGATACAAGAGTTCAAATTGTTAAGTATATTTGGGGAACTCGTGATGGGTCAAGTGATATTTATTATGATTTAAGTTTAATTGAATATAAAGAAGCGAATATAGAAAGTACAAATGAAATTAAGGAAAAAAGAACAAATGAAACACCATCTAACACATCTAAAAGTGATACTTACATAGTTAAGAAAGGTGATACTTTATATAATATAGCTAAAAAAGTATATGGAGATGGAAATAAATATTTAGAACTTGCAGAAAAGAACGGTATAAGTAATCCTAATTTTATACTAGATGGTCAGGAGCTTAAAATATGATAAAAATATACCATGTTAAAAGAGATGGAAATAAAATAGATATAAGCAATTTAAGAATAAAAATGAGTTTAAATTCCGGTTTAAGTGAAGTAGCTAGAACTCTCGAATTAACTCTATATTGCAGAGAATATAGAGAAGTATTTCTTGGAGAAATAATAGAGTTTAATGGTATTGAGTATCATATTTTTAAAAAAGATATGGATTCAGAAGGGGGACAAATGAATTTAACTTGTTTTGATAAGTTGATTTATTTGAAGAAAAATCAAGCTAGTTATAATTTTAAAAATCAAACTCCAGAAGGTATTACAAATAAAATTTGTAGTGAGTTTAATATTAAAATAGGTGGTATTGAAAGTACTGGAGTATCTATTACACGTAAATTTAGAAATGTAGATTTATACGGGATTATTCAAACAGCTTATACAATGGCAAGTGAGAAAACAGGTAAGAAATATTATATGACTTATAATAACGGACTAACTATAAAAGAAGCTTTTGTAGAAAATGGAGTAGAGTTAAAAGAAGGATTAAATATTATTAAAGTTTCTCATTCTGAAGATTTGCAAAACATGATAAATGCAGTTATTGTTTATAATGAAAATCAAGAAAAGGTCCAGGAGATTAAAAATGACTCCTGGATTTCTTTATATGGAAAACTTAGTTTAAGTTTTGAAAAAACTAAAGATGGAGAACAAGAAGATTATAAATCAAATCTTAAAGACATAGAAAAAACTTTAAATGCTGAATGTGTTGGGGATTTATCTTTGACTACTGGAAAGTGTGTTCACATAACAGAAAAGGACACAAATATTAAAGGATTATTTTATATTAAAAGTGATACTCACACTTTTGAAAATAGTACTCATACAACAAGTCTTGAACTTAGTTTTGAAAAAATAATGGATGAACAAAGTTCAGGAGAAGAAGAATCAAAAGAAAATAATAAAAAATAAAGAGGTGAATATTATTGAATGCTTTTTCATCTTTGGCAAAAGAAATAAATAGTGATACTAAAATTACAAGTAATGTTATAGACATTGGAGAAATTAAAAGTTTAGATCCAATGTCTATTTCTTTAAGCGATATTTTATTAGATGAAGATGATATTATTTTAACGGATAAAATAAGAAAATTAATTGAACCATTAATACCAGATATAGAGTGTAAAACAACTTGTACAGGGGAATGTAGTTGCACAACAGAATCAAAGATTAAAGAAGATAAATATGAAGAAGATAAGCTTAAAGTAGGAGATAAAGTAGTTTTATATAGTATAGAAGATGGTCAAAAGTTTATTGTTCTTGATAGGGTAGTATTATGATTTTTCCAAATATTAAAGGGAGAGAAACAAAGAAACTAGAGTTAAATAGTTTAAAGGAAATAGCTTTAGATTTTGAAAAAGATGAACCAATAATTAAAAATAATGAATTTTTAATTGTAGAAGGAATAGAAGCTTTAAAGGTTTGGGTTTATAAAACTATTAAAACCACTAGATTTAAATATTTAGTTTATTCTAATGCTTATGGAACATCTATTAAAAACTTCATAGGAAAGGTGTTTACTGAAGAAGTTAAGAGAGATTTTAAGAAAGAAGTAGTAGAAGCACTTCTTATAAACAATTACATAGAAAGTGTTTCAATTATAGAATATAAGTTAGATTATAATAAACTATTTTTAAGTTTAAAGATTGAAACAAAGATAAATAAAACTCTAAATTTTGAGGTGAGTTTTAATGTTTGATATTCAGACAGAACAAGAGATTAAAGATAGAATATTTAAAAATATAAAAAGTGATTTAGATAAAAGTGAAGGAAGTATATTAAATGATATTGTATCTGCAATCGCTGTAGAAATAATTAACAACCAAATATTCTTTAAAAATGGATTTTTATCTTCGTTTGTTGAAACAGCTAAAGGGGAATTTTTAGATTTAAGATGTAAGGAGCATGGAGTATATAGAAAACAAGGGGAAAAGGCTAAAGGAGAAGTTATATTTAGAGGTGATAATGAAGAATATATAATACCTAAAGATACAATTATTATTAACAACAATACAAATCTTAAGTATATAACATTAGAAGATACTAAAATTAATCAAATATGTAGTGTTATAAGTGAAAATATAGGAGCTTTGTATAATACATCTAACCCTAACTTTAATCTCATTAAACAAGATAGTAATATTAAGTTAATTGAGTTAAATAAAGAGATATCAGGTGGAGAAAATATTGAAAGTGATGAAGATTTAAGGAAGCGTTTGTATTTTATTGTTGCTCACCCAGAAGGAGTAGGAACTGTAACAGATTATGAAAGATGGGCATTAGAAGTTGATGGAGTTAAAATAGCTAAGGCTTTCCCTTGTTTTTATGGGAATGGAACGGTTAAGGTAATTGTTGGTGGAGAATATGGCAGTGTATTAGATGATGAATTAGTTAGAAAAGTACAAGATTATATTTGTCCATTAGGTGAAAAATATGGACAAGGAAAAGCTCCTATAGGTTCGACAGTAACAGTAACAACCTTTGATGAAATACCAATTAGTATAAGAATAGAAGAATTAAAAATAGAAGATACATATAACTTAGATATTGTTAAATTAAAACTTGAAGAAAATATACGCGAGTATTTATTAAAGGCTAGAGATGTAATTATATATCATGAGATTATAGGAATTGTTATTGGAAGTTATGGTGTTAAAGATTTTAAACAATTATTAGTTAATGGACTTAAGGAAAATATAACTCTTAATTTTGATGAGAAGGGAATTTTAGAGGAAATAGTATATGCAGAATATAAATGAAAATGAGCAAAAGGAATTAATAAACATTGTAGAGAGATTTAAAACATACTTACCAGAGTTTATATTAAAAGCTCCACACTTAAAGGAAATATTTAGTAGTGAAATAATTGAGAGTTATTATTTAAATAAGTATTCCAGAGAATTACTAAATGAACTTTCTATATTAACAGTAACAGAAAAGAGTATTAACAAGTGGGAAGATTTTACAGGGCTTAGAAACTAGAATTTATCTATAGAAGAGAGGGTTAACTCAGTTGTCCAAAAGTTTTCTCTTAAAATTCACGCTAATTATTTTAATTTTCTATCTATGCTTAGAAGTTTTGATTCTAAAACAGAATTAGAAGAATTTATAAGTGAATATAGAATTTTAATTAAATTTTATACTCCTATGAGTTATGCAAATCTCTTAAATTTTATGGATATAATTCATAGTTATAAACCAGCTCATATTGGATTTAATTTAGAAATTTATAGGGATATATATAAAAATACTAATAAAGCATTAATACTTCAAAATACTAATTATACAAATATTAATGTTAAACCTTATTCAGATAAAGTTTTAACTAATTTTTGTAAAGGTATTATAGTTAATAAAATAAGAGAAATAAATACTCATATTAAGGTGGTTCCTGAAAAAATTCAGAAACCTTTTTTTGTTGGAGCTTTAGTTAACAGGATTAAAAACAAAGAGATTAATATAAAGTTTAATACTAGAAATGAAAGGGATTATTTTAACTCATTAGTTTTAAATAAAGTCAAAATAAGAGAGGTTAATTTTAATAAAGAAAGTAAATTTAAAAGTTTTAGTTCTAATGGAATTATTATAAATAGAGTGAAAATAAGGAGGTGCAGTATTGAATAACGAGTTTTACGAACATATTATTTTAACTAGAAAGTCCTTTGAATTTCAAACTAGAGTACTTGCAGGAGAGGAGAATTAAACGCAAGTAAACGTTCAGCTTTAGCAAAATTTTCGTAAATGTATTTTGATATTTTTTTAAATTTATTGGTTTCATAATTTTCCTGATTAAATGATTTTACAATACGAATTCCTTTTAAATTTTCTTGTACAACATTGTTAAGATTATCATAATCACGAAAAACTTTTTGAAAAATAGGATGAACTTTTAAAATAATAATAATGAGAAGTATAGTAAGAATTGGTATAATAATTAAAAAAATTAATGAAATTTTACTATTGATACGAAATGATACAATTATTGAAAAAATTATCATTATTGGTACACGAATCGCTATTCGAATTAACATTTGATATGCATTTTGTACATTTGTAACATCAGTTGTTAAACGTGTAATAATAGATGCTGTAGAAAATTTATCAATATTGGAGAAAGAAAATGTTTGAACATTATCATACATATCTTGACGTAAATTTGCAGCAAAACCAGTCGATGCTTTTGCACCTATATGTGCTGATAACATTCCAATAATTAAATCTAATAACGCAATTATAAGTAGAATTGTTCCATATTTAATCACATCATTTATGTTTTTATTGTTAATTCCAAAATCTATTAAGTCTGCCATGCATAAAGGTATTACTATTTCAAAGATTGCACCTATAACAGACAAAAATATTGTGATTAATGAAGTTTTTTTATGCTCTTTTAAGCTTTTCATTAATATTTTTAGCATATTTTATCAGCTCCTTTACTTAATGTAGCGTGCTACTATTTTGATAAAAAATTTTGCTGGATATTTTATGCCAGCCTTAATCTAAATTTTTACAAATAATTTTTAATGTTTCTTCAAGTGTTTCAATTTGTTCTTGTGTTAGTGTATTAAGCATTTTTTTATCATGTAAATGAATAAGACTTTTAATTTCTTTTACAACTGAAATTGATTTATCAGTAAGTTTAACAATTTTATTACGTCTATCTGAAGGGTCAAGCCATGTTATTAAGAAACCGTTATTTTCCATGCGAGAAACTACACCGACTATTGTTGGATGTGATACTTGTAGAAATTCTTCAATTTCTTTTTGTGTCGCTTCTCCACCGTTATTATTTAAAAATGTTAGCACACGAGTTTGTGTAATAGTTAAACCATGTTTTTTTAGATCTGCATCTGCTTTTATTTTTATTTTATCAGTAATAACTTTGAATAAATATCCTATTTTATGCTCCAAAAATTCCATCTCCTTTTAATGTGTAGCATATTACGGATTATATTTAAAATACTTTATTTTGTCAATAAAAATATTTATAATAATTAAAAATTAAGGAGTTAAAGGAATACATAAATGAAAAAATTTACTGAAAGTATATTGATAGATAAAGAAAATCCGTATTCGGAAAAGATAAGACAAGAAATTGAAAATGTAGATATAGAAATTATTGTTGAAAATGATTTATTATCACATGATGTGTTAAATTCAATAGAACAAATGAATTTATTATTTTGTTTAGAATACAAACTTTTAATTGAAAAAGATAACAAAAAATTAGCCTATTTAAATTATTTGATTTCTTATTATATTTTTGTTATTTTAACACCACCATTTTCAGAAGAAATTGCTTTAAAATATGCAAAGGATGCAATAAACTTATATAATCATAAAAAATATTTAGAATGGATTGAGTATGTTAAACAAGGAAATTGAAAAAAATTAATAAATCTTGTATTAACATAAGGGTTTTGAAATGAAATTTAAAAAATTAAAGAATGGTTGTTGTTCTGATTACTCAAATATACCAGGAACAGATAAATGGATTTATTCTGTTATTGGAGATAAGCATAAAGATTTTTACGATGTTAAAGAATCAAAAGAATTAAATGAACCAATTAATGGAAATAAATTAGTTATATATTCTTATCCAGAGGGTAAAAGTTATGTGCCGTACGAAATTAAATACGGAATATATTATGGTGATATTATTTTTATTAAAGGAAGTTTGTTTATATTGAAAGCTGATTTTAATGAAAATAAAGTAACTATAATTAAATACGTTCCTGATGAAAATATTTTGGAAGAAATTTATAATTTTAATATTGATGATCTAAATCTATATAATTTAAAATTAGGAAAATATCCTTTGATGCTTTTTAATTCAGATAGAAATGGTGTAGAAGAAAAATTTGTTTTATATTATCCTGAAAAATTAGAAATTAATATTACTGAAAGGGATAGTTTTATTGTAAGAGATGGGGATGTATTTTATTTTACGAGATGGAGTGAAGAAGGAATAGATGAAAATGGTTCGGTTACAGAAAATTATAGATATTACGAAAATGTTGTAAAATTTAACAAGGACGGAGAATTTTTATCATGTGAAGAAGGATATTTATGTGAAATGCCTAATGGAGAATTTTGGATTTTTTAGAAAATGAGTTTTTAAAATTTATACAGAGCCAAGTTTTAATGGCTCTGTTTTTTTTTATAGAAAATTTAAAAAATGTGTAATGAATTTATATTTTTATCGTCTTAATTGTTGTAATTACGTTGAAGATTAATTTGCACAAATTAAAATTATTTTTATAAAAGGTTTGTGTAAGTGAATTCGAGAGGGAGATGGTAATGGAAAATGTAAACCATGAGATATGTGAAAATAATATTATGGTTGATGAGTTTGCCAGCATTTATGAAATTTATTATGAACGTGTCTTTAAATATATATTTTACAGAGTAGATGAGCAATATATGGCAGAAGAATTATGTAGTGAAGTTTTTGAAAGAATTATAACAAAATATAATAGTTTTTCAGGAAATGAATTAACTCGTGATAGTTGGGTTTTTACTATAGCGAGAAATACCATAACACAGACTACTATAGAAAAAAGAAGAAGGTATTTCATTTTTCATTAGATTATGCAATTAATATGATTTCTTCGAAACCATCACCTGACGAATTTGTACTTACAGAAGAAAATAATTCTTATTTAATCAAATCTCTAAAGAGACTAAATAAAAAAGAACGTTCTATAGTTTCGTTTAAATATGGAGCAGGACTTAAGAATGTTGAAATTGCAAAATTAATGGGGTTAAGTGAATCAAACGTAAATATTATTCTCTATCGTAGTTTAAAGAAATTGAAAAAATTTTTAGTTAGTGGGGGATTTAAGTATGAATAATGAATTCAAAGAAATTGAAGATCTATTATCTAAAGCAGATGTAGGTAGCGATAGATATAAACAAACTATTTTTAATAAATTAAAATATAGAATGGAGACTGGAACATTGAAAACAAATAATAATTTAGAAAATAATTGTGTAAATAAAAAGAAAATTTTTAAACCTGCTAAAGTTGCTGCTTTAGCTTTGGCAACAGTTTTGGTAGGAACTGGAGCTGCTTATGGTAGTCAAATGATTTCTGAAATTATTCAAAGGTTTTCAGTTGGTAATACAGAAATAGTTCAATATAATATAGATGATGAATTAAAAAATTCTTTATCTGATGGAATGTCACTTAAAGCTATGCAACAAGGATTTAAAGGAAAGCTATTTGATAAAGATGGAAATGAAGTTTTATATGGTGAACATCAAGAGTATTACGATGTAAATGGAAATCTTATTACAAGTTTTGGAGTAAAGGATTTAGAAAATGATGGTCATGAATTTGCTATTTCTTACCGAATTAACTAAATTAAATGAAGAAAAAATATTTGACTTAGAAAATGTAAAAAAAGTTGCTAATAGTAATATAAAATTCTTTGATTATTTACCAGAAGGATTTGAATTTAAAGATGGAAGCAGTGAGTCTAATGGTAATGATGTATTTTTAACATATGAGAATAAATTAGGTGAAACAATAAGTATTTTTTCCTTTTTAGATAGTAAGACAACTCAAAGTATAGCTACTATTGAAAAAATAAGGGAAGAGCATATAGATGGCAAAAATGTAATTATAACAGGTAATTCTGCATTTTGGGAGTCAGAAGGTGTAACATACCAATTATACTTAAATAGCAATAAAGATGAAAATAACTCTATAAATGTTGAAGAGCTTTCAAAAATGATAAAATTCAATGGAATAAAATTTAATTTAAGAGATGCAATAATGCATCTCTTTTTTACTAGTTAAATGTTAATGAAAAAATTATATTTTAATATGAAAAATTTAATTTTTGTAATAATAACTCCTATAATTAATTTTAGTTTGTGATAGACTAAAGGAAAAAATTAGGAGATAGCAATGGAACAATTAAAGTATAGAGAAAATCTCAATCAAAAATTTAAACCTTTCAAATCAAAAAATTTAATTTATGAAGGTTTCACACTAAAAGATAACAAAGTAGAAGTGCTATATAATTGTAGAAAAATTACAATTAGATATATTAATGAAAATATTGTTTCAGTTTTTATCGGAGATATTTATGAAGAAGAGATTGGAACAAATGCTGTAATAATGAAAGATGAACATAAAAATTTAGAGATAGAGGAGACAACTTCTGAAATTTTTATTAAGGGGGAAAAAATTTTAACTTGCGTAAATAAAAGTTCTTATGAAATCGTTTTTAAAGATAAAGATGGAAATATAATTTGTCAAGATTATCAACCATCGTTTAAAGATGAAGATGGAACTGTTTATATTTCAAAAATCAATGATTGCCATGCTTATTATGGACTTGGTGAAAAAGGTGGAGCTTTGAATAAGAAAGGTTGTTACACGGAAAACTTTAACACAGATGATCCTGAAACTGATGATAACTCCATAACTTATTATAAAACTATTCCATTTTATGTAGGATTAAATAAATACAAAACTTATGGAATTTTCTTTGATAATAGTTTTCGTAGTTTTTTTGATATGGGAAAGAGCTTTGAAGATAGAATATTTTTTGGAGCGATTGGTGGACAAATTAATTATTATTTCATTCTTGGAGAGAGCATTAAGGAAGTTGTATCTAGTTATTCTGATTTAACAGGTAAGATGGATATGCCTCCTTTATGGAGCTTGGGGTATCAACAAAATAGATTTAGTTATATGAATGTTGATGAGGTTAAGGAAATTGTAGAAAATTTTCAGAAGAAAGAAATTCCAATAGATGTAATTTATTTGGACATAGATTATATGGATGGATTTAGAGTTATGACTTTTAAAACTCCAGAGTTTGATGGAGTGGATAAGCTTATAGAGGAGCTAAAGCAAAAAGGAATTAAAATCGTAACAATTTTAGATCCAGGAGTTAAGGTTGATGAAAATTATGGAGTTTATCAAAGAGGTTTAAAAGGAAATCATTTCACCAAGACTTATGATGGGAAAATTTTTATCGGAGCGGTTTGGCCAAAGGATAGTGCTTTTCCAGATTTTTCAAATGAAAAATGCAGAACTTGGTGGAAAGAAGAGCTTAAATCATTTATATCGAAATATAGTATTGACGGAATATGGAACGATATGAATGAGCCATGCGTCTTTAATAATGACTATAAAACTATGCTTGAAAATTGTTTGCATGAAAGTGACTTTGGAGTTATTGAGCATAAAGAGTTTCATAACAGATATGGTTTTGAAATGAGTAGATGTTCTCATGAAGCTCAAAATGAATTGCGTCCAAATATTCGTGAATTTTCAATGACGAGGGGGACTTATGCAGGAGGACAAAGATATTCATCAATATGGACAGGAGATAATATGAGTTTGTGGAGTCAAATGAGAATGTCCATTTCTATGAATGCAAATCTTGGAATTAGTGGATTCTCTTTTGTGGGAAATGATGTTGGAGGATTTGGATTAGATTGCACAGAAGAATTATTTATAAGATGGATGCAACTTGGAACTTTTCTCCCAATTTTTAGAAATCATTCAAATATGTATACAAGAAGACAAGAACCGTGGAGTTTTGGAAAAAGAGCTGAGAAAATTTCAAAAGATGCAATTGAATTAAGATATAAATTGTTGCCGTACATTTATACTTATTTTTATGAATCTCACACAAAAGGACTTCCAGTTTTTAGACCTCTTGTTATGGAATTTGAAAAAGATGAAAACGTATTTAATATGAAAGAAGAATTTATGTTTGGAAGTAATCTTTTAATCGCACCAGTTTTATACAAAGGAGAAAGAAGTAAAGTTGTTTACTTACCAGAAGGAAATTGGTACAATTTTAAAACCAATGAAATTTTTGAAGGTGGACAAAGATATAAATTAAAATGTGAACTTGATGAGATTTTAATTTTTGTGAAAGAGGGAAGTATCATTCCAACATATGAAGAAAAATATTTAAACACTGAGAAAAGACCAGACACTGTAACTTTTAGAGTTTATGGAGAAAATGCCGAGGGAATTTATTATTATGATGATGGAAAAACAAATGATTATAAAAAAGGGAAATATAATCTTAAAGTAATTAGAAAAGTGGACGAAAATATAAGTGAGCAGTTTTTACACCAAGGAATTGAAGAGGAAAAGCGCAACATTATTTTTATAAAATAGAAGAGATAGGGCTTATTGTCCTATCTCTTTCAGTTTTTTGTATATAAAATCTGCAAATAGTGAATTTGACCACGCGAACCAATCACGAGTAAATTTTTTTGGATTATCTTTGTGAAAACCTTCGTGCATGAATCCAGTATTTCCATCGCACTGAATCAAAGTTTTTACGAGAGAGTTTATTTCATCTTTATTGTTAGTTGTTAAACCTTGCATTGAAAGAGCAATATGCCAAATATATTCTGGTGGAGTGTGAGGACTTCCAATTCCTGATGCGAAACTTCCTTCATAATAATAAGGATTATTTTTGCTTAGAATAAATTTTCTAGTGTTTTGATAAATTTCATCGTGAATTTCTCTGTATCCAATGTAAGGAATAGAGAGAAGACTCGGCACATTTGCATCGTCCATAAAATTATAATTTCCAAATCCATCTGTTTCGTAAGCATAAATTTTTCCAAACTCTTCATGCTCAACAATTCCAAATTTATTTATTCCATTTTCAATTTCATCTCGAAGGATTAAAGCTTTCTTTTTCAAATCCAAATCATTATAAATTTTTTCAAAGATTTCACTCATGTAAGAAAGAACAACCGTTGCAAACATATTTGATGGAATTAAATATCCATATTTACAAGCGTCGTCGCTCGGTCTAAATCCTGACCAAGTCATACCGGTATAAGCGACAGGATTTCCCAAACCATTGTTACATAAAGTGTCAGTCTCTGAACAATTTAGCCTTTGAAAAGAATAATCAGAATTTTCAAAATGGTTTTGTTCAATCTTCCAAAGATTTAAAATTGTTTCTAACGCTTGCTTAATTTCATCGCTGAAAAAATTTTCATCGCCAGATTCTTTCCAATATTTATAAATTAATCTTACAGGAAAACAAAGAGAATCAATTTCATATTTTCTTTCCCAAACCCAAGGACTATCTTTTGTAATATCATTATCCCATTTTTGTCCATTAGCTTCTTCATTGAAAGCATTTGCGTATGAATCAATTAAAATACATTTGACTTGTCTATTAATCAATCCTACAAAAAATTCTTTAAGAACTGGATATTTATTTATAAATGGAAGATAATGTTCAATTTGCGAAGTTGAATCTCTCAGCCACATTGCAGGAATATCTCCAGTTATGATAAACGTATCATTTTCGTTATATATAACAGTTGTCTCTATCGTATTGATAAAACAATTGTAAAATAATTTTTTTAATTTTTCATCTTTTATATGAGATGAAATTTCTTCAGCTAAATTTTTGATGGTATTTTTAAATAAGTCTAATTTTTCGTTTGAATATTTTGTCATGATTGGATCCCCCAATAAATTTAATTATTATTTTTAGATATGTTTTCAAGTTCACTTAATAAAGTTCTATTTATAAAAATTAAACAAAATCCAAGAAGTGTAGAAATAAACAATATGATAATTGCTGGACTTATTTCAAATAAAACCATGAAAACTAATACTAATAATAAATTAGTTATTGTAAGCAGTGGTCTTGTAAAAGTTAAAATAAAACTTAATCTTAAAACTTGTAAACTTGTTATTGAAAATCTACTGATTATTAAAAATAAATACGGAGTCATTGCTGATATTAAAATTAGCAAACAAATAAATAAAGCTGGTATAATAAAACTATTTGCAGCTACAGAGAAAAAGTTAATGTTAGTGAAGATTAAAAATATTGTTACAAGTTCTACACACCAAACAAATAAAGCTTGCCCAAAATTTAATTTAAATCCTCTCAAAAAACACGGAATAACTTCTATGTTTTTGTTTTTGTATAATTTATTCATGCAATATAAAATTACAGTAAAAGTTGGCATGACAGGAACCAAACAAACTAAAAACAAAGGGAAATAAGTTAAAATATTACTTATACCAATAAATATAAAAAACAAAATTATAGGAATATTAAAAATCCAAAATAAAAGATTTAAAGTAAAGAACCAAAATATGTAATTAAAAGTTTCTAGAATTTTATCCAAATTAAAAATTTCATTTAACATACAATTTCTCCTGAAAATGTTTTCTTAAATATCAACAGTATAATTTAAATGTTTTATAAATTCAAATTTTATTTACTAAATTCTTATAACAATGTAAAAAAATTTCATTAAAAATATAATTCATCCTAAAAAAATATATTTTATAAATTATAAATATTATTAATTGTTAAATGATTATATAATAGAAGTATATGGTAGATAAAATTTTTCTGAGGGAATGATA
>NZ_LXFF01000021.1 GCF_001655775.1 Candidatus Arthromitus sp. SFB-turkey
AAATATAAATAATAATAATAAATAAATCAATCCATTTTAATATAAAAAATAATAATCATGATTATTATTGAATATTTGTAAGAAATTATGTATAATGGTTGAAGTTAATATCTATTTTGGTATTAATGTTACTTTCTTGGTATCAGGAAAAATATTTTAGAGTTTGGTTTAGTATTATTTTTAAGTTTGCAATTAATTTATTTCATAGAATTGAAAGTAATATTTATTTTGTAAATAATTCGACACGAAAATGTTAATTTATAACTTTTGTTAATGTTTTGTAATTTTATATAATAGAAAATTTTTAATTTTAAAACCTTAGTTTGTAAAAGATGGAGCATCTAAAAATGTAGATGCTCTTTTAATTTGAAAGCGTGGTAGTTGTAAAAAATTTAGGAAAGTTACACTCAAGTTATATAAGTGTTAGTTTAAAATTTTAAAAAATAGAATTGTAAGAAAAATAGAGAAAAAATAAGAAAATGTCAAAAAAATTTAAAAAATACAAATTAAATCAAACTATATAAATATGTTAAAAAAAGATTACAAATGTTATTATTGTATCAAGAGGAAATCATAATATAAGTTTCAGTAATAGTAAATAGAAAGTAATTTTTAACTTTGTTTTGAAAATTAGGAGGACAAGTATGAAATCTAAAAAATTAAGAAAATTGATTGCAAGTGTTGCTATGTTAGCGATGACTGCAGGAGTATTTGGAGGTGGGGCTTCAGCTTTAGCAGTTACCATACCAGAGTTTGAAAAGGGATGGGCAGTAAATTTGGATTCTAGGGTAACTACTATAAGTGGACAAGGTGTTCAGTTAACAACTGGTGTTACTAAAACAGAAGAAACTATAATGACTGTTGATAAGATTGAAACAGAAGTTTTAACGACTGATACTATTGTTAATGTTAATATTAATGGTACAAATACAAGTAGAACATATAAAGCGACTGATAGTGAAGGTGGAGTAGCTAGAGTAGGAGTTAGACTTGGTGGGAAGTTAGAGAGTTATTTACGTTCATATGTTACTGATGCGGTTTCAGAATATAGAGATAATGTAAATACAGTTAATGCTAATAGACATAATAATGGAACAAGTATAAAACCAGAGAAACAAGTAGCTCTTGGAGAACGTTTATATGCTGCACTTTGGGGTAAAAATTCTTCAGGAAATTGGTTGAATGAAAGTGTTAGATTTATAGTAACGTATGAGTTGAGTGATGGAAGAACTAGAACAACTAGTGTTGGATTGTCAGATATTACTTTAGATATGCCTGTGACTGATCCTGCTTCAATAAGTTCAGCTTCTGATTTAAGATCACTTGTTGATGAAAATGGATTGGTGTATTTAACTCTTAGAGGGCTTCCAAGCGATGTTACTATAACTAATGTTGAACTTGATTCGAGAAGTGATTTGCATGCAGTTACAAATGCAGCTGGAAGTGAATATTCAGTTCAGAAAACTTTAAATTATACTGCTGGAAGAGTTTCTATACCTGCATCTACATGGGTGTTAACAGATTCTTTATATCCAAGTGTTATCGTTAATGGAAAGTCAGAGAAGCAATTTTTGGATGCTGGAACTAGTAATGTAATTGAGAAAGATGAGCATTTCTTCGTTGATGTTGCGGGTACTACTGTTACTTTGGTTGATATACTAAAAGATACAGATAAGGTTGTAACAGGCGTTACGTTTACAGATAGAAGAGGAAATACTTATAATGGTGAAGTTGGAGATTTTGCTGAAGGTAAGTATAGAGAGACTCAAAACGGAACAGCGTATAATATAAATTACGGAACTAGATATAGAGATATTAAGATACCAGGTCTTAATACTAGAACAAACTATGAGTTTGAGTATATGGATATAACTTATAAATCAGGTGATGGAGAAAGAACTCAAAGAGTAAGATTTGATAATAAAGTTGCTACAGGTGAAGTTACAGGAAATAAATATTTGAGCGTAACTACAAGTGATTATGCAACTTCTCAAATTTACGCTTATAGATCTCTTATTAATGGTGCAAGTTCATTGTATCAAGTAAATGTTGGAAGAAATAGTTTAGAGTATTTAGTAAAAGTTGATGACACTACTAACCTTGATAGATTAGAAGTTAGAGGGTTAAGAGGTGGAGAAACTTATACAGTTGAAAATGTAAAATCAGAAGACGGTAAAAAAGATAAATCAAATTGGTTTGCAGTTAAAATAACTGGATTAGAGGAAAATAGAGATTATAGTTTCTTATCTCTTGAAACAGTTTATAACGAGAATGGAAGAGAAAGATATGGAACACCAATATCTTTAGGAAGATCATCTGATAATAGATACGATAATGTTCTATTCCCAGGAGATAATATAACATCATCTAATAACAGATACAATATGTTTGCTACTACTAATAATGGAAATGTATCTGAGCTTTGGATTGATTCTCAGCTAAAACATGAGTCTGTTCCAGGAGGAGTTAAATTCTATGGAAGAGTTAAAGATGCTGATGATATACTAGATAAAGTTAATGTTTATATAAATAATGGTGGAAGTTACGAAAGAATAGATGATTCTAATGTTAAGCTTGAAAAAACATACAGAATTGTTAAAGGAATTGATATTGATTCTAATGGTACATTAGATAGTACTAATAAAACTATAACTTATCCATATGTAAGTTCAGGCAATAATACTATATCAATTTCTGAAAATAGTGTAGAGTCTGCTTCTGAAATGGTTGAAATAACTATAACAGGTATTTCATCAGATAGATCAAGAGACTTTAGATTTGATTTTACAACAAAACAAGATGGAAATAGAGTTTCTTCTATTAGAACTGGTGATATTGGTGCATTTGGTTCTATACCTGCTGATAATACTAAAACTCAACAAACTGTAACTAGATATGCTAGTGGTAGAGCTGGAACTACTAAAGTTCAAGTTAACACATCAAATGTACAAGTTTCTGGTGTAACAACTACAACTGCTAATGTTACTGCTGGTATAACTAATCCAGATAAAGAGGCTATAAATGTAGAGGTAGCTGGAGCTACTGGAGTTACTGCTAAGTACAATACTGAGAAAAATATAATTGAATTATCTGGACTTAGAGCTGGAACTGAATATAAAGATTTAAAATTAACTCTTAAGTATGGAGATAAGTCTACTACAATAACTGTACCAGCATTTACAACTACAACTACAACTCAAGTTGAAGGCGGAGTTGCAGGATATGTTGCTAGAGTTTATAGAACTTTCTTTAACAGAGAGGCAGATCAAGCAGGATTATTATACTGGACAGAAAGATTGGCTGGTGGAGAAGAAACTTTATCAGGATTCTTGAGACAACTTTCATTTACACCTGAGTTAATAGAGAAGAATTTAACTAATACGCAATTTGTTGAAAGAATGTATGCTATAGTTGATAGAACTGGAGAGGCTGAAGGTGTAGCTTTCTGGGTTTCTGAAATAGAGAAAGGAATAAAAGAAGGAAATACTCAAAGTCAAGCTAGAGCAGCTGTAGTTGAAAGAATGTTAGATACTGATGAAGTTAAAGGTATTGCAACAAAGTTAGGAATTAAATTCTAATTATAATATAAAAAATAAAAATGAAGTTCAAACTTTGAACTTCATTTTTTTCGTTATTTATTTTGAAGAAAGCTATCAATTTGTTCTTTTAAAGGAAGTAAGATATTTTTAATAGCTTCAATGTTTTTGGGTGATTGTATTTGATTAAAATAGTAAAAAGCTCTTGTGTAATCCCTAAAACTTAAATATATAAGTCCTAGTGTGTGAAGTACGTGAGAATAAGTTCCATCGATTGTGTTAACTCTATTAGCTATATCTCCAACAGATTTTACCATAGTATTTATTTGTAAAAATTTATCGCTCATTACAGAATCATTTTCAAGTATTAATTTAAAATAAAAAGCATCTAAAGAATTTGGAATTTCATATTCCATAAGTTCAATTACTTCTTTCAATAAATCGTATTTTTTGTGTGAAACAGCTATTTTTGCAAGTAATGTTAAAATATTATAGTAAAAATTTTCAATTGAATTTTGAGTATGTTTTAGTTTTAATCCAGATTTTAAAATTTTAATACATTCATCTACGTCATGTCCTAAAATATTTTTTTCACGTCCTAAAAAATAATACCATCTAATTTTATTTGGTTCTAGTTTTATCATTTTTTCAAGTATTTCTGTGTTTCTTTCAGCTTTATTTTTTCCTTTAAATACATCAGGATGATATCCATCGTGAGTTAGTGTTAAATTAAGCATAATGTAGTTTATTTCTTTTTCATTTTTTGAAACAATTTCTTCATGTATTTTTCCATCGAATTTCATGTCATGTTGTTTATTGAAAATTCTTTTTGTTGTATTTATTTTTTGTCCAAGAGAGTCTATAGTAGGTGAGAATACAAGAGGATGTTCTTTATTTGCTTTAAAGTTTTTAAATAAGGATATTAAGTCTTTTATGAGGTAAAATTCACCTGTAGGCGTTTCATCAGCATCGATTGATAATATCCAATCGTTTGAAGATTTATCTATTAAAATATTTCTTGAATATGCAAAATCTTTTCTCCATTTATCATGAAAAATTTTAACTTCTGGAAACTTTTCTTCAATTATTTTAACTGTATTATCTGTTGAACCAGTATCTAAAATAAGTATTTCATCAGCAAAATTTGAAAGTGCATTCAAACATCGCTCAATACAACGTTCTTCATTAAATACAATTAGGTTTACACTTAATTTTATAGGCTCTTCATCTGAAAACATATTTATGAGATTAACAAGATCTTCATTAGTAAAATCATCTTGATAATTTGTATAATCATCATTTATAAAAAATTTCAATATATCAGGGCATGTACCATTTATAAAACCTAAAAGTTTTATACGTCTATTTAATTTATCTTCAAATTCTTTTGTCATTTCAAAATTATCTTCTTTTAGTTTGTTAAGTATATATTTGTGAAAATTTAAATTAAATTTAAAATAATCAATATCTATATTTTCTAGTATTGAATTTAGTGTCAACATTTTAAACCACCTTTCAGATATGATGTAAATTTTATAGACGTTACAAATTTTAACTTTAAAAAATTGTTAAAATCATTAATATATTTATTGTTAATTCTATAAAATTATAGCATTAACACATAATGTTTACAATCAATTTAAGAAGGCGTCAAATGAGGTGTTTATGAAAGGAATTATATTGGCAGGTGGGGTTGCAAGTAGAATGTTTCCTATAACTTTGTCTATAACAAAACAATTACTACCTGTTTATGACAAACCAATGATTTATTATTCTATATCAACTTTTATGATTGCAGGAATAAGAGATATTTTAATAATTGTATCACCAAACCAAATTGAAAATTTTAAAAATCTTTTAGGAGATGGTTCACAATTTGGTATAAACATAAATTATGAAATTCAACAAAATCCCAATGGATTACCAGAAGCATTTATTATTGGAGAAAATTTTATTAAAAATAATAAAGTTGCTTTAATACTTGGAGATAATATTTTTTATGGAAATGAATTTTCATATATTTTAAAAAATTCTATTGAAAAACATGATGGTGCCACTATATTTTTATATCCATCAAATAATCCAGAAAATTTTGGAGTTGTTGAATTTTCTGATGACAGAAAAATCATTTCTATTGAAGAAAAGCCTGAAAATCCAAAATCTAATTATATTGTAACAGGACTTTATTTGTATGATGAAAATGTATCATATTACTCTAAAAGTTTGAGAAAGAGTTCTAGAGGAGAATTAGAGATAACAGATTTAAATAATATTTATCTTAAAAATGAAAAATTAAATTATGAAATTTTAGGAAAAGGTTTTTCTTGGATTGATACAGGAACTTTTGATTCCTTGTATGAAGCGTGTGAATTTATAAAAATTTTAGAAAAACGTCAAGGCATTAAAATAAGTGTACCTGAAGAAATTGCTTATAGAAATAAATGGATTTCAGAAGAAGAATTATATAGACAAGCTTTTAAATATAAAAATAATTCTTATGGTAAATATTTAAATAAAATAATAGATGAAGGAAAAGCTTTTGGAGGAAAATATGTTTAAAGATTTGTGGATAAATGGAGTTAAAGTTTATGAACCTAAAATATTTGAAGATGAACGAGGTTTATTTTTTGAAAGTTATAACAAAAATTTATTTTTTAATAATGGAATAACATGTGAATTTGTACAAGATAATAATTCTAAATCTTTGAAAAAATATACTATACGTGGACTTCATTTTCAAATAGGAAAATATGCACAAGCAAAACTTGTAAGATGCACAAAGGGAAGTATTTTAGATTTTGTAGTTGATTTAAGAAAAGATTCTAAAACATTTTTATCGTGGGAAAAAGTTGAGCTTAGTGAAAATAATAAAAAAATGATTTTTGTACCTAGAGGATTTGCACATGGATTTATAACACTTGAAGATGATGTTGAAGTGTCTTATAAAGTTGATAACTTTTACAATAAAGAAAATGAACGTACGCTCATATATAATGATAAAACAATTAATATTGATTGGGGAATTAATTTGACTAAAGAAAATGTTATTTTATCTGAAAAAGATTTGCTTGGTAAAAGTATTGAGGAGTTAGATTTTTAAAAATTAAAAGAGTTGGAATACCAACTCTTATTTTATTTTTTATTCCTAGTTTATTTTAAAAAAATACTATATTATTCAGCTACATTTATAAATTTAAAATTATTAACATCAAAAACACCTTTATCTGTAATTTTAATTTCGGGAATTACAGGCAAAGATAAAAATGATAAAGTTAAAAATGGATTGAAATTTATGCTTGGACATAGTTTTTTTATTTCAAGATGTAGTTTTGATAAATCATTAATAACTTCTTCTGTAGATCTGTTTGTAATAAGTCCACCAATTTCTAATTTTAAATGAGAAATTAAATTGCCTTCATTTACAATTACAATTCCTCCGCCAATTTCTTTAATTTTATTGCATGCTAAAATCATATCATCATCATTTGTTCCACAAACAATTAAATTATGAGAGTCATGAGCTATTGTTGTAGCTATAGCACCAGAATTTAGTTTTAAACCTTTTACTACTCCAAGACCAATATTTTTAGTATTATTATGTCGTTCTATAACCCCAATTTTTAATAAATCTTTTTCAGTACAAGGAGTAAATTCACTTTGATTACTTAAAGTGGATACATCGATTTTTATGTGATTAGTTTTTAAACTATTAGGTATTATTTCAATTACATTTATAACTGATTTATTTTGTAAAGAAATATTGAAATGTTTTTTTGTAAGATTTGGTATGTTAATAGTTGTTTTGATATTTATTTCAAAATAGTCATCAGTTTTATTAATTAAAGAATTATTTTTAACTACTAAAATTCCATTTTTATATACAGATGATATTTTAAAATCGTGTAATGAATCTAAAATTAAAAAGTCAGCAATATAGCCTGGAGCTATCGCACCTTTTGTTCTTAAACCATAACATTCAGCAGGATTTAAAGTAGCCATTTGAATAGAAATTTCGGGATTTAATCCATTTTTTATACATAATCTTATTGAATTATCAATTGAGCCTTGTTTTAATAAATCATCTATGTGTTTGTCATCAGTGCATAAACAAAGTTTTCTACTATTGTGTATAGAGACACCTTTTATTAATTCTTTTAAATTTTTAGCAACAGTACCTTCTCTTATATGTACATACATACCACGTCTAACTCGTTCAATTAATTCATCGTAAGTATGGCATTCATGATCAGTTTTAATATAGGAAGTTGCATAAGTATTAAGTTTATCTATATCAAATCCTGCTCCATGTCCATCTATTATTACATTATTTTTATAGGCATCATATAATTTGTTTATCATATCGCTTTCGCAATTGATAACAGATTGAATATCCATGATTTCTGCGAGTCCTAATACTTTTTCATTGTTGTATAATGGTTTTAAATCTGAGCTATTTAATATTGCACCAGAATTTTCAAATGGTGTTGCTGGTACACATGAAGGTAACATGAAGTAAAAATCAAGAGGTATGTTTTTACTTAAATTAATCATTAAGTTTATACCTTCAACTCCTAAAACATTTGCTATTTCGTGAGGATCTACAATTATAGAAGTAATTCCGTGAAGTAGCGCGGTTTTGTAATATTCTCTTGGAGTTAAAAGAGATGATTCAATGTGAGCGTGTCCATCAATAAGTCCTGGACAAATATATTTTCCTGTACCATCTATTTCATTTAATCCGGAGTATTTTCCAAGGCCAACAATATATTTTCCGTGTATTGCTACATCTGAAACAAAAGTTGAATTTTGAAAAACATCAATAACAGTTATGTTTTTTATTACTAAATCACAAGGAATTTGCTTTGATGAAGCTTTTATGTTTTTTATATACGTTTCTTTATTCATTTATAAATCCACCTTTATAAAAATAATTATAACCCTCGTGGATTTTGAAATCTTCATAGCAAATATCATTTACGGTGATATTGTAGATACGCTTAAACCATATTATTAAGCTTATACGAAGGTTATTATTTAATATTATAGTATTATTTAAGTTTAACTACAAAGAAATTTTATTTTGGTTTAATATTGCTATTTATAAAGTGGAAGTATTTTAAGTTTTATAGTAGACTTAAGATGAATTAAAAATTTTTTAGTTGTGTAAATTTGCTTCATAAAAATTAGTAAATTTTTTAGAAATTAAATTTTTAAACTAGGAGGATTTCATGAAAATTTGTGTAGCTGGTGGAGCTGGATTTATTGGGAGTAATTTTATTCATTACATGATTAACAAATATAGAGATATCCAAATTGTTTGTATAGATGCTCTTACTTATGCTGGTAATCTTGAAAATTTAGAAATTGTTAGAGAAAATACTAATTTTAAATTTTATAGGGGAAATATTTTAGATAATATTTTTTTAGATAAGGTTTTTTCAAAAGAAGATTTTGATGTTGTAATAAATTTTGCTGCTGAATCTCATGTTGATAGATCTATAAAAAATGGAAAAATATTTTTAGAAACCAACGTAATAGGAACGAAAAATTTGATGGACATGTCTTTGAAGTATAATTTAAAAAGATATCATCAAATTTCTACTGATGAGGTATATGGAGATTTAGAGATAAATGATGCTAAATCATTTTCTGAAGAAGATATTTTAAAGCCGTCCTCTCCTTATTCTGTTTCTAAGGCATCAGCTGATATGCTTGTTATGAGTTATTTTAGAACATTTAATTTACCTGTCACCATATCTAGGTGTTCAAATAATTATGGGCCTTATCAATATCCAGAAAAATTTATACCTGTTATTATAACTAAAGCTATAAAGAATGAAAAAATTCCTGTGTATGGAAAAGGAGAAAATATTCGTGATTGGATACATGTGTATGATCATTCAATTTCTATAGATAAAATTATAAGAGAAGGTAGAATTGGTGAAATATATAATGTAAGTTCTAGAAATGAAATTAAAAATTTGGATTTGGCAAAAAAAATATTAGATATTTTAGATAAAGATTATTCTTTAATAACATTTGTTGAAGATAGACTAGGACATGATATTAAATATTCAGTTAATAACGAAAAAATAAGAAATGAGTTATCTTTTGAGTGTAGTGTGGAGTTTTCAAAAGGATTGGAAAATACAGTAAATTGGTATTTGGATAATTTAAATTGGGTAGAAGCAGTTTTGAAAGATAAATATATAGAGGTTTAAAGTATTATGATTTTTGTTACTGGATCTAGTGGACAATTAGGATTTGAAATATGTGGAGCACTAAAGAATTTAAATATAAAACATTATCCAATAACTAGAAATGATTTTGATTTAATTAATAAGAATGATGTATTTAGATTTTTTGAAAATAAAAATGTGGATTGTATAATTCATTGTGCAGCTTATACAAATGTTGACAAAGCAGAAAGTGAAAAAGAGTTATGTAGGGCTGTAAATATTGAATCAACTAAAACTTTGTTACAAATATCAAAAATGTTATCTTGTAAATTTGTTTATATAAGTACTGATTATGTATTTGATGGAAAGAAGGATTCACCGTATGAAGTAGAAGATTCTTTAAACCCTATTAATTATTATGGGTATACAAAAGCCAAAGGTGAGGTATATGCTATAGAAAATTATTTTAATACTTATGTAATTAGAGTATCTTTTGTTTATGGAATTAATGGTAGAAATTTTGTTAAAAGTATAATTAATTTATCTAAAGAAAATAGTGAAATAAATGTTGTATGTGATCAAATTGGTTCTCAAAGTTATGCTAAACATTTAGCATATGGAATTATTAATATAGTAAATTCAAATAGACCAGGAATTTATCATTTAACAAATGAAGGATATTTTAGTTTTTATGATTTTGCAGTTAAAGTATTTCAAAAATTAGGAATTAAAGCTAGAGTAAATAAAATATTATCCAAAGATTATAAAACAATTGCTAAAAGAGGATTAAATTCAATGTTATCTAAGGATTGTTTAACTAGGAATAATATACCGCATTTATTGAGTGTTGATGATGGGATTTCGGAGTTTATAAATGAAATGAGGTTATAATTAAGTGAACTATAAAAAACGAAATATTATTGGAATTGCTTCATTCGTTGTTATAATTTTAGTTATGTTAAATTTTAATTTCTTTTTGGAGATATTGAATTATAAGATTTTAGGTATAAAATTTATAGGGATAAAAGGAGATGAGCTATTTTTATCTGAACTCAGTGAAATAGAATTAACTAAGAGTGAGTTAGTTGAGTATATAACAGATAATTTAAATCAAATAGGAAGTAAAAAATTACAAAATTTTGATTTCTCAATATATGTTAGGAATATAGAAGAGGAAGATAAATTTTTAGAAAAATTAAGAATACCTATAGATGATAATTTTGATGAAAATTTATATCAAAGTTTAGATTTGATTCCTAAAAATGAGGAATTGTTATTTAGATTTGTGTTGTATTCAAAAGATAAAACGTACATGAGTAAAATATTTTCTATAAAACTTGTTGATGAACTTTATAAAAATGAAGGTAAAATTATTTTGGAATTAAATGAATTTTCAAAAAATGGAACAATAAGCTCAGTTAGTGTACCTAAATATTTAAATTTAGAAGAAAATTCTAAAATAAATGTTACTGCTAAGTATAATGAATTGGCTATAACAGGGTTAAGTGCTAGGTATGATGTAAAAAATAATAATATTGTAGTTAGTAATTTGGTTCCTTTAAAAGAGTATTCGTATGTTGAGTTTACTACTAGAAATAGTGATAGTATTGATATTATTTTGAATATAAGAAATTTTTTAATGCAATCAGAGAATGAATTACAGGACTATTTATCAAAAATTTATTTAAATTCTTTGAATAGATATCCGTATGAAAGTGAGTATGTGGAAAGTTTAAATAAATTGTCAAATCATGAGATTTCTATTAATGAGTTTTTAAGTGGAATTATTTTGAGCGAAGAATTTGATAATGTTAACAACACACCTAAGCAAATAGTAGATAGTATATATTTTCTTGTAAATAAACAACGTATCAACGGTAGATTATCTACACTTATGCTAGATGAATTTAATCATGTTTTATTAGATAAAAATACTAGAAATAATGCGAAATTAGAAATGCTTAATGATTTTTTAAGTGATGAGGAAAGTTTAAATTATATGGAAACAAAATTAAACGTTAGAGTGGAATAACTTTAAAAATAAAATTATTTAATTTAGTAAATTTTTTTTAAAACATCTCGATTATGAAATCATAAACGAAATTAAATAGAAGTTAATAAGTTTAACGGGTTAATGTACTGAAATTAAATTTAAATACTTTCAAGGAGGAAGAGATGTTAAGTAAGAAATTTACTAAAAAATTAGTTGGAATGTTGATGTCTATATTATTATTTTCAACTTTTTGTGTAGGACCTGGTACTAATGAAGCTTTTGCAGTTCCTGCTAGTGAAGATAGATATATAGAAGGAGATAAACAGTTTAGTGTAAATCTTTCATCTACAGAAATTCCTGCTGGTGCTAATCCAGGTGCTGTTGATTTTAATGGTAATGGTAAGTATGATGATGGTGAGGTTTTACCACTAAAAGGAACAGAAGATTTTACAGTTCCTAGCTCTGTTACGAAGGAAGAAGAGAACTTTATTGATGTAGTAGGAGTTGAAGGAGGAATTTTAAGAAATAATACAGTTGTTATAAGAGAAGATATAGAGGATTATAAAAAGACTTATTTAAGGGATATATCTACAAGTGGATACATTTATGTCAAAGTTAAGTTTGGTGGTAATGTTGCTGCAGCTCTTAAATCTACTTTAGATAAAGCGGTAGAAGAAGTTAAGAAAAATAAAACGCTTCTTTCACAGGGGAAAGGTAGTCAGATTTCTTTAATAGATCAAGAAACACTTGCAACAGTTATTCAGAATTCACTTGGAATGGTTAATGATTCAAAAGAATTAATAAACAAAGATGTTTATTTAGCGGTAAGTTATACAACAGGTTCTAAATCTGAAGTTAAGAAGATTCCTATTCAGGATTGGTTGATGGATACTACTACAGCTAAAATGAATCAGTATACAAATAGTTATAATGCACCTAAGATAGTTGACGAAGCAGGAAATGTTTATCTTAAAATTTATGGTTTACCATCAGGAAGTGAAATAACAAAAGTTCAACTTGAAGGTACCCTTTCTTTCCCTTCATTGGTAGAGCAAAGTGTTGTTAAGAAAATTTCTCAACAATCAAAGGTTACAGAAAAATCTGGTATAATTCCATTTATAGATCCTATGCTTACGGAAAGTATAAATATTGATAATTCCAATTCATTAGATCCACTTACAATAAAGTCTACAGTTTCTTATTTTGTTGATATAAGTGTGAATAGTAAGGGAGAGCTTACTACTGATGGAAATAATACTATCGAATATTTAGGGCCTTTTTCTGATGATGATGAGGCTCATGGATATGAACATGCAAATGTACGACCACTTGAAGATGCTATTGCATTTTATGATGTTATATATGATCCAGAAAATACTATAAAGAGAATACAAGTAAAGGATTCTGAAGGAAATCTTTATTCAGCTAAAATATTAAAAGAAGATACTAAAATTGGCAAGATGCAATCTTATGCTAAGGTAGATGATTTAGTTAAGGATCCAGAAAAAAATTCTACAAATTATAAAGATTTTGCTATAGAAGAATTAAAACCTGGTACAGATTATAAGTTTACAGAATTGATAGTAACTTTTAACTCAGGAGATGGAGATATCAATAGAAGATTTACCAATTATGATCCAATTTCAGTAAATCCAATTGTAATTAGAACTATGGGGTCATCGCCAGATACTCAATCAGGTGAATTATTGAAGTCTTTTGAACTTAAAAATATTACACCAACAAAAGCAGAATTTAAAATAGAATTTAATGATCCAGATGGAGTAGTAAAAGATGTTAGAATTGAAGGAGATTCAATAGCAAGTTCTGTTTATGACTCTAAGAATGATCTTGTAAAATTATATGGATTAACTCCAAATAGTGAGCAAAAAGGATTTGAATTAGTTGTTACTCTTGTAGATGGTGAAGAGTTAGGTATGGAATTAGAGCCGTTTACAACTAAGAGAGTTACAAATGCAAAAGATTGGATTGAAGGGTTCTATCATATATTCTTCTTAAGAGATGGAGATCCTGATGGTATGGCATATTGGACGTCTAAACTTTCATCACATGAACTTACAGTTAATTACTTTACTGCAAATATAGTAAATGAAAAGGAATATAAAGAGAAAAACTTAGATAATGCTAAATATGTAGAGCGTATGTATAGATCTGTTACAGGAAGAACTTCTGATGCTGAAGGACTTGCATGGTGGGTTAAAACTCTTGAGCAAACTATAGTAGAACTTGGAGATAGAACAGCAGCAATGCAAAATATATCTGCTAGAATGCTCGGAGAATCTGAGACAAAAAACTTCTTGTATAGCATTGGATTAAAAGTAGAATAATTTTTAAAAAGCATGTACTTAATTTGTACATGCTTTTTATTGTTTTTTAATTAGAAATGAATTAGTATTTATGTGTGCAATAATTAGTAGGAGAAAATTTTGTGAATTTGTTAAAGAAAATTGATTCAAGATTTTTAATGGCTAATTTTAATTTTTTAAGTGAAATTAAAGTTAAATTATTAAATGAAGATTTATTATGTAAATTAAATAGGAGATTGGAAGTTTTAAAATGTATAGAAAGTGTTTCTAAACCTTTAGAAGTTTATTTTTATGGAAGTAATTACAAATATGTATTAGATAAACTTTCATTGAAAGAGGTTGAATTTTTAGCTAAAAAAATTTTATTTTATGAAAAGAAAGAGATTGATATAAAAACTTTTTCAGGTTTTGATGAAATGTTTTCAAAAATTTCAAAAAAATCTTATGATAAGATTAAAAATTGTGCAGAGGGAGAAAGTTTTTTAGTTAGTATAAATTCAAATTAAATTTTTATGAAAGATTAACACCAGGTGGATATATTTTTATACATGATTATAATCATAAGGCTTTTGGAGGAATAAGAGAGGCTGTTAGAAAATTTGAAAATATAATTGGAAAAAGAATTAACAAAGTTCCAATTTGTGATCTTGCTGGAAGTTTAATTATAACAAAATAAGAGTATAAGTACATGAAATTTATTTCATGTACTTTGTTGTTTTTGGTTATTTTTTGTTTGAGAATAAATATAAATGTTGTGTAATAATAAAATACGGAGGATATTGTGGGGGATTATTTGGATACCTATTCGAAGTTTTTAATAGGAAATTTTAATTTTTTTAGTGAGATTGTAGAAAGACTTTTATCTCAACCCAAGGTAAATAAGGAATTAATTTTAAAAGTTCAGAGAAGGCTTAAAGTTTTAAAACTTATAGATAGTGTTTCTGAATCTTTAGAAAAATATTTTTATGGTAATGATTATACAGAAATATTGGAACATAATGTTTTTGATGATTTAGAATATTTTGTAGAATATCTTTTAAGGTATAGAAAACGTGAAGTTAAAATAAATGTAAATGGAACTTCTCATGGAATTTTAAATAAAATTTGTTCTAAATCTTATGAGAGCATTCATAATTATAATTGTTCTGACAATGTACAGATAAATATAAATTCTGATGAAGTATTTTTAGAAGACTATGACGAAATAGATGAACTATACTTTGTATTAGATGAAATAGCATCTACGAATATAAATTTCAAAATTATAGACGTACAAAATAATACCGAATTTTTTGAAGATAGAATTAATAATAGGAAATTTAAAAATTATGTCAATACTAAAATAACTCTTCTTAAAATAAGTGATTACTATAATTTTATAAAGAAAACAGATACAAATGAATTTATATTAAATAGAATGAGTTTACTAGACCCTAATCCTATATGGAAATATTATCTTTTAAATATAAAGATAGAGAATGAAGAACTTCCGCAAACCATTATAAACTACGCCTCTTATGTTAAAGATAACTATAGTAAGTATGCTTATTTGAATGAAGAATTATATAAATTTATCGGAATGAATGCACTTATGACCCTTTGTGAAAAGTATATTGAAATTTGTGATTATAAAAAATTTGAAGAAAGTTTTGAAGAATTAAAAAATATAGAAAGTAATTTGTTAGAACTGATATATCTAAAAGCGAAAAATATTATAAAGAACAATGATTTAAAAATAGATGAATTTTTGAGAGAAGTAGAGGACGAATTAAATAAAAATCCAAATAAGCACTCCATTATGAATGCCACTTCAAAAAGTCTTTATAGCTTAATGGGAAAAATATTAGAGCAAAAAGGGGATTATCTCGGAGCTGCTCAAAATTATTTAGAAAGTGGAGAATTATTTCAATATGTGAATAAACTTGGACAAGTTGTAACGGATTTAAATAAGGCTATATATAAAAATAATGAATATTCTAATGGAATGATTTTAACTTCTAAAATTAAGAGTGATTATGAATTTATTAGTGATACTTCAGATGTTGTTGATATGAGTGATATTTGGGGAAAAGATTATACAAGGTTATTTACTTTTGAACTTTGTGCAAGAGAAATTATACAAAACAAAATAGCTGGAGAAGTTGCAGAACTTGGAGTATTTAGAGGAGATTTTGCTAAACTTTTAAATGAAGTTTTTCATGATAGAAAACTCTATTTATTTGATACTTTTGAAAGTTTTGATAATAGAGATGTAGAAGAAGAGCGAAAGAATAGATTTATGAATGATGGTACTCTAAATGAAATAATAGAAGGACTAAAAAATACTAATGTAGAATTAGTTATGAACAAAATGAAAAATAAAAATAATGTTATTGTAAAGAAGGGATATTTTCCAGAAAGTTTAGGTTTTCTCGAGGAAAAATTTTGTTTTGTAAGTTTAGATGTTGATTTGTATAAACCAACTCTTGAGGGACTTAAATATTTTTATGAAAGATTGTCGCCGGGCGGATATATATTTATTCATGATTATAATCATAAATTATGTCCGGGTGTTTCTGCTGCGGTTAGAGATTTTGAAAAAATGCTTGGATATAAAGTTTGTAAGTTTCCTATAAGTGATCAAGGGGGAACTTTGGTTATAACAAAGTAATAAATATTTTATTTTTGCAGAAAGATTTACAGTAAATTGTTAACATCAAATATATTAAATATTTGATTTTATATAGATTTTAGCTAGGATTTTTAAAAATTCTAGCTATTTTTTTTGTAAGGAGAATTATTATGAGGGATTTAATAACGGTTGTTGTTCCTATTTATAATGGTGAAAAATATTTAAGAGAAACAATTGAAAGTATACTTAATCAAACACATAGAAAGCTTGAAATATTTTTAATAGATGATGGTTCTACAGATAATAGTTTGAGAATTGCTAAGTATTATGAAAAAGTTGATAAAAGAGTTAAGGTATTTACTCAAAGAAATGCTGGTATATCTATGACTATGAAAAGGGCAGTAATGTATTCAAATGGGGAATATATTGCAAGATGTGATCAAGATGATATAAATGAACTTAATAGATATGAAAAACAGCTTTTGTATTTAAAAGAAAACGATTATGATATGGTTGGTTGTTATTATAAGAGTTTTGGAAATGGTAATAGTACTATAAAAAGAAATATAGAAATTTCTGTAAATAGACCTATAAAAGATTATTTTGATCAGTATAGAAGGTATTGTGATGGAATTTGTATATATGGTGGTTCTATATTTTCAAAATTAAGTGTGCTTAAAAAATTTAATCCGTTTCATAGAAAGTATGTAGCTATGGAAGATGCGTATTTATATATTATTCTTCATAAAAATGGGTGTAAAATTGGAATTTTAGATGAGGTTTTGTATAACTATAGAGTTCATAAGAAAAATACTTCGTTAAATGGAAGTTATAGAGAGGTATCTACTCCACAATATTTTGATACATTATTTTCACTTTGGTATGAAGATAAAGTTAATATGTATAAAAATATAGTTATTATAAAAAGACAAGAGGAAGAAAAATTAATAAGAAATAGTTTTGAAAAATATCTTAGTAATTTAAATCCTAAGTTTGTAAATGAACATAGTCTTGATGATTTTTTAGAAAATGAAATTTTAAATTATAATCCAGAAGATAGTTTATTTTTGTGGGAGGAATGTTTTTTAATAGAATTATTCCTATTTTAAGGAGTAGAAATTTTAAGATGTATGAAAATTTATTTTTTGTTATTGATTGTTACTGGAAGTAGTGAGTCATTTGGATTTTTCCAAATGACTTTTTGTTTTATGAAATATTCTAATGTTTTTTGAAATAAAATTCATTGAAATTAAATTTTTATTTGGAGGGTAGATGGAAGATTTAATAACAGTTATTGTTCCTGTTTATAATAGGGAAAAATATTTGCATGAAACAATGGAAAGTATACTTAACCAAACCCATAAAAACCTTGAAATAATTTTAGTTGATGATGGTTCTACTGATAACAGTTTGAGAATTGCTAGGTATTATGAAAGGCTTGACAAAAGGGTGAAGGTTATAATTCAGAAAAATATGGGAATATGCGTAGATATGAAAAATGCTTTAGCTATTTCAAATGGTGAATATATAGCAAGATGTGATGGAGATGATATAAATGAGCTTGATAGATATGAGAAACAACTTAAGTATTTAAAAGAAAATAATTACGATATTGTAGGAGTATATGTTCAAAGTTTTGGAGATGGAAATGATGTTGCTAAAAGAGGAGTTAAATTTTTTATAAATAGACCTATAAAAAATGATTATGATCAGTATGTTAGAATATTAACAGGTGGTTGTATAAATGGAGGGTGTATTTTTGCGAAAGCTTCTGTACTTAAAAAATTCAATCCTTTTCACAAAGATTATGGACTTGTTGAAGATGGGTATTTATATATAATTCTTCATAAAAATGGATGTAAAATTGGAATTTTAGAAGAAGTATTGTACAATTATAGGATTCATCATACTAATACCTCTTTATCTACAGGAAATAGGAAAAAATGTGTGGATAAATATTTTGAAGCGTTATTTAGATTTTTGTTTAATGAGAAATTAGAAAAGTATAAAAATATAGTTGTTATTAAGAGAGAAGATGAGGAAAAACTCATAAAAGATACTTTTAAAAATTATTTTAATTATTTAAATGTTAAGTTTGTAAATGAACATAATTTTGAAGATTTTATTCAAAATGAAATTTTTAATTATAAATCAGAAGACACAATATTTTTTGCTGGAAGTATGTTTTTTAATTGTGTTTTGGATATTTTAAAATATAGAAATTATAAAATGTATGAAAATTTGTTTTTGTTAGTGGATTGTTATTATTAAAACCATTTGGAGTTTTCCAAGTGGTTTTTTTGATATATTTGTATTTTTTATTAAATATAATTTCTTGAAAGTAGGTGATTAAATGGAAGATTTAATAACTGTTATTATACCTATCTATAATCTTGAAAAATATTTACACGAAGGTATTTCAAGTGTAATTAATCAAACATATAAAAATCTTGAAATAATTTTAGTTGATGATGGTTCTACGGATAATAGTTTGAGAATTGCTAGGTATTATGAAAGGCTTGATAAAAGAGTGAAAGTTATAACCCAGAAAAATATGGGAATATGTATGGCTATGAAAAATGCACTAGCTATTTCAAATGGCGAATACATTGCAAGATGTGATGGTGATGATATAAATGAACTTGATAGATATGAAAAACAACTTAAGTACTTAAAAGAAAATAATTGTGATATGATTGGATGTTATTTAAAAGGTTTTGGAAATGGTGATAAAGGCTATCAAAGATGTATGGAAGGGTTAAATATTCCCATAAGAAATTTTGATGATCAATTTATGAGGATATATCTGGGAAAAGCTATAAATGGGGGAGCTATTTTTGGAAAAAGTGAAGTGTTTAAAAAATTAATGCCATTTCATAAAGACTATGGAATTGTTGAAGATAGGTTAATATATTTATTATTTCATACAAAGGGGTATAAAATAGGGATAATAGAAGAAGTTTTATATAATTATAGAGTTCATAGCACCAATACTTCTTTAAACCCTAAGAGTAGAAAAAATATGCTTAGAAGGCATTTTGAACTTATGTTTAATTATTTATTTTATGATGTTTTGTTTCATTATGAAAATATAATTTTTATAGAGATAAGTGATAGGTTAGAATTAATAAAAAGTGTTATTAATGAGTCTTTTAATAATCTAAATTGTAAATTTGTAGATGAAAATCAATTTATGGATTTTATGAATGAAGAACTTTTTAAATATAGTTATAGAGATTCAGTTGTATTTTCAGGAAGTTTATTTTTAGAAAGTGTTTATTATTCTTCTAAACGTCTTGGGTATAAATATCTTGAAAATTTATTTTTGCTTGTGTAAACCATTTGGAATTTTCCAAATGGTTTTATTTTTTTTGAGTAATTATTTTTTTAAATAAAAATACAATTTTATGGATTTAAAAATTTTTGGGAGATGAAAAATGGAAGACTTAATAAGCGTTATTGTTCCTATTTATAACAGAGATAGATATTTACATGAAACAATTTTAAGTGTACTTAATCAAACGTATACTAACCTTGAAATAATTTTAATTGATGATGGTTCAAGTGATGATGTTTTGAGAATTATGAAGCATTATGAGAAGCTTGATAAAAGAGTTAAGGTAATCACTCAAAAAAATATGGGAATTTGTTTAACTATGAAAAATGCTTTAGCTGTTTCAAGTGGGAAATATATTGCGAGATGTGATTCTGATGATGTAAATGAACTTGATAGATATGAAAAGCAACTTAAGTTTTTAAAAGAGAATAATTTTGATATGGTTGGTTGTTATATAAAATGTTTTGGGACAGGTAGAGAAGGACAAAAGAGGTATTTAGAGCAGTGTGTAAATAAACCTATAAGAACATATGAGGAACAAAAGAATAGAATTTTACTAGGTCAACCTATAACAGGAAGTACAATGTTTTGTAAAAGTGAGGTGTTAAAAGAGATATTACCTTTTAAAAAAGATTGTTCTATTATAGAAGATTTTTATTTAAGTGTAATGCTTCATAAAGCGGGAAAAAGAATTTCCATACTCGAAGAAGAGAAACTAAATTATCGTGTTCATAATGAAAATTTATCGCTAAGTGGTGATAAAAGATTACTTGAGAAACATACAGAAGTTGCGTTTACACATTTATTTAAAGATATTATTAATGAGAGCAGACGGGTAATAATTTTTAGGAAGAGTGATGAGAAAGAGAGCATTTTAAGAATACTTTTGAAGTTTTTTAGTGATAAGATTAATAAATTTAAAATAATAACAGAAAGTGAAGTTAAAGAATTTTTTATGAATAATATGAACGAGATTACAGATGGGGAAGGTAATGTTATATTTTATGGGATGAGTTTTAGAAATTGTGTTAAACCTTTCATAGAATGTGGAAAGTATCGACCTTATAAAAATATTTTTTTGTCTGGTAGCTAAAATAAATCTAAATAAATTATTATTATTCCAATTAAATAAAAATCTATACTTACTAAATATTAAAAAATATTTAAATATGAGTTAACATTATTGACTTTCGAATAAATAATGTATTATTATTGTAATGTAATTGTTATTATTTTATAAAAATGATTGAAATGCTTTAAGTTGATTGATGAGAAATGACATTATAAGGGGGCGTTTTAAAGTTTTAATAGGGTATGGCAATAGGAAAGAAGTTAACTGTAATTCGAATTATTTGTTTTCTTTAAATTACTAAAAATGTTTGACTAAAAACCTAAACCTAATTATTTTTATTTTGATGTTTGCGAGAAGGAAATTTTAAACTTTACTTAATTAGTGCGAGAACTTAAATTAAATAGAAATTAAAAAATTGAAAAGTTTATTTTTAAAAAAGGAAATTTGGAGGCAAATTTATTATGAATAAAAAAAGAGTGGCTTTGGCTTTAGCAGCTGCACTTGGTGTTAATACTTTAATGGTAACTGTTGGACAAGTTGGGGAGCAAATTACGGTAGCACATGCTCAATCAAGCAGACTTATGACTGATCAAGAGGAAGCAAGACGTAAAGCTATAGGTATAAAACAATTAGATACTACAGCTACAAATTTAGCAAATGGTAATGTTGAAGTAACATTTAACAATGTTAAAACAAGTGATATTAAATCAGTTACTTCTACAGCATTTGAACACAAAAAATTCACAGAGAGAGAAAGTATTGATGGACAAAATTCAGCAGTAACTCCTACATGGGCTAACGGTAAGTTGACTTTCAGTGGAATTAAAGAAGCTGGTATATATACAGGAACTATTACTATAGAGTATAATGGCGGAGCTAAAGAATCATATACATTATCTTTAACAAAGAAAGCTACTGATACAATAGAATTAGGAAAAGTTGATGTTACAGCAGGGGCTATAAAAATTACTGGTGTTAAATTTAATGGACAAGCATTAAAAGATGGCGAAACTTTGTATTTAGTAGAAAAAGGAGGAAGTGTAACTTCAACTACTCCAAAAGCTACTTATACTGCAACAGATGGAGCGGTATTTAATAGCGGAATCAATTTTAAAGAAGGACAAGTTTACGAAGTTGTTTATAAATATGCAAATGATTTACATGAAGTGTCTACTCAGCTTATGTTAGTTAAGGATGCTACACCTGTATTTGCAGGATTTGGTTCAAATGATAATGCAAATTTTGAAGCAAATTTAAAATCACAAGTTGTTGCTGACTATGGAGTAGCTGATGCGGATGTTACACTTGACACTACTGCAGCTAATGTTGTTGTTAGTGGAATATCTTCACCAATAGTTGAGTTTAAGCAAACTTATAGTGGCGCTAATCCAGCAGGAGCTATATTAAGTGCTAGTTTTAATACCGATAGTACATTAAAAGTTAATTTAGGTACAGCTGGACTTGATGCTGCAGCAGCTAACTATGTGCCACATCTTGAGCTTGGATATGGAGCAACTCCAGCTAATGCTACAGGTTTAGTTGGAATTTATACAATTAAAGTAGGAAGCGATGCTCCAGTTGTATATTTTGATGCGTCTGATAAAGTTTCAGGAGTTTCACAAGATACGACAGGTAATAATGGTAATCTTAAGGTAGATTCTATATCAACAAGTGTGGCAACTTTGGATGTTTCAGCCTTAGATTATACTAAGAGTTTTGAGCATGGATATTCATCAGTTCCAGTTACTTTTGGTATTCAGTCTATTAATGGTTCAGAAGTTACATTTGGTGGTAATACGTTTGATGGCTGGTCAGGTGCTATAACTCATGGAACTAATCCTGTTAAGCCTACTCTTACTGAAAAGCCAGCTGTGGGAGTATCAAGTGTGACTGCTTCAATAATAGTTTCTGCAGATAAATTGGATGCGTCTACAATTAGTGCAGAATTTGTTAAAACTAGTGATTCAACTGGAGAATTAATATTAAAGAATGGACAATCATTATTCCCAGCAAACTTTAATCCAAACGATGTTGTTTCTAAGTTAAGTGTATCAGGAGCGTCAAAAGTTGGTTTAGTTGCTGATGGAAGCAAAACTGATTTAAGATTTGCAGTTGAGTACAATGGAACTCTTCCTACAACTATAGATTGGACATTTACTGTCGATAATAAAGACTTAGTTTCAACTTCTTCTACATTTGGTGGAAAGTTAGAAACAAGTAAAGGAGCAGTTGAAACTGTTAACTTTAAAGATACAGTTACAACATCAAATTCTAATACAAACAATATTCAAAACCAATTTGCGCTTGTAGCTGCATTTGGAAATTCAGTTCCAACAGGTGCTACTGTAGGATTTGAAAGTCAAAGTAATTTAAGAGTTACTTTTGCTGATTTAGGAACTGGAAATAAAACTATAAATGCTACAGTTGGTGCTGGAAGTAAATATCAAGGAACTTATGCAGCTGGTATTTGGGTTACTCAACAACCATTTACTATATTAGCAAAAGACGCTAAGTCAGTTTCAAATACTTCAGCTAGTTTAGTTGTAGATGCTAACTTCTTTACAACTGATGATATTTCTAAAGTAACTGGTGGTGTTGTTCAGTATTCAGAAAAAACTACTAGCGGATCTACTACTACTTGGTCAGATTGGAAAGATTCTTCAACTAAAGTTGAGAAATCTGAAGTTAAAGAAGATGCAATCACTAAGACTGTAACTGGACTTACAGGAGGAAAAACTTACAAGTTTAGGGTTGTTTATGATTATAACAACGGAACTACAACAGAAAAAGTTTACTCAAATGAAACTGCGGAAGTAACGTTACCAACTTCTTCAAGCAGTAGTACAATTACAGGAAGTGGAGGAACAACGACTGGAACTTCAACAGGTTCAACTACTATTAATGTAACTACAAGCAACTCAACATTAACTGGTACTTCAGCTTCTGTAACTCTTCCTTCAGGCTTTAGATATGATTCAGGCAAAAATCCAGTTGCTGTAACATTCAAATATAAAGATAAAGATGGAAAAATTGTTACTGAAACTAAAGAACAATACAGTAATGTAACTGCTAGATTTAACGGAAATAACGTTGAACTTAACGGTTTAGTTCCAGGAAAGGATTATAACGAAATAACTGTTGATTACACTGATAACAACGGAAGAACTAGAAGCATAATTCTTAGAAATATCCAAACTTCTACTACAGTAGAATCTGATAAATATTTAGCTAATGTTTACGAAGTAGTATTTGGAAGACCAGCAGATGAAGCAGGTTACCACTTCCACTTAGACAACTTGAAAAACAAGAAAGTTTCTTTAAGAGATTTCTTATTGAATATGTTGAATGAAAAAGAATTTGTTGAAAAGTACAAATCTACAGAAGAGAAAATAGAAGCTTTATACAATGCTATAGTTAACAGAACTTCCGACGAAGCAGGTAAGAAATTCTGGGTTGATGAGTATAAGAAAGTATTAGCTGTTTATGGTTCAGAAACTACTGCTCTTAAAGCTATAGCTGATAGAATGGTAAATGAAAATGAATTAAAAGAACTTGCTGACAAAATGGGAGTTCAATGGTAAAATAATAATGTACCCTTTACAAATGAAAATGAATTGGAAATTAACAAAAGAATAACTCGCAAATGATGAATTTTTAAATTTACAAAAGATAAAATTTTTAAGTATAGAAATTTAACTGTGTCGCGTAACTTGAGAACAAGAAATTGTTTTATTAATTCAACTATCACTTCCTAAAAAAGGATAGGCGTAGAAAATTGTTCTACGCCTTATTTATTTTTTAGTTAAGATAATATTTAATTAGAATAAAAATTTCGTACTTAATTAAAGTGTTTAATAAATTTTTATATAAAAATATATATTTTTGGAGGTATAATTATTATGAATAAAAAAAGAGTAGCGTTGACCTTAGCAGCTGCACTTGGTGTTAATACTTTTGTTGTTTCAGTTGGAAATTTTGGCGGAAAGGTACAAGTAGTTCACGCACAACAACAAGGAAGATTGACAAATACTGAAGATATAAACAAACTTAATAGTATAAAAATTGAAACTTTACAAACAACAGTTGAAAGCGTAACAGATAGTGAAGTTATTTTGACTTTTAAAGATGTAAATAAAGATAATGTTAAAAATGTTAGTGGAAGTCTTGCGTATACAAAATTTACTGAAAGACCAACTACAGATACTAATGGAAATGTAAATGTTTTTTGGGATGCAAATACAGGAAAATCTACAGTTAAAGGAATGAATGCTCCAGGAATATATAGTGGAGATGTAACTATTGAATATAAAGACGGAACAAATAAAGTTTACACACTTACTTTGAGAAAAACTTATGAAGAAAATGAATTAACAGCGAGTATTAATGTTGGAATCGGAACAATTGAAGTTACAGATGTTAAAGTTAATGGACAAGCTAAAACAATAGATGCAAGTAATACTTTGGAGTTGTATTTAGGTGATAAATTAATAGATACAATAAAAACTTCAAATGATAATAAATTTACTGTTCCAGATATGAAAGCTGGACAAGTTTATAAACTTGTTTATAAAGAAAACGGAAATGAAGTTACAAGTACTCAAATAATTTTAACAGAGCAAGAACAAGCAACAGTTAAAGCATACGCAACTAATACTACAACTGCAGCAAATGAAATTAAAACTGTAATTGAAAAAGATTATGATACTTCAACTGTAGACGTAACTAAAACTTCTAGTGCTAATGGTAGTACATATTTAAATGATACAAACTTTAAGTTTAAAGTTGGAACTACTTCTGTTTTAGACTATACTCAAACTGAAACTAAAACAGCGGATTCTAATGGAGCTCACAGACAAGGGGGAGCAAAAATTGATGTGTCATCTACTTCAACAACAAATGCTAACTTGACTATTAGTGTTGGAGGAGAAAATGTTGATTTATTGTATTTAGATAAAGCAACTGGAGGTAATTTCTTGCCAGCTTATATGATGACATGGGGACCTTTTAGAGGATATTTAACTACAGCAGATAATGGAAAACAAATGAATGTTGCTTATGGAGTAGGAAGTGTTGGTTTAGGAAGTGAAGTTCAATCTTTATACGATGCTTCAAAAGAAGTTAGTTCAGTAGGTGTTGCTATTATAGTTATAAATCGCACAAAATATAAAAGTTTATACGTTATGGGAGGAGTTAAGCCTATTTTAGAAATGAATGAAATTCCTCCTACAGCTAGTAAGCCTGATACTAATTCAGGTGCTACAGATGCTAATATGGTTCCTGTAAGTACGGTAACATTTAATTATGATACAAGTAAGTTAGAACATGGATATAATTCAGTATCTCTTAATTTTACAGCAGAAGAAACTCCTATTTTAGGTAGTACTGTAGCACAATTAGCAGATATGGTTGATAATGAATTATTTGCTGATCAAAGTGGTGCTTTGGTAGATTTACCGCATATAGCACCTGAAAAAGCTGGAACTAATGATTCTGATACTTCTAAATTTAATACAAGACATACAACAACACCAGTTAAAGCATCAGTAGTTATAGCTAAAGATGCTATAGATGGAAGTATAGTAAATGCTAAGTTTGAGAGAGTAAGTGCGTCAGAAGGAAATCTAATTTTAACAAATGGAGAAGAATTATTAAAAGGAACTGATGAAAATACATTAGCTAGAAAATTAAGTGTTTCTGGAAGCACAGGTATAAGCTTCGTAGAGAAAGATAATAATGGAAATTTAGTATTTAGAGTTCAATTTAATGGACAAGTTCCTTCAACTATAAATTGGAAATTAAATGATTTAGGAAGCACAATTAATATTACAAGAGTAGATGCAGTTAATTTTGACGGAGAAGTAAAAGTTTCAAATGCGAATACTGATAAAATAGAAGGTCAATTTGATATAGTGGCTAAGTTTAATTCAACAGTTACAACAGGAGGAACATTGGGCATTGACGGAAGTAATAGTTTAAGAGTTACTTTTAGTAGTTTAACAAATGGTTCTCATAAGATTTCTACAACTACAAATACAGGAAAATATCAAGGAACTTATTCAGCGGGTATTGTAGTTAGTAGGACACCATTTACTATAGAAGTAAGAGATGTTAAGGCAGTTTCAAGTACTTCAGCAAGTATAGTTATAGATGCTAACTTCTTTAGTACAGATGATATTCCTAAAGTATCTGGTGGAGTTATTCAGTATTCAGAAAAAACTATTAATGGAAATACTACTACTTGGTCAGATTGGAAAGACTCTTCAGCAAAAGTTGATAAATCTGAAGTTAAAGAAGAGGCAATTACTAAAACTGTAGATGGACTTACAACAGGAAAAACTTATAAATTTAGGGCAGTTTATGATTATAATAATGGAACTTCAACAGAGAAGATTTATTCAAATGAAACTACAGAAGTAACTTTACCAACTTCTTCAGTAAATAGTACAATTACAGGGAGTGGAAGTACAACTGGAACTTCAGGAGGTTCAACAACTATTTATATAACTACAAGTAATTCAACATCATATAGGGATTCTGTATCTGTAAATCTTCCTTCAGGATTTAGTTATGATTTAGGAAAGAATCCAGTTGCTGTTAAAATAACTTATAGAGATCTTGATGGAAAGATTGTTACTGAAAGTAAGGAACAATTTAGTAATGTAATTGCTAAATTTGAAAATGGTAAGGTTGTTCTTGAAGGATTAGTTCCTGGAAAAGATTATTCAGAAATAAGTATTGATTATATAGATAATAACGGAAAGACTAAAACTTTAGTTCTTAAAAATATTAAAGTTGATTTTACAACAGAACTTGAAAAATATTTAGCTAATGTTTATCAAGTAGTGTTTGGAAGACCAGCTGACGAAGCAGGTTACCACTTCCACTTAGACAACTTGAAAAATAAGAAGGTTTCTTTGAGAGATTTCTTATTAAATATGTTGACTGAGAAAGAATTTGTTGAAAAATACAAATCTACAGAAGAGAAAATAGAAGCTCTATATAATGCTATAGTTAATAGAACTTCTGACGAAGCAGGTAAGAAATTCTGGGTTGATGAGTATAAGAAAGTATTAGCTGTTTATGGTTCAGAGTCTACTGCTCTTAGAGCTATTGCTGATAGAATGGTAAATGAAAATGAATTAAAAGAACTTGCTGACAAAATGGGAGTTGAGTGGTAAAAAATAATAAGGCATAGAAAAATTTCTATGCCTTATTTATTTTGAGACGTTACAGCTATAACATTTACTACAGCTCTTTGATATTTATCTTGATCGTTCATTAAAAAAAGTTTATGCTCATTATTTTCAAATGATATGGAAGTAGAACCTCCTCCATCTAAATTCATGGCATTTATAATTCCTAATGATTTTAAATAACTAGATAATTCTTTTAAACTCATTCCTAAACTTTCATCAGATTTGTCAACAGTAAATAGTATAACTTTGCTATCCGCTGTAACTCCAATTGCAGTTCTTGCATTTCTATTATTAATTAAACTAACATCAGCTAAATTTTTATAATAATTAAAATCCATTTCTTGTCCGTTTCTGATTAGATATTCATGACCAGTAAAAGCTGTAATAATATCATTTCTCATTTTTTTATCATTATCTGAAAAAATATCAAATTGAATAGAAACAGGAGAATATAAAAAATCGTATCCAATATTATAATAATTTTCATCTCCGTAAGAGGTTATAAGAATTTGATTTTTCTTAATTTTCTTAGGCTCGTCCATTTCTCCAACTTCAATAACTTGTCCTAAAATTTCACTTCCAGGATGAATTGTACCATCACTGTTTGATAATTCAATAAGCATATATCTTGAAGGTAATCCTTGATGTGGGTAATAAGTTGATTCAGGATTTATTTTATAAGTAGAAACATTTGTGTCATTGTATGAATCTAATTTGTTTAGTGAGTCTATTTTAAGGTCATCATATCTCCCGTTTAAAAATTTTAAAACTCCAGTTATTGTTAAATAGTCAAAAGCAAAATTCCTATATTTATCTATATAAAATACAGGTCTTTTTAAAGATTCCTCTTTAGTGTCTATTATTGAAAAAATTTCTCCATCTGAAATTGTTGTAAAGAGGGGTTGTCCGTCTGCGAGTCTAAAAAACTCTCCGTTAACACCGCCTACTATATTTTTTCCTGTTAATTCTCGTTCTTCTTCAAGTTGATTTAATAAAGTTTCTTTAGAGGCTGATAAATCATCTGATTGTACTAAAGATAAACTTATATTTGGATTATTGAAATCAAGTTCAATGTAATTTATTTCTTGATTGTTTCCTTTTCCATCATAATTTGTAAGAGTATCATGTACAAATGTTATACCTTCCTCTAAAGTTATTTTGTAATAATATGGTGTGTAAGAAAATGCTGTAGTAATGCTAAACATTAAAAACATAAAAATACTAACTATAAATAATTTAAAATTTTTCCTAAGTGCTTTCATAAAAATTACTCCAAAGTATACTAAAAATATAGTTATATTATCGTTATGTTATTTTTAAATTTAAGCTAAAAATTTTAATTCATAAATCTTTTTAATAAAGCATCTCTACATTTAGTTTCATAAGTAGAATCTATTTCTTCAAGTGAATCTACATTTTCATATTTTTCTTTTAAACTATTTAAAATTAATCTATCTGTTATTTCAGGATTCTTAGGTAAAAGTGGACCGTGAATATATGTACCAATTAAATTTTTATATATAATTCCTTCTGTGTTATCCTCTCCATTGTTTCCATGTCCAACTAAACATTTTCCAAGTGGAGTGTGATCATTTATGTATGTTTTTCCAGAATGATTTTCAAAACCAACATAAGTTTCATTTAATTCTTCATTTTTAATAATAATATTTCCAATATTTCGAGTATTTGAAGACTTTGTTTCAATATTTAAAATACTAAGTCCTTCTAAAACTTCTCCAGTTACGGTTGTATAACTTTTTCCAAGTAGTTGATATCCTCCACATATACACAAAGTAACGCCACCGTTTTCAATGAAATTATGTAAAATCTCTTTTTTGTTTAATAAATCTTTCGTTACAAGTGATTGTTCAAAATCTTGTCCACCACCAATAAAAACAATATCCCCCTTATTTAATTCAGGTATATCATTTAGATGAACGTTATTTAAAATAGTTGATATACCACGTTTTTTACACCTATTTTTAATAGCAAAAATGTTCCCAATATCTCCATAGGTATTTAATAAGTCAGGATAAAAATGATGAATGGTTATTTCCAATATAAATCCTCTCCCGTCTACCAAACTACATCTAAATAGTTTTTATTATATAAAAATTTTCTGAACTCTAGCATACAAGTGTAGCTACACAGAATGTAAATCGTCTCGTTTTCTTTACTTTCTAAGTATTTTAAAATATCTTCATATTTTTCAAAAGTATTAATTGGTTTTTCAATTTCTGTAAGATTAAGCCTTAAAGACATATCATGAGTTCTAATTCCACCTGTAAATAATTCTTTTATATTGAAATTTTTTATCATCTCTAAATTTACGTCATATATCCAAGAAACATCTTGTCCGTCTGCAAAATTGTCGTTAAGTAAAAAACCTATAGACATTTCACTATTTTTGTCTAAATTTATAGTGTTTAATGTTTCATTAAATCCAGCAGGGTTTTTAACTAAAAACATTGTTATAGAATTTGATTTTATTTTAAAATTTTCTTGCCTTCCGAAAACCTTTGAAAATGATTTTATAGAATCAATTACTATATAATCAGGAATACTGCAAACTGTACTTATTGCATAAGCACAAAGCACATTGTATATGTTGTATATACCACCTTGATTAATAGTAATAACGTTATTTTTAATTTTAATTATGCTTTCATTTATGTTGTTTTCTAAAATGTCTGCTATGGAAAAGTCAAGTTTTTCTCTTTTAAAACCACAGTTATTACACTTAAAATCTCCAAGATGGTTGTAAGTTATAAAATTGTAAGTATAGGTTTCACCACAAAATTTACAATTTTTAGCTTCAACATTTAAATTTTTTGTATTTTCATCACTTTTAAAATTATCAAAACCAAAGAAAAATTTATTATTATAAACTTTTTCAAGTGAACAAAGAAGTGGCTCGTCTCCATTTAAAATAAGCTTTGAGTTACTACATAGCTTTATTCCTTCTTTTATGTGATTTAAAGTAGTATAAACTTCTCCATATCTATCTAGTTGATCTCTAAAAATATTTGTAACAGCGATTATTTTAGGTTGTATGTATTTACAAACGTGTTTTAAACTAGCTTCATCAACTTCTATTATGGCAGTTTTACTAATTTTTCTATTAAATAAATTGTAGTTTTTTATGTATGTAGTAACTATTCCAGTTAGCATATTTGCTCCTGTTGAGTTTGAAAAACAATCTATAAAAGCATTATTGAATATGTGATTTGTTAGAGCCGTAGTTGTTGTTTTCCCATTTGTTCCCGTTATTAAAATTGTTTCCACATTTTTAGATACATGTTTTAAAATATCTGGATATATTTTTAAAGCAATTTTTCCAGGAAAAGAGCTTCCCTTGTTTTTAAATTTCAAAAATAAAATGATTATTTTTGTTACTATAATTGATAATAATTTTTTCATATTACTCTAACCTCAAAAAATTTAATAACTATTTTTGAGTATATCATATTTATTAAAAATAATACAGGTATGTTAAAATCTATAGTTAAAGCGTTAAAAAATATGAAATTTTATTTTAAATATAAAAAAGAAAACTTATATTTTTGATATTGCAGAATGATTAGATTTATATCAAAAAAATAAGTTTTCTTATTTTTTATATACTATTATTTGATTTTTTTAAACAGCTTTATTTAAAAGATTTTAGATAAGGTTTTAAAAAGTTGTATTTCATGTTCAGGAACAATGTGTGTGTATGTTTGTAATGTAAATGAAATATTAGAATGTCCTAGTCTTTTTGATAAAATTTTGTAATTTATATTTTTATTTAATAGAAGAGTTGCATGAGTATGTCTTAAGTCATGGAATCTGATTGGTTTTATATTATGCTTATTTAAAAAATTTCGAAAATAATTTGATACACACATTGGATTAACTGGGATGTTGTTATTTTTATCGCTAGGAAATACATATTTAGAGGTTCTATTTTTATATCTTTTTTTTAAGATTTTAAAACTTTCATTTAAAAGTACTATCTCTCTTGTACCTGAGTTTGTTTTAGGGGTGTGCATTCCAACAAAACCACTATGGATTGTGTAAGACTTATTTACTGTTATAATTCCTTTATTAAAATCTACACAGTCCCATGTTAAACCTATAACTTCTCCTCTTCTCATACCTGTTTCTAAAGTGAGTAAAACAATGTCAAAATACTTAAAATTTCTTAATATAGGCAAATATTCTTGTATTTCAACTTCACTCCAGATATTTCTATTTGTTCTATTAATAGGTGGTAACTTAATTTCATCAAATATATTGTTATTTATAAATTTATTTTTTTGAGCATAACTAAATATATATTTTAGGAATTCTATAATTCTACGTTTAAAAATTCCGTGATACAAATTGATTCTAGAATTTATGAATTCGTGTATATCATTAACTTTAATTTTTCTGATATCTTTGTCGGATAGCTTGAAATTTTTTAAAATAAATTTAATTTGAGTATTATAAGTAATTATTGTTGTATTTCTTAAACCCCTAATTTTACAGTCTTCTAGGAATATATAGCATATTTCTCTAAAGGTTTTTTTGTTATTTTTT
>NZ_LXFF01000022.1 GCF_001655775.1 Candidatus Arthromitus sp. SFB-turkey
GCGGCTTTCACAGAAATGTAATTCATAATATCAACTTCCTTTCGCAAAGAGTATATAATTATTATATACGGAATGACGAATAATAGCAAGTTTCTCTCCACTAATACGAAATTATACACTACTAAACATAAAATCATACTTCGTTCAAATATCATCACCCGAAATGTACAATGATATAGGATGATATTAAAATGTACCAAGATGAAAGAAAACTTGATTTTAAGCCGTTAGGTATAGCGATAAAAAAAGCTCGGGAAGCAAAAGGGTGGACACAGGAATATCTTGCCCAACTGGTAGACCTTACGCCACGCTCTATTATGTATATAGAGAACAGGGGGCAGCACCCAAGGCTTAACAAATTTTATCTCATTACTACCTTGCTTGACATCTCTGTAGACCAGTTCTTTTTTCCATGCAATGAAGATGGCGACAACAATCGCCGCAAACAAGTTGATGTACTGTTGAATGATATGGAAGAAAAGGAGCTTATCGTGATGGAAGCTACGGCTCAAGGCTTGAAAAAGGCAAGAGAAACTGCGGAATAATTAACGCTGTTTTCGTAAGCCAAGCCAACTGAAAAAAGTGCGACACCTACACAGGCTATCGCACTTTTTAGGTTATTTTTTTATTCTCCACACAAATCATAAAGCTGTTCACATCGGTTTTGAATATCTAAGATTTCTGTTTCGGTTAAACTCCTGCGGTTATGAGTAAGTTGTTGCTCTAAAAAATCACGATAGCCATCAAGTAATGAATCCGGCAAGTTTGTGCATGACGCAGATGTCGATAAGTTCCTCGATGCCCTGACCCGGCAGGAGAAGTTCCCGTTTTCTACGCCGGAACTCCGTGATGAATTAAAGCATACTTTCTGGATCTTAAATCGTGTGGCAAGCGCAAAGGCTCTGGCAAAGAAGTTGAAGCTCCACCCTGTATTCAAAGACTATGAGATCATTCTTGCCGCCGGCGATGGAAAATTAGATGATGATGACGAAAACGAAAAGTCTTTTGACAAGGTAACAAAGGCGATCGCTGAATATGACAAGACCATTACCCTGTCCGTTGGCCAGCTGACCACAGGTGTAACGATTCCGGAGTGGACGGCAGTGCTGATGCTTTCCAATATGGCAAGCCCTGCTCTTTATATGCAGGCGGCGTTTCGAGCGCAGAATCCTTGTTTATTCACAGACAGCGATGGTAATACATATCGGAAGCAGAATGCTTATGTGTTTGACTTCGATCCTGCCCGGACCCTGACAATTTTTGAGAAGTTTGCAAACGATCTCATTCCTGAGACTTCCGGGGACAAAGGTGACTTTGACAGCCGTAAACAGCATGTTAGAGAACTTCTGAACTTCTTCCCGGTCTACGGCGAAGATGCGGATGGCTCCATGATAGAGCTTGATGCAGAAAAAGTCCTCACGATCCCCCGTCACATCCATGCAAGAGAAGTCGTAGAGCGAGGATTTATGTCCAATTTCCTGTTTGCGAACATCAGCGGTATTTTCGGGGCACCGAAGGAGATCATCGATATCATCAACAACATGCAGGCGCTTGAGGAACCAAAGGCTCTTGCACCTGCCGCTGTAGATGAAAACACGGCGGATAGCCTGAATTTGAATGAAAATGGAGAGGTTGAGATTCCAAAGGAACAGGTCATTGGAACAGCAAGCGATCTCTTTGGCGACAAGGTTTACGCGGACGTGGAAGACCAGCTAACCGCAGCCGTGGAGGAAATCCAGAGGAATGTGGAAATAACGCCGAATCCCAAGAAAGATGAACTGAAGTCTCTTCGTGAACAGTTTTCAAAGCCGATTGCGAATACACTTATGGAAACTGCCAAAGCACAGTATGGCAAGGATTTGAGAAAATCCACCCAGAATCAGCTGGAGCGCAAAATCCAGGAAACTACGGACGCTGTTGTAAACCGTGAATACGGGAATTACACAATCCGGGACCATCAGCTTGTCAAAGAACGTGATGACAGAATCCATGAGGCGCAGCAATCCGGTGCCACAATGACGGAAATCACGCAGATTGATGAAGAATACACCGCTAAACGGCTACAGGGCTATCGCGACATGGTGGACAATATCAATAAAAATCTCCACAGCGACGAGACTGTAAAGAAAGCCGCAGAACAGATTGTTGAAACCGTAGAAACTGAAAAGTTGAATGCAGCTAAAGACTCCATTGAAGGCAGTGTCCGTGACCACCTCCGTGGTTTCTCTCGCACGATTCCTGCGTTTCTTATGGCCTATGGCGATGAAAGCACTACACTCGCCAATTTTGATTCACTTGTGCCGGAAGATGTGTTCTGGAATGTTACAGTAAATCCTCAGAATGGTCAGGGTGTAACACTTGATCAGTTTCGCATGTTGCGAGACGGCGGAGACTATACAACAGAATTCGGTGAGAAAAAGCACTTTGACGGGCACTTGTTTGATGAGGTCGTTTTTAATGATGCTGTGCAAGAGTTTATGAAAAAACGGGCAGAACTGGCAAATTATTTCGATCCGAATCAAAAAGGAGATATTTTTGACTATATCCCGCCACAGCGGACAAACCAGATCTTCACACCCAAAAAAGTCGTGAAGGACATGGTGGACAGGCTTGAACAGGAGAATCCGGGATGCTTTGACGATCCAAACACAACATTTGCCGACCTCTATATGAAATCTGGGATGTATGTGACAGAAATTGTCACGAGACTCTACCAGAGCAATCGCATGAAGGCGCTATATCCGGATGATGCAGAGAGACTGAATCATATTTTTGCAAAGCAGGTATACGGTTGCGCTCCGACAGAGATCATATACCGCATCTGCCTGCGCTATATCCTCGGATTTAGCGATGTGATACACATTGAAAAGAACAATATCCGTCTATGCGACACTTTAGAATATGCAAAAAATGGGACGATGGAAGTCGAAATGAAAAAGCTGTTTGGTTTGTAATTATTCAAATCATACGTACTGCACTGTGAATTATACCTTGTATCGTTTTTACATGTTTCAACGATAGAAAGAGATTTCAATGCAAAGGAGGGAAGACAATGCCCCGAGGCAAAACTATAAAACTGTTTTTGATAGATGGAGAGCCAAGCGGAAGGATTAAATGTTCCCTTACCAATTGGACTGGAATCGCATATAAGATCCCTCGTACTGCTTTGGACAAGTGCAAAGATTTGGATATCCTCAAACAGAGCGGCGTGTATTTCCTGTTCGGCACTGATAAGGCGGATAATGCGGTGGTGTACATAGGCCAGGCTGGAGTTCGTAAAAATGGCAAAGGTCTTCTTCTGCGAGTACAGGAACCGCATAACTCTATTGATTATTGGACTGAGGCGGTCATGTTTACTACGACAAATAATTCTTTTGGGCCAACAGAGATAAGCTATCTTGAAAATCGTTTCTGTAATATGGCGATTGAAGCTGGACGCTATGTTGTGAAAAACGGAAATGATCCTAATCCTGGGAATATTACAGAGGAAACAGAGAGTGAACTTGAAGAGTTTATCGACTATGCTAAAATTGTAATGGGCACTCTTGGACATAAGGTATTTGAGCCGTTTGCACCACCTACCGAATCAACCGACACAGAACCAGTCCTATACATGGAATATGGAAAGGGTAAGGCATCCGGCAAAAGAACGAGCGATGGATTTGTTGTGCTGAAAGGCAGCATAATCAATCCCACCATGACGAAGAGTTGTCCTGAAAGATCCGTAAAGGACCGTAAGAAGTATAAGGACAGGATTGACAGCAATGGGATATTAACAGCTGATGTACTGTTTTCCAGTCCTTCATCAGCTGCCGGATTTGTTGGCGGTGCGTCTTTGAGCGGAAACGCGCACTGGAAAGACGCTGATGGAAAAACCCTAAAGGAACTCCCTGAAACAGAGTGAACCTTTTAATTTTGCCTCACCTTTTAATTATTCCAAAATCACTACACCGCAAGGCTGATACCCCGCCATACTGCTGGGCGGTAACGGCAAAACTGAATACATAAAAATAGGACTTCCGAAGTCGGCACATGACCTCGGAAGCCCTTATTTCAAGCCTTTTTCGGCGGCTTTTGCCCCGGAGAGGGCTTTTTCTTTTGTATCAAAATCAGCAGGAACATAGACCCTTGTTGTGGTAGCGGAGGGATGTTTGTTCAATCTGCAAAATTTGTAGATGAACATGGAGGAAATAGGAATGGAATTTCTATATATGGTCAAGAATCTAATCCAACAACTTTTAAACTTGCACATATGAATCTTGCTATTAGGCATATTGAAGCGAATTTAGGAAAATTTAGTGCAGATACTTTTTTTAGTGATCATCACAAGCAATTAAAAGCAGATTTTATTATGGCGAATCCACCATTTAATATGTCTAACTGGGGAGCGGATAAGCTTAAAGAAGATGTTAGGTGGACATATGGTGTTCCATCAGATTCAAATGCAAACTTTGCGTGGCTTCAACATATGATTTGGCATCTTTCACCTAAAGGAAAAATTGGAATGGTGCTTGCAAATGGTTCACTTTCATCTCAACAGAGTAATGAGGGAGAGATTCGAAAAAACATAATTGAAGATGATTTAGTTGAATGTATTGTTGCGATGCCTACACAACTTTTTTATAGAACACAAATTCCAGTGTGTTTGTGGTTTCTTTCTAGAGATAAGAAGCAAAGTGGTAAGACGCTTTTTATAGATGCTAGAAATTTAGGTAAGATGGAAGATAGGACTCTTAGAATTTTGGAGAAAGAAGATATTAAAAAGATTGCTGATACTTATAATTCTTTTGTAGAAGGAACTCTTGAGGAGGAAAAAGGATTTTGTGCTATAGCGACAACGAAAGAGATAAAAGAACAAGATTATATATTGACACCTGGACGTTATGTTGGAATTGAAGAGAAAGTTGATGATGGAGAATCTTTTAATGAAAAAATGTTAAAACTCACTTCTGAATTGTCAGATTTGTTTAAGAAATCCAATGACCTTGAAAATGAAATTCGTAAGAATTTAAAGGAGATTGGATATGAAGTTTAAAGAACAGATGTATAAATATTTATTTTGGGGATTGATTATTTTGGTTTTAGTTCCAATTTTTTTAGGAACATTTCAAAATCATGTTTTTGGTTTTACAAAAGGTGAAATTTTAACTTATTATGGAGGCATACTTTCAAATTTAATTACATTTGTTGTTTTAATTATTACAATAAATTATAGCAATAATGATAGGAAACAAGACTTTAATTTTCAAATAACTCAAAAAAATATTAGTAAATTTGATGAGTTTATAAGAAAAGTTTGTTTAAGTTTAATGATTGAATATGAGTTATTTAATAAAATAACTAAAATACCATTAGAATTACTTTTAAATAATAATAACAATATACAACAATTAAATATTGATAATATTTATGAAGATATTTTTAATGCATTCATTTATTTAGATAAAATGAATTTTAATATTAATTTATATAAAAATGAAATCAAATTGTATATTTATGATTATTTTTGTGATAGGAAAATTATAGAAAATTATATTAATTTATTAAATAAAGAAATTGAAAAATATTTAGTCATATTAGATAAAATGAAAAATATTGTTATGGAACTTCAAAAAATTATATATAATATAAAAATTTTAGGTGGTATGGTTAATATTGAACAAAATAATTTATTTTCCCTTAATAAATTTAATTTAAATAATATTTTAATAGAAAGATCAAATTATGAAAAAAATGAATACAAAGAGTTTTTAAATAAAACAAAAGAGTTTTTGCAATTAGTAAATGAAGAAAGTATTAGACTCAAAAACAACTTAGACAATTAATTATGGGAGTTAAAGATGGAATCTAAGGAACAAGATAAAAAAGAAGGGTTTAAAAATATATTTATTATACTGATAGCTATATCTTTAATTTTGATAATTGTTGGAATTATCTTTGGACCATATATTATCACACGTATTTTAAAGATAAAATTTATATATTCAAATTTTGATGATCAACAGATTTTTGATTACTATGGAATTATAATTTCACTAGTAGGAACACTTTTAAGTGTTATGGTTTCAGCAGGAACTACATTTTGGGTACTTAAATCTACAATAAATGATAATAGAGAAGCTTTAGAAGTACAATTGAATACTGAGAAAAAAATGATGAGAAAACAATTTGAGTTTTACATAAAACAAAGACAACTTGAAGGATTTGAAAATGATTTAAAACAAAGTGTAGTTTATTTTTCAGATATAGATATGAAATTTTTTTATGCTATTAGAGATAATAAATTTAATAGCGATTCAAGTAATAAGGTTTTAAATATTAATAACTGTAAAAGTATTATTTATGATTATATCGAAGATGTTGGTCATTTTAGACATGAAACTATAGACAAGATATCCCTTATTAAACTTTATGAGCCTTTTTTAAAAAAGAATAATGATATAATTAATAGTTACATAACAACTTTAATGCGAATTTGCCGTAAGGCTATTAAGATTTCAGAAGAATTAAATGAAGAATTAAAAAAATTATTGTTAGAGTATTCTGAAATTAAAGATAAAGTAGATAAAATAAATGTTTTTATTGATAAGTTAAATGAATTTAGAATAAAAAATTTTCAAAATTATTTTAACGAATTACAAGAAGAAACAGAAAAAGATATAAAGTTTATTGGTAAAAATTTTTATAAATTTATAATTGAAATAAACAAAAATAATATAGGAGAGATAATTGATGGGAGAATGGAAAAATTTTAAACTTTCGGAGCTAGGAGAAGTTATTGGAGGTTCAACACCATCAACAAAACGAGAAGAATATTATGGTGGAAATATCGCTTGGATAACACCAAAAGATTTATCAGGATATCAATATAGATTTATTTCTAAAGGAAGTAGGAATATAAGTGAAGAAGGTTTAAATAGTTGTTCTCTTAAAATGCTACCTAAAAATTCTATTTTATTTACGTCTAGAGCACCTATTGGTTACGTTGCTATTGCAGAAAATGATCTCTGTACTAATCAAGGATTTAAAAGCATTATTCCTAATGAAAATGTTGACTATATGTTTATGTATTATCTTATGAAATATAATAAAGAAATTATTGAAGCTATGGGAAGTGGAACAACGTTTAAAGAAGTATCTGGAACTGTAATGAAAAATGTTTATGTTAAGATTCCTATAGATAAGAAAGAACAACAAAAAATCTCCAAAATTCTTTCGTCATTAGATGAGAAGATAGAAATTAATAGGAAGATAAATGAAAATTTAGAAGAGCAGGCTAAAGAAATATTTAAAAGATGGTTCGTTGATTATGAATTTCCGAACGAAGAAGGACAACCTTATAAATCAAGTGGTGGTGAAATGATTGAAAGTGAATTAGGATTGATTCCTAAAGGTTGGGAAGTTAAAAAATTAGAATCAATAATAAATATAAGTAATGGTAGAAGACCTAAAAATAAAATTAAATTAAAAAACAGACAATATTGTATACCAATAATTGGTTCAAGTTGTATAACTGGATATACTGATGAATTTTTATATGATGAACATGTATTAGTTATTGGAAGAGTTGGAACACATGGAATAGTACAAAGATTCAAAGAAAAAATTTGGGTTTCAGATAATGCTATGGTAATTAAAAGTAATTATTATGAGTATACAAATCAAATATTAAATAATATTTGTTACGAAAATCTTAATGTTGGATCTACTCAACCGTTAATAACTCAATCAGATATAAAAAAACACTTAATAAAAGTTCCGATTAATAGATTGATAAATAGTTTTGAAAAGATAGTATCTAGTTTATATGAAAAATATTATTTTAATGAATGTGAAATCCAAAAACTATATTCATTACGTGATACATTATTACCAAAACTTATGACAGGAGAGATAGACGTATCAAAAATAGACATTTAAAAAGGAGGACAACCTTATGGGAAAATACAGAGAAGCAAATTATGAGAATGCAATAATCGAACTTATGTCAAGTAATCTTAATTATACATACTTACCTAAAAATGATATAAAGAGAGATTATGAAGATCCATTGTACATAGATGAATTATTGCCTGCCTTAAAACGAATCAATAAAAACCTACCACAAGAAGCTATTAAAGATGCAGTTAATAAATTGCGTGATATTGAAAACGGAGATCTAATTCATAAAAATATGATTTTTACAGATTATCTCCAAAACGGTGTACCTGTAAAATATCTTGAAGATGGAGAAGAACGTTCAAACATCGTTTATCTTATTGATTTCAAAAATATTAACAACAATAGCTTTGTTATTTCTAATCAATGGGCTTTCAAAGAATTTTCCAAAAAAATAATTGATATTGTAATTCTTATAAATGGACTTCCCTTGGTAATTATGGAATTAAAGTCTCCTTCACGTGAAGAAACAGATTCTTCAGAAGCATATAGACAATTAAAAAATTACATGCATGAGATACCTTCAATCTTTGTTTATAATGCAATTTGTGTAATAAGCGACCAAGCTATTTCAAAAGTTGGAACCATAACTTCAAAAGAAGATAGATTTATGGAATGGAAAACAACAGATGGAAGTTACGAAAATACAAGGTTTGCAGATTTTCGTACTTTCTTTGAAGGAATTTTTGAACAAAATCGTTTTATTGATTTACTCAAAAATTTTATGTGCTTTAATGTTGATATGGTAAATACATTTAAGATTTTTGCAGGATACCATCAATATTTCGCTGTAAAAAAAGCTGTTGAATCAACTAAGAAAGCAACTTTAACAGATGGAAAAGGTGGTGTGTTTTGGCACACTCAAGGAAGCGGAAAATCTTTGTCAATGGTTTTCTATGCACACTATTTACAAGAAGCTTTGGAAAGTCCAACTATAGTTGTTTTAACAGATAGAAATGATTTAGATGACCAACTTTTTGGGCAATTTTCTAGATGTGAAAAGTTTTTGCGTCAAACACCTCAAAGAGCAAAGAGTAGAGAAAATTTAAAAGAGTTATTATCAAATAGAGAAGCAAATGGAATTATTTTTACCACAATGCAAAAATTTCAAGAAAGTAGTGAACCACTTTCAGAACGAAGAAATATTGTTGTTATGTCTGATGAGGCACATCGTGGACAATATGGACTTGAAGAAAAAGTTGATGAGAAAACAGGAAAGATAAAACGTGGAATAGCAAGAATAATTAGAAATAGTTTACCTAATGCAACTTATATAGGGTTTACAGGAACTCCAATTTCATCTAAAGATAGAAGTACAAAAGAAGTTTTTGGAGATTATATAGATATTTATGATATGACTCAAGCTGTTGAAGATGGAGCAACACGCCCTGTTTATTATGAAAGTCGAGTTATACATTTAAACCTAGATCCAGAAATTTTAAAATTAATTGATGAAGAATATGAAGTAATGGCTCAAAACACTGATGAACATATTGTTGAAAAAAGCAAGAAAGAATTAGGAAAACTAGAAGCAATTCTTGGAGCTGAACAAACTATTAATTCTCTTGTAAAAGATATTCTTGACCATTATGAAAACTATCGTGAAAATTTATTAACTGGAAAAGCGATGATAGTTGCATATTCTCGCTCTATTGCAATGAAAATTTATGAAAAAATACTAACTCTTCGTCCAGAATGGACAGAAAAAGTTGGAGTTGTAATGACTCAAGGAAATAATGACCCTGAAGAGTGGAGAAATATTATTGGAAATAAAACTCATAAAGAAAATCTTGCAAGAAAATTTAAAGATAATAATGACCCTTTAAAAATTGCGATAGTAGTTGACATGTGGTTAACTGGATTTGATGTTCCTTCTCTTTCAACAATGTACGTTTATAAACCAATGGAAGGACATAATTTAATGCAAGCAATAGCTAGGGTTAACCGTGTTTTTAATGAAAAAGAAGGTGGACTTGTTGTAGATTATATAGGGATTGCATCAGCACTTAAAAAAGCTATGAATGATTATACAGCACGAGATAAGAAAAATTATGGTGATCCTGATATATCTAAGGTTGCTTATAATAAATTTTTAGAAAAGCTTTCTATATGTAGAGATTTCTTTCATGGATTTGATTATTCAAAATTTATAAGTGGAACAGATCTTGAAAGAGCAACTACAATTACAGATGGAGTTGACTTTATACTTAGTGATAAAAGCGAAAGTGAAAATAGAGATATTTTTGTTAAAGAAGCACTTTTACTTAAACAAGCTCTTTCTTTATGTAGTAGTATTGTTGAAAAAGAAATGAGATTTGAAGCGGTGTTCTTTGAATCTATACGAATTATGCTAGTAAGAAGCAACAATCCAGAGAAAAAGAAATTCAGTTTAAAAGATGTAAATGAGAGAATTAACAATTTATTGAAACACACAATTAAAAGTGATGGAGTTATAAATTTATTTTCTGATATTAAAACAGAGTTTTCAATATTTGACCAAAGTTTTCTTGAAGACGTTGCCAATATGAAACAGAAAAATTTAGCTGTAGAAGTTTTGAAAAATTTAATTGAAGAACAAGTATCTATTTATAAGAAAACCAATGTAGTTAAATCTCAAAAATTTTCTGAGATCATTCAAAAATCAATGAAAAAATATATTAATGGAATGATTACAAATGAAGAAGTTATTGACGAGCTTCTTAAAATGGCAAGAGATATAGTAAATAGCGATAATGAAGGAAAAGAAATGGGATTAACAGTTGAAGAACTAGCTTTTTATGATGCCTTAACAAAACCACAAGCTATAAAAGATTTTTATGAACATAGTGAACTTATTGCCATGACTAAAGAACTTACTGACTTACTTCGTAAAAATCGTACGCTTGATTGGAGAGAGAAAGAAAGTGCTAGAGCAGGTATGCGAAAGATTGTAAAACGACTTCTAAAGAAATATGATTACCCACCTGAAGGAATAGATGACGCAATACAAACAGTTATTAGTCAATGTGAAATGTGGGCAGATAATTTTGAGGAATTTGATAATTAGGTAGACATTATAGAGGTGAAGAGAATGATTTGTTTAAATGATTTACTTAGGATAGAGCAAGATGATTTTGATAGTGTAAAAGTTAGATTTGTAATATCACATGATGAAATAGATATATTAAAAGAATATCTTAAAGATTCTGATTATGTAAATAACAAATATTTTATGTGGAGAAATGAAAATACTAATTTTAAAATTGGTCAAATTATAGTTTGTATTTTGAGAATTGAAAAAGACATTTGGCTTTTAACATCAGTAAGAAAGATCACAAAAGATCTAAATACTATTAATGATATAGGTTATGAGAGTGAAGAAGTAGAAGAATACAAGAAATTCTTTGGAAGAGTTATTATTAAATATCACAATACTTCACAAAATATGATACGTAAATATGAAAACATACATAATGAATTGGAAGTAAATCAAATACTTAAAAATATTTTCAGTAATAATGATTTTTTAAGTATAAGAGAGTGAGAAAATAACCATAATTATTTATAAATTTTCTTTATAATCAAACTTTGAATTTTTGAAATTTCCTCTGATAAATTTTCATTTAGCTGTTTGATATAATTAATATCATTTTTATAGATAACTCCATTTATATTAATTTTCTTTGCAATTTGATTTATATTGTTAGCTTGATTAGATAATAGTTGCTGAATTTTCATAATAGGAGTCATATCTACAACAAAAATTTCTTTTTCAAGAACGCATTTACGTATGAAGAAAGACATTGATTTGAGTTTGCTCATAGCTAACTTATTTTCAAAGATTTGTTTTTCTTGATCACTTAAATAAATTTTAAGTTGATTCTTTCTAACTCTATTTTCCATAGTTTTTATCTCCTTTGAAAATTTTTAAAATATAACAAGGAAGTATATTGAGATAATATCACGGAGAATAAATATAAAGCAACTAGGTTTATCTAGTTGCTTTTTGTGTTTAAGGTAATTATTGAATGAAAAAATATGATATAATAAACAAAAAAGGGAGTTAGTTATGGAGCAAGATAAGTGGGAACTTTGGGAAAGTTTAACTTTAAGTAATGATTTTATGTTTTCAAAAGTTATGAGAGATAAAGAAATTTGTAGAGAAACTCTTGAGATTCTTTTGGATAAAAAGATTGGTGAGATAACCTACATAGATAACCAGAAAACTATTGATATTAATTATGATGCGAAAAGTGTTCGCCTTGATGTCTACGTTGAAGACGAAAATAGAATTTACAATATAGAAATGCAAGTTATAAATAAAAAAGATTTAGCAAAGAGAAGCAGGTATTATCAAAGTATGATAGACTTAAATGCTATAGAAAAGGGAGAAATTTATAGAGATTTAAA
>NZ_LXFF01000023.1 GCF_001655775.1 Candidatus Arthromitus sp. SFB-turkey
TATATTAATTTTTGAAAAAATATCAAGAATTATATTATAAATATTTTAAAATTTGAGGAGAAAAAATTGGATAATATAAATAAACAAAAAATTTTTATAATTAAATTTTTATATTTTATTTTAATATTAGGAATTATTTTTTCCATATTTAAATATGCATTACCAGTTTTGTTTCCATTTCTTGTGGCATTTTCTATATCAATAATTTTACGTCATCCTGTTGATTTTATATCAAAACATTTAAAAATAAATAGAAAGTTTGTAGGAGTTTTATTGCTATTGCTTTTGTATGGAAGTATATCTTTTGTATTTATATTTTTTGGAACAAAACTTTTTAGATATATAGGAGAGTTGTTTCAAAAACTTCCAGAGATATATACAACAAATATAGAGCCAGCTTTAAACATTATAATATATAAAATTCAGGATATAATTCCAGAACTTAATGTTGTTTTAGATTTAGAAAATATAAGTAAATACATAATAAATATAATTAATTCAATTTCTCTTAGTGCGGTAAATTTAATTGCATCTATTGCTACTAAAATTCCATCTTTTTTAGTTAAATTTATATTTGCTATAATTGCTTCATTTTTATGTACACTTGATTATTATAAAGTTACTGGTTTTATAATGAGGCAGTTTCCTGAAAGAGTTCAAGAAATTATTATTAATGTTAAACAAAATATTTTTGGAACAATAGTTAAATTTCTAAAGGCATATTCAATTTTGATGTTTGTAACTTTTATTCAATTAAGTATAGGATTAACAATTTTTAATATACCAAATGCTATAACACTTGCAGTTATTTTTTCTATGTTAGATGTTCTTCCCGCTATTGGTGTTGGAGGATTGCTTATTCCTTGGTCAATAATTGAGTTTATAAAAGGAAATTATGATTTGGCAATTGGTTTGTTGGTTATATATGGAATAATATCTATAGTTAGGTCTATACTTGAGCCTAAAGTTATTGGAAAACAAATTGGATTGAATCCTCTTATAACTCTTACTAGTATGTTTTTAGGAGCAGAGATACTTGGATTTTTTGGTATATTTATTTTTCCGATAATTGCAACAATTATAAAATATTTAAATGATAGTGGTACACTTAAGTTATTTAAGTAAAAGATATTTTTTATAAAAAATTATTATATATTTATTAATGTGTTAGTTGTTTTAAGAAGGTGGTTTTATGGATGTAAATTATTTTCACCTCGCATTGTGGTTTTTAATATTTTTAATTTTAATTATTGTTGAAGTTTTAACAATAAATTTATCAACTGTATGGTTTATTATTGGAAGTGTATTTGCGTTTTTTTCTTCATTTTTTACTAGAAATTTAAATTATCAGATTATAGTCTTTATAGTATTTACTATAATTTCTATTATTTTAACAAAAAGATTTTTAACGAAGGTTTCAAATTTTAAAAAGATAAATACGAATGTTGATTCTATAATAGGTAGAACTTGTTTAGTAACAAAAGATATAAATAATTTATTGAATCAAGGTGAGATAGTTATAGATAAAAATATTTGGTCTGCATTAAGTAAAGATGATAATGTTGTTATAAAGGAAGGTACTAAAGTTAAAATATGTGATATAAAGGGAGTTAAAGTTATTGTTGAAGAAGTGTAGTTAAGGGAGGTAAGTATGTTTTTGTTAGTGTTTTTTTTTATATTTTTTGTAATTTTAATATTGATATTTGGTGGAATTGTAATTGTTCCACAAGCTTATGTTTACGTAATTGAAAGGCTTGGAGCATATTATAAGACTTTAGAAGTAGGTATTCATTTTAGGATACCATTTGTTGATAGGGTTTCTAATAAAATATCAATAAAAGAAAGAGTTGTAGATTTTGATCCTCAACCAGTTATAACTAAAGATAATGTAACTATGATGATAGATACTGTTGTTTTTTTTCAGATAACAGATCCAAAGCTTTATGTTTATGGAGTTGAAAATCCAATTTTAGCCATAGAGAATTTATCTGTTACAACACTTAGAAATGTAATAGGAGAACTTGAGTTAGATGAAACATTAACTTCAAGGGATATTGTAAATGGAAAGATGAGAATTATATTAGATCAGGCAACTGATTCTTGGGGAATAAGAATAAACAGAGTTGAGCTTAAGAATATTATACCTCCTCAAGAAATACAAGATGCTATGGAAAGACAAATGAAAGCTGAACGTGAAAGAAGAGAACTTATTTTAAAGGCAGAAGGAGAGAAGAAATCTGCTATACTTCTTGCAGAAGGGGAAAAAGAATCTACGATTTTAATAGCAGAGTCAAAGAAACAAGCTGCAATAAAAGAAGCAGAAGGTCAGGCAGAAGCAATATTAAAAATACAAACAGCGTTAGCTGAAAGTATAAAATTAATGAATGAAGCTTCTCCAACTAAAGAAGTGTTATCAATTAAAGCGCTTGAGACTTTTGAAAAGGTTGCAGATGGAAAAGCGACTAAAATAATTATTCCGTCAGAATTGCAAAATTTATCTGCACTTACAAGTACTTTTGGAGAAATTTTTAATTCTAGTAAAGAAATATAAAGGATTATTACATATCAATCTATAAGTTTTTATAGGTTGATATTTTTTTATAAAATATCATATTTGAAAATAATTAAGAGTGAGGTTTTTGTTTTGGATGATTTGAAAAATATTTTTAAGGGTGTAATTTTGGGAGTGTCTAATATTATTCCAGGAGTTTCTGCTGGAACTATGGCTGTAATATTGGGTATATATAATAAAATAATTGATTCTGTATCAGGAGTTTTAAGGAATTTTAAAGAAAATTTTAGGTTTTTATTTTTTATTGGAATTGGAATTTTAGGAGGGATTATATTTTTTAGTAATATTTTAGAAGAGTTTTTAAAAAAATATCCTTGGCAGATGAATTATTTATTTATGGGATTGATTGCGGGAAGTATTGGTATTTTATTTAAAACAGCTATTTCATATAATCCTAAAAAAAGTTATTATATATATTTTATTATTACTTTGTTAATTTTGGTTATTATGAGATTTATAAGTCCTCCGATAGATTCGAAAATTATAGTTAGTTTGAATTTTAAAAATATAATTTTTCTAATGTTAAGTGGTTTTGTAGCATCTAGTGCAATGATTCTTCCAGGAGTTAGTGGTTCGTTTGTTCTTGTTTTGTTTGGAATGTATAATTCTATTATATCTGCAATATCAAATTTTAATATTATAGTTCTTATACCATTTGGAATTGGAGTTATTTTAGGATTAATTATTATGATAAAAATTATTGGATATTTATTGAAAAATTTTAAAGCACAAACTTATATGGGAATAGTTGGACTTGTTGTAGGATCTATTTTTTCAATATTTCCTGGATTTGAATTTTCGATATTAGGGATAAGTTGTATAGTTGTATTTTTAATTGGTTTTTTAATTTCATTTTGTATTTGCAAGATTAATGTAAAAAATGTAAAACAGGACTAAAAGTAGTTTGGATTCGTTTTGGGGGCATTATGGTAAAAAACTTTTAGTCCATATTTTAAATATATTAAGTTGAATTACAAATATTATTGTAAAGAAAAAAATAATCTAATACGAAACTATAAATATAACTAAAATTTAAGGAGAATTATAATGAATTTAAGTTATTTTTTTAATAAAGATAGTTTTTTTAGAAAACTTATGTTTTGGTTTATAGCTGTAGTTTTCGTAGGAGTGGTTGTTTTATTGTTAAAGCATGGACATAGTTCTTTATCTCCAGCAGCTAAACGTATGTTTGATGCAATTTCGGTAATTAAATAAATTATATATAAAAAGCTACAATCTTTATTGATTGTAGCTTTGTTTATTGTATAAATTTTCGTATAATACAAGAATTATAAAACACAATATTAGGCTGAAACCTGATATTAAAAATGGAAGCTTAAACCATAAATCAAAAATTATTCCAGAGGATATTGCGCCTAAAAATGATCCTATGGCTTTAAATCCATTTTGAAGTCCCAATAATTCACCTTGATTATTTTTTGAATTTTCTATTATCATTGATTGCATAATAGGAGCTATTAATGTATGTGCAATAATAAATATCAGTAGAAAAGTTGTTAAAATAATTTTATTTGTTGAGGTCATAGAAATTACTATACTTAAACCTGAAATTAATGTAGAGGATAGATATAAAGTTTTTGAACTGAATTTTTTATTTGCAATTGGTATAATAAATAAATTTGTAATTAATGTGAACATTCCTGTTGATCCTAAAATCAATCCATTTACTGTTGTTGGTAATTTTAAAATATCTTCAACATAATAGCTTATTGTTGAAGTATAACTTTGAATTCCTAAAAAAGTTAAAATCATTAATGAAAGTATTAAAAATATAAATTTATTTGATTTTGAAACTTTTTTAAAGTCTTTTATGCTAAATATTTTTATTGTGAATTTTGCTTCTTTATTTTTAATAGAGATATCTTTAAAAAATATAGCAATACATAATAGAGAAATAAGTGATAAAATTATTTGAACGATAAATGTGACTCTATAATCATTTGTTCCTAAATATCCTCCTAATAATGAACCTATTGCAATTCCAAGACTTCCAGATGCGTTTAAATATGCAAATCTTTTTAATTTTTGAGAATTTGGAGTTATATACGATACGTAAGAAATACTTGATACGTAGTATCCGGATATAAAAATTCCAGATATAATTCTTGCAATTAAAACAGTTACATGATTTGGGAAAAATCCAAAAATGACTTGTCCTATAGTATATCCTAACATTCCAAGCATCATAGGAAATTTTTTACCGTATAAATCACAAATACTTCCAAATGTTGGAGAGGCTACAAATGTTGAAATATTTAGGCATCCGTACAAAAGTCCAAAATAAAAAGTAGGTAGACCCACAGAATTTATAAGTTTTGGTGTTACAGGATGAACCATACTAAGAGAAGTAAGAACTAAAATGTTTATTAAAATTATTGTTATAAAATTTTTATTATTGTATTTAAAATGATTCAAGTTGGCATCTCCTTAAAATGAAATTGTTGGTATAATTATATAACAAAATTTAGTGTAATTTTAAAAAATATTATAATAAATTTTGTTATTATTTTTTGAGGAGATTTTAGATATGGAAATAGAAGTTAGAATTTTGGATATTGATATTGAAGATATCAGAAAAAAATTATTTGAGCATAATGCAGTACTTGTAAAAAAAGAAAACCAAATTAATAAATTATTTGATTTTGAAGATGGAAGATTATTAAATAGTAAGGGCTATGCTAGAATTAGGATTATTGAAGATTTAATTTCAAATGAAAGTTCATTTTATATGACAGTTAAGAAAAAAATATCTAGTAATAATGATAAGTATAAAATTATGGATGAAAAAGAAATTAAAATAAGTGATTCATTTGTTGGTGAAGAAATTTTTAAATCTTTGGGTTTGAGAATGACGTGTTTAATAAACAGATATAGGGAAAGTTATAAAATTTTTGATGTTTTAGTTGAGATTGATGTAAATGATAAAAGTTTTTATCCTAATCCTTATATTGAAATTGAAGGCAATTGCACTAAAAATATCGAAAAAGTTGTTAATATTTTAGGATATAGTATGGAAGATACCACTTCTAAAAGCATTTTTGATATATTGAAAGAGCGTAATAAAAATTAAGTTGATAAAAAATTTTTGCTAATATATAATTGATTTGAAAATTATATATGGTGTTTAAATTTTCAAATTTAATATTAAATAAATAGAAATTTTAATTTTAATATGTCTTATAAAGTATTTTCAAAAGACATTTTTATTTTTTTACAGGGAGAGAAAGAATTGAAAAAATTTATACATAAGATTCCAATTTTGTTGTATTTGATTTTATTTTTGACTATTTTTACATCATGTGTAAGTCAGGATAATGTTTCAGAAAAAAATATAGAAGATAAGTTAAGAATTGTTTCTCTTGCACCTTCTAATACAGAAATTTTAGTTGGATTATCTTTAGGAGAAAATATAATAGGTGCAGATGAGTATTCAGAAAAAGTTGAAGGTATAAATAAAGAAGCTCAAATTTTTAGAATTGGAGATCCAAATATAGAAGAATTATTAAAATTAGATCCAGATATTGTACTATTATCTGGGCATGTTTCTTATGTGGCTAAATTTGAAGAACTCAAGAATTCAGGAGTTGAAATTATAAATATAGAAACAGCTGAAAGTATAGATGAAATTTATGATTCCATGTTGTTTATAGGAGAAAAAACTTACAAGTTAGATGAAGCAAATAAAATGGTTGAAGATTTAAAAAATAAGATTGAAGAAATTAGTAAAGATAATTCTGATCAATCTGTAACAGTTTATTTTGAAATATCTCAAGCACCGTATATTTATAGTTTTGGTAGTAATACTTTTTTAAATGAATTATTGATGCTATCAGGTGGAACAAATATATTTCAAGATTTAGATGGATGGATTTCTCCAAATGAAGAATCAATAATAAATGCTAATCCACAAATTATTTTTACAAATGTTGATGTAACAGGAAATATTGATGAAATTAAAAGTAGAGTTGGATGGGAAAATATAGATGCTGTAAAAAATAATAGGGTTTATTACATAGATAAGGATTATTCTTCTAGACCATCTCAGTTTTTCATAAACGCATTATATCAAATGAATGATTATATAAAACAAGTTTTAAATGAAAAATAGTAAATTAATAAAGATAATATTTATAATTTGTTTTGCAATTTTTTCAGTATTTTTAGGGATAATTGTTGGTGGAAAGATAGAAAACATAAGAGATATTTTGGAGATTATTTTACATAAACTTTTTGGTTTTAATATAGATGAAAGCATTTCACAAACAAAAATTTCTATTATTTGGGATATTAGATTACCTAGAGTTTTACTTTCTTTTTTAGTTGGAGGAATGCTTTCAGTTAGTGGTGCTGTTATTCAATCTGTTTTAAGAAATCCTCTTGCATCATCTTATACAATAGGTATTTCATCAGGAGCTTCTTTGGGAATTGGACTTTTTATTGTTTTGGAAGTTGCAACTTCATATTTTATATATCCAGTTGTTGGCTTTATATGTTCTATTATAACTGCAATATTTGTTATTTACTTGTCTAAGAAAATTGATAAATATATGTCAAACAATACTATAATTCTTATTGGTATGGTTGTTTCATTGTTTTTAAATGCTTTTTTAACTTTCGTAACTTCTATACAAAAAGAAAGTTTATCTTCAATTATCATATGGCAAATGGGATCCTTTTCTTCTAGAGGATGGGAATATATGCTGTCCATTATTCCGTTTTTTTTAATATCAATTATAGGAATTATGATGTTATCAAATGAAATGGATATTTTAACATTTGGTGATGAGATGTGTAGCGCAGTTGGTGTTAATTTAAATAGAACAAAAGTTAAATTGTTGATTTTTTCAACTATTTTAACGGGAGCTAGTATAGCCTCAAGTGGAATAATAGGATTTGTAGATTTAATAACCCCTCATATATCTAGGAAATTATTTGGATCTAAACATGTTGTTATTGTACCTATAAGTATGATTTTAGGAGGTGCACTTATGGTTATGTTTGATATAATAGCAAGAGTTGTTATATATCCAGCAGAACTTCCTATATCAACAGTTAATGTTTTAATAGGTACACCTATATTTTGTTATATATTTTTTAAGAAAAATAGGAGGTAATAAGGGATTTTAGAAGTTTCAAATCTTTGTTATTCTTATGGTAGAAAAAAGATCTTAGATGATATAAATTTTTGTTTAAAATCGGGAGAACATTTAAGTGTAGTAGGTGTTAATGGATGTGGAAAATCTACACTTTTAAAATGTTTGTGTAATTTTTTAAATTATGAAGGAAGCGTTAAGATTGATGGTATTGAAATTAAAAGTATAAATCCTAAAGATTTGGCTAAAAAAATTACTATATTGCCTCAACAGATTAATATGTATTTTGATTATAAAGTTAGAGATGTTGTTAAATTTGGAAGATATGCTCATAGTAAATGGAAGTTTTGGGATAAAAAAGAAAGTGATTATATAAATGAAATTTTAAAGGATATGAATATTTATCATTTAAAGGATAAGTATATGAGTGAGTTGTCTGGAGGCGAACGTCAGAAAGTTTTTATTGCTAGAGTTTTAGCTCAAAACTCAGATATAATTCTTTTAGATGAACTGAGTAATAATTTAGATATTAATTCACAAATTTATATGGTACAGAATATTAATCGATGGTTTAAAGATAAAATTTTAATAAGTGTTTTTCATGATTTGAATTTAATAAGGAATTTGGATAATAGAGTAATGGTTATTAAAAATTCTAAAATTTATAAATATGGTGATGTGGATAGTATTTTTACAAGGGATAATTTGAAAAATATTTATGGTGTAGATATTCAGGAATTTATGATAAGTTCTCTTGAAAAATGGCAGTGTAGAAAAAAGATATTTAATATTAGAAAGGAAGGTAATGAATGGTGATAGTTGTTGGAGGTATGATAGGACTTGGTAAGACAAGCGTATCTGAAATTATATCTGAGGAATTAAATTCTCAAGTTTTTTATGAAAGTGTTGATGATAACCCAATTTTACCATTATTTTACAGCTCGAGTGATGAAGAAATTAAAATGAATAGATATCCTTTTTTGTTACAACTTTATTTTTTAAATAAGAGATTTGAATCTATAAAAAAAGCATTTGTACATAAAAATAATATTTTAGATCGAAGTATATATGAAGATTGGTATTTTTGTAAAAAAAATATGGAATTAGGAAGAATATCTGAATTAGAAATGAGTATATACGAGTCTCTTTTAAATAATATGATGGAAGAATTGAGGTTTTTTCCAAAGAAGAGTCCAGATATATTTATATATTTAAAAGGAAGTTTTGATACAGTTTTAAAGCGTATAACATCTAGAGGAAGAGAATATGAATTAGATAAAAAATTAGTATCTTATTATAAACATATATGGGAAGGTTATGATGATTGGATGTATAATGTTTATGATAAATCTGATGTATTAACAATTGATATGGATAGAATGGATGTTGTAAATAATGAAACTGATAGAAAAGAGTTATTAAAACTTGTAAAGGATAGATTAAATGTTACATCTGGAAGCTTTATTTAGTTAATTATTTATTGTAATATATTATTATGGAGTTATATTTTAGGAGGGAAAGTAAAGTGAATACGCCACATATAAATACGGATGGAAATAAGATAGCAGAATCAATACTTTTACCTGGAGATCCTCTTAGAGCAAAATTTATTGCTGAGAATTTTTTGACAGATGTTGTGCAGTTTAATTCAGTAAGAAATATGTTTGGATTTACGGGAAAATATAATGAAAAAGAAGTTTCTGTTATGGGAACTGGTATGGGTATGCCAAGTATAGGAATTTATTCATATGAACTTATAACTAAATTTGGTGTTAAAAATTTAATTAGAATTGGAAGTTGTGGAGCGCTACAAGAAAATTTAAAAGTATATGACGTAATAATAGCTCAGGGAGCTTCAACAAATTCAAATTATGCCTCTCAATATGGTCTTCCAGGAACTTTTGCACCAATTGCATCATATGAGTTATTATCAAAAGCAGTTAAAGTTGCTAATGATTTAAATATAGACGTTCATGTAGGTAATATTTTATCTTCTGATACTTTTTATGATGATAATGCAGAGGCACATTTGTTGTGGAAAAAAATGGGTATACTTGGAATTGAAATGGAAGCTGCAGCACTTTACATGAATGCAGCTAGGTTAGGAGCAAAGGCACTTAGTATACTTACGGTTAGTGATAATATAATAACCAAGGAAGAAACAACAGCAAGTGAAAGACAAAGTGCATTTGTAAATATGATGAAAATTTCTTTAGAAATGATTTAACACATTTTTAGATACATCTTAATACAATAGATGTATCCTTTTTTATTTTTTAATGAATTTATTTTCATTAAATTTGTTTAGGATGTAGTTATTTGTTGGAGATAAGTTATCGATGTTGTATTTTTTAAGTTTAATAATAGCACTAGTTTATTTCTATATATTTTTAAGTATTTTTAGATTTAAATTATTATATTTTTTGAAAAAATTTATTTTTAGAATAGTACCAGAATTGATAGTTTTAATGTATTTTAATTTCTTTATGATAAGCATAATAAATTCAAAGATAACAACTTCTTTGAGTAAGACGGGATTTTATAGTGTTGCAAATCAAATAAATACTATATTTTTTCATAAATTTTATTATGTAACATTTTTTGATTTTATTGTAATTATAATATTTTTATACTTTTTGTTTATTATAGTAAAAGCTATTTTTTGCAAAAATTATTTAAGTAAATTGAAATATTTAAAAACTACGGTAATGTATAAATATTTTGATGAAATAAAGTGGTTAATTATTTGTTTCTATATAATTTATTTTATAATTTTATTTGTATCTCGGGAATATTTTATATATTCATTACAACAGTATATAAATATATTTACCATCTTTAATATATATTTTATTATAAATATGTTTCTTATGATGAAAGAATTAGAAATAATTCTTATATCTGATTTGTTTAATTACAAAATAAATAAATTTGATGTTAAAGATTTCATTAAAGATGAAAATTATCGAATTTATGACTTTGATGTAATGTTTGAAGAAAAGAAATATTTATTTAGAGAAGTTAATAATTATTTAAATTATTATCAAAAAGAAGCGCTTACTATATGTATAGATGGAAAATGTGGATGTGGTAAGACTAGTTTTGCGGGAGTTTTACAAAAACAATTAAATGATGATTATTATGTTTTTGAGATAAATAGTTTAATAGTTACAGAGAATAATAGATTAAATGACTATTTTAATTTCATTATGGGGAATTTATTTAAAGCTCATGGTATATATAACTCTAAACTTTTAAAAAATTATATGAATATAATAAGTTATGTTATAAGTGATAAAATTTCTAATGTTGTTAATTATTTTTTAGATGAAAATTTTAAAAAGAGTTATTTTGATTTAAGAGACGAAATTAATTTGTATACAAAGAAGATATTTGATTCTAATTTTAATAAAAATCTAGATAAAAAAGGAATAATATTTATAGTTGATGATTTAGAAAGGGTTTATAATGAGGCTCAAATTGTTAACATGCTAATTTTTTCTCAATATATAATTAGTTTTGATTATGTAAAGTTTATATTTGTTACTAATTTAGATATTTTGAATGAGAAAATAGAAAGTAGATATTTAAACATGTTTATCCATAAAGTCTTTAAAATTGATGATACGAATACAAATGCTATACTTTCAAAATATTTTAAAGAACTTGATATGTATGAAAATATTAATAGAAGAGAAAATTTGACAGAGTGGTTTAAAATTTTGGCTACGATTGAGTTCGATAAAAATATTAAAGAATTTGGAATGTATTTATATAATAATATTAATCTTGAGTATTATATTTTTTCTAAAAAATGGACGGAATACAAAAGTAAACTATTTGAAAAATTGGATGAAAGTAAACTCATGGAAGGATCATTTATAAAAATTAATTTCGATAATAATTTAGATTATGAAATTATGAATGATTACTATAATTATATTTATTTTAAGAAATCATTTCTGGGAGATATTAGAGATGTAATATTAGATAATATTTATATGATAAATAGATTAGCAAAAATAAAATTTGATTTATATAATGATGAGCAGGTAATTGCTATTTGGATATGTCTAGAAAAAAAAGGTTTATTAGATAGTACAATGTATTTAGATAAAGAAAAGTATAGAATATATAAAAATCTTACTAAGTATAAACAAAATATTAATAAAATAAGTACACTTGTAAATCTAAAACTTGAAAAAAATCCTAGAAATTTAAAAAGACAAGTATCATTTTTTTGGTATAGTTTTGAAAAATTAAATGAATATTTAAAAGAAATAGAAACACATGAGCATTTTGATGATGTTTTAAAATTAGTTACACAAAGAGATTTTATATTGTTTTTTATGCTTATATGTTTTTTTAAAATATCAAATTTTATAGAAGATCCTAAAGAAGAATTCAAGGTTAGTTTTAAAAATAATGTGGATATTATGGGGATATATAAATTTTTAAATTCAAATTATGAAGATTTGAAAAGGTGTTCCGTTAGGGGATTAACATCATTTGTAAATGAAAATGCAAATGATGTGGATATTGAAACTTATGTATCTTTAAAAGGATTTGATAAGGGAATAAATTATATATTTTTATGTTTTTATATTCAAACTTATATATACAAAAAGATGATATTAGAAGATGTTAATGAGGAAGGATTTGAACTTCTTGTAAGATTTATATATGATTTAAATAGAAATTAAAATAGTAACTACAATATGTAGTTACTATTTTTTATTTTGTATCAAAGAAGAATGGAATATTAAGCTCGTCAAATACTTGCTTTAATTCAGATAAATATTTTTCAGCTAGTTTGTTAAAACCACCGTCTTGTTGAAATTCTGTTATGTATTGATTTATTTTGTTTAAAAGTTCTTCATTTCCTTTTTTTACAGCTATTCCCCAATATTGAGTATCTCCTATTGGTTCTAAATTAATTTTTGTAGTATCTTGATTTTGAGTATGAGCTTTATAAATTGTATCTTGTCCATATATAAATATATCTGCTTTTCCTTGTGCAACTTCTAATATTGCTGCAGATTCTTTATCAAAAATCATTATTTCAGCGTTTTGTAGATTATTTTCTGCAAATATGTGTCCTGTTGTACCTTTTTTTACAGCAACTTTTATTCCCTGTTTGTTTGCATCATCTATTGATTCTACTTCTGAATTTATATTTATAAGCATTGCTAAATTTGATACTGCATAAGGAATAGAAAAATCTACAACTTTTGATCTTTCTTCTGTTATTGTCATAGATGATAAAATAATATCTATTTTTCCTGCTTGAAGCGATGGTATTAATCCACTGTAAGCGGTGTTTATAATTTCAAGATCCATATTTAATTTATCAGCTAAATATTGGGCTAATTCTACTGAAAGTCCATATGGATTACCTTGATTATCAATTGTCTCAAATGGAGGAAATTGGAGTTCCATACCAACTCTTAGAGTTTGTCTCTCGTTTTTTGTTGATGAACAAGAAACTGTAAAAAGTAATATTGAAATAGAAAGTATAAATTTTCTTATAAACTTTTTCATAAATTGCTCCTTTAATTTAAAAAATTTTTTCTAAGTACATTATATATTAAAAGGTGTTATTTCATCTAGTATTAAAATTTTGATAATAAATAGAAGCAATATTTGTATATAAATTAGAAAAAGTTCACAAAATAAAAATATGTTTGATTTTTAATTTACCAATTGGGAGAAGTATCATGGATCTTAATATTTTAGATAAGCTAATTGAATATGCCATAATAGATGTTTTTGAAGATACTAAACTCAAAATTTTGGGATTTCCGTATAAATGTAAGTTTATAAAAAGAAGAGAACAAGAAAATTTTTATATAAAAGATGCAACTCTTAATTTTACAATGATCGCTAAAGATAATAAAATCGTTCATTTTGAGTTTAAAAAAGAGTATTTTTATAATGATATATATAAATTTCTTGTATATTCATCATTTTTGATATATGAAAATAAGGATGATTTTGAACTTATACTAGTTTATCCGAGAAAAGCAAGAAAAATAGTTAAAAGTATGGCTTTTACTTCTTTAAGATTTGTGTATACAGATGTTTATTTAGATTGTTTTAATGGCGATAAGCTTCTTATGAAATTGGCCGCTAAGGCTTCTAAAAATAGAAGATTTAAAGATGAAGAATATTTAGCATTATCGCTTATTCCATATATGTATTCCAAACGTGAAAGAATTACTTTGATAATAGAAGGATTAAGACTTGCAAATTCTTTAAATTCTAAAAAGAAACATAGTATTATTATAATTATTCTTATTCTATCTGAAGGTTTTTTGGATGAATCAGATATGCTTAAACTTAAAAAGGAGATAAAAATGTATAAAATTGGTAAAATGCTATTAGAAGAAGGGAAGAAAAAAGCAGCAGATGAAGTTGAAAGAGAAATTTCTGGAAAAATGGTTGAAAAAGGTAAAAATCAAGCTAAAGTTGAAATTGCTATCGATATGATGAGAAACAAAGAACCTCTTGATAAAATTATGAAATATACAGGATTTGATAAAAGGACTCTTGAAAAAATTTATTATAATTTTAAATAATAGCTGGGGTAAATTTTATTTACTTCAGTTTTTTGTTTTTTGATATTTTAAATTTAAGTATTTTTAAATTTAAAATGATATAATTAGTTAAAAAATTTGAAAAAGGATGATTAGTTATGAAATTGTTGTTGGCTGAGGATGAAAAAGAGTTTGCTAATGCTTTAGTTGCTGTATTTAAACATAATAATTATTCTGTTGATGTTGTTTATAATGGACAAGATGCTTTGGATTGGGCTTTAAATACAGATTATGATGGAATTATTTTAGATATAATGATGCCTAAACTTAGTGGACTTGAAGTTTTAGAAAGACTGCGTAAAGAAGGAAGTAGTGTTCCTATTTTACTGCTTACTGCAAAAGGTGAGGTATATGATAAAGTAAAGGGGTTAGATATGGGAGCTGATGATTATTTACCAAAACCCTTTGCTATGAAAGAGCTTTTAGCTAGAATTCGTGCAATGACAAGAAGAAAATCAGAATTTTTATCAAATACTTTGAATTTTAATGGAATGAGTTTAAATAGAGAAAATTTTGAGTTATCTTATAAAAATCAAAGTTTAAGATTAGGAAATAAAGAATATCAAATGATGGAGATGTTAATGAGTAATCCCAATATGTTAATATCTACGGATCAGTTTATGGAAAAAATTTGGGGATATAATTCTGACGCAGAGATTAATGGAGTTTGGGTTTATATATCTTATTTAAGAAAAAAGCTAGTTTATATTAATGCTCCTTTTGAAATTAAAGCTGCTAGAGGAATTGGATATAAGTTAGAGAAAAAAAGAGGTATAAGTATAAATGATTAAAAAATTACAAAGAAAATTTATATTTATAACTATTTCTTCTTTATTCATTGTTCTTTTAATAGTTGTAGGTACTATTAATGCTATTAATATTATTCAAACTGAAAATAAAACTAATGAATTAATTAACATAATTTTAGATCATGATGGAGTACTTCCAAGAGACTTTAAAGGGCCTAAAATTAAACCTAAAGATGATTTTAATAAAATGGATTCTCCATTTCGTTTTGAATATTCTAAGGAAACTCCTTTTCAAACAAGATACTTTTCAATAAAGTTTTTTGATAATGGGGATACAGTTATAGACATTAAAAATATTGCCTCTATAGATTATTTAGAAGCAAGTGATTTAGCTGAATTAGTTATTAATTCTGGAAAAACTTCAGGTTATAAAGGAATATATAAGTTTAAAATTTCTGAGAAAGATGGATATAAACTTCTTGTGTTTCTTGATTGTAGGAAAGATATTTTAGTTATTAGAGATTTTGCTATAGTATCTATATTTGTTGGAATATTATTTTTAATTCTTGTTTTAATTTTATTGAGTATTTTGTCTAAAAGAGCTATTAAGCCTTTTATTGAAAGTATGGAGAAACAAAAAAGATTTATAACAGATGCAGGACATGAGATAAAAACGCCTCTTGCAATTATATCTGCAAATACTGAAGTTATAGAAATGTACAATGGTGAAAATGAATGGACTCAGAGTATTAGAAATCAAGTTAATAGATTAAGTGAACTTATTAAAAGTTTGTTATCTCTTGCTAAAATGGATGAGAATGATTTTAATTTAGAGATGGAAGAGTTTTCTTGTGGAGATGTTGTTTGTAATTTAGTAGATAATTTTGATGCACTTTTTAATAATAAAAATTTAGATTTACAAAAAAATATAGATTCTAGATTAAAAATGGTTGGAAATAGAAATGATTTTTATAATTTAATTTCTATTCTTTTAGATAATTCTGTAAAGTATACACCAGATGGTGGAAAGATAGAAATATTTTTTGGTAAAAAAGATAATAAAGTAGAATTCTCAATTTTAAATACATGTGAAGAATTTTTACAAGGTGATTTAAGGTATCTTTTTGATAGGTTTTATAGATTAGATAATTCTCGTTCAAGAGAAGGTGGAGGGTATGGTATAGGATTATCGATAGCTGAGTCCATTGTAAAGGCGCATAAAGGTAAGATAACAGCTATTGGAAAAGGAAATGAAGTTTGTTTTAGGTTTTTATTACCTCAAAATTTAGATAAGAGAAAATAATTTTCAAATTCGCTTTTATAGTGGGTTTGAAAATTTTTTTTGAGAAAATTGAAAGTTTAAAGTTAATTTAAGGTTGGATATATATACTTGTTTACATAGAAGGAACGATGTTCACATCAAACTTAATAATTATTTATAAGGAGGAGAAAAAAATGGGAAAAATTAAATCAACGTTTCAAAGGTATGAAAAAAAATATCTTTTAGATGAGAATAAATATTATAAATTTTTAAACAAAATTGAAGATAAAATGAGAATTGATGATTATGGTAAAGTTACCATTTGTAATATATATTTTGATACAGAAGATTCAAGACTTATAAGATATTCTCTTGATAAACCTGTTTATAAAGAAAAATTAAGGATGAGGAGTTATGATGTTCCAAATAGTAAGAGCACAGTTTTTGTAGAACTTAAGAAAAAATATGATGGAGTTGTGTATAAGAGGAGAGAAAATATGCTTATTGTTGAAGCGGAAAATTATTTGTATCGTGGAGAATATCCATCATTTGAAAGTCAAGTTTTACATGAGATAGATTGGTTTATAAATCATTACAAGACTATACAACCTAGTATGTATATTTCTTATGAACGAATTGCAATGTATGGAATAGAAGATTCAGAAATTAGGATTACCTTTGATGAAAATATTTTATGGAGAGATACGGAGCTTGATTTGAAAAAAGGATCATGGGGTAATCCAATAATTAATAAAAATGAGTATTTAATGGAAGTAAAAATTGCTGGAGGAATGCCATTTTGGTTGTGTGATGCTTTAAATAGTTTGGAAATTTATCCTAGATCATTTTCAAAATATGGAATAGCGTATCAAATGCAACAAGGATATATAGATATGATTAACACAGAAGAGAGTTATGAAAGAGAAGTTTTTGCTTGTTAGAAATTTTTAGAGATTTTAGGAGGAGAAGAAGTTGTTAGATTCATTATTTGCTTCAATTTTATCAACAGAGGCTACAAGTTCGATTTCAGGTAAAGAATTGATAATTTGTATGCTTGTAGCATTAGCTTTAGGGGTAGTTATAGCACTGATTTATATGTTTAGAAGTGTTTATAACAAAGGTTTTGTTATAACTTTGGCATTAATGCCAGCTGTTATACAAATGGTAATTATGCTAGTTAATGGTAATTTAGGTACAGGGGTTGCAGTTACTGGGGCGTTTTCTTTAGTTCGTTTCAGGTCTGCTCCAGGTACTGCTAAAGAAATAATAAGTATATTTTTAGCTATGGCAGTTGGTCTTGCTACAGGAATGGGATATATAGGTTTAGCGGTATTTTTCGTGATAGTAATGGGAATAGCAAGTATAGTACTAAATTTAAGTAATTTTGGTAGTTCAAATTCTTCTGAAAAATCTTTAAGGATTACAATACCAGAGTCTTTAGATTATGGAAGTATATTTGAAGATGTATTTGAAAAATATTTAAGAAAGTGGGAACTTGTACAGGTGAGGACAATGAATATGGGAAGTTTATTTAGATTAGAATATAGGATTACTGTTAAGAATGTTATTCAAGAAAAGCAAATGATAGATGACTTAAGGTGTCGTAATGGAAATTTAGAAATACTTTGTGGAAGAGTTTCATCATCTAAGGAGGAATTATAATAATGAAGAGAGATAAGTATAAAAAGTTTTTAGGTGTTGCTTTATCAACGATGTTTTTATTTGGTTTAAGTTCATGTACAAATACAAATGCAAGTGCTACTAATAATGTAACTCAATCTAGTGTAAGTACAGATAATTCAAATCAACCTATGCCAAGAATGATGAATGTTTCTTTAGAATGAGTTGATTTAAATGCAGAATTAACTTCTTCTGTGGTTGATAAAGAAATTAAAAATAAGGATAAGGAAGTAAATTATGATAGAAATACGTCTACAATAATTACATTAAATGGTGATAGTATAAGTTTTCAAGGTGAAGGGGTTACAGTAGGTAATTCTACTGTTACAATTACACAAGCAGGAACTTATGTTATAAGTGGTAATTTAAATAATGGTCAAATAATTATTGATGCAGCTGATACTGATGATGTTAGAATTGTGCTAGAAAATGTTAATATTCATTCTGAAACAAGTGCTGCTATATATGTTAGAAATGCAGATAAATTAATCGTAACTCTGCCTAGTGGTACTACAAACACTTTAAGTGGAGGAAGTACTTACGAGAATATAGATGAAAATAATATAGATGGAGTTATTTTTAGTAAAGATGATCTTACTATAAATGGAGAAGGAACTTTAAATATTAATGCAAATTATAAACATGGAATAGTTTCTAAAAATGATTTAAATATAGTAGGAGGAACTTTTAATATAAATTCTGTTTCTCAAGCTTTATCAGGTAAAGATGCTGTTAAAATATATGGGGGAGTATTTAATATAGAGTCTCAAGGAAAAGGAATAAAGAGTGAAAATGTAGATGAAACAGAAAAAGGAAATATTTATATTAACGGCGGGGAATTTAATTTAAATACTTTAGATGATGCACTTCACACAAGCGGAAGTATAGTTATAGATGAGGGTAATTTTACTATAAAGACTGAAGATGATGGAATGCACGCAGATAAAGATCTTGTAATAAATGGAGGAAATATAAATATAACTGAATCTTATGAAGGTCTTGAGGGATATAAGGTTGTAATAAATGGAGGAGAAATAAACATTGTTTCTAGTGATGATGGTATAAATGCAGCAAATCCAGAAAGTACCAATACTGTAGAGGTTATACCAGATACAACAAATACTACAACTACTCAAGAAGCTACACAAAATACAACAAATAATATGAATACTGTACCAGTTCCTCCAACTGATGGAAATACAATGGTGCCAGGTAAAATGGGAAGACCAAATACAGATAATGGAATGATTAATGATCCAAGTGCTTATATAAAAATAACTGGAGGAAATACTACCGTTAATGCTTCAGGAGATGGTATTGATTCAAATGGAAGTTTTTTAGTTACTGGTGGAAGTCTGTTTGTATCAGGCGCTTTAACTAGAGGAGATGCAGCAATAGATTATAATGGTGGAGCTAAAATTGAAGGAGGAACTGTTGTGGCTGTTGGAGGGATAGGAATGAACCAATCATTTGGTTCAGAATCTACTCAGTACAGTATTTTTTATAGTGTAAATGCTCAAGGATCAGAAAATAATGCTGTAAAACTTATTGATGATTCTGGAAACGTAGTTGTTTCATGGGAAAATCCTCCTAAAGCATATTCATCCGTTGTTGTTTCATCACCTGATTTAAAACAAAATGGAAATTATAAACTTCAGACAGGTAGTGATATTATTGAATTAATTTTACAAAATGTTGTTACTACAAATATTTCCCAAGGAATGGGTATGGGTGGAAGAGGACAAAGAGGACAAAGACCTCAAGAATTACCTGTGAATCCAAATACTAGTGGTACAACTGAAACTCAAACAACAGGTAGTTTTTAGTTATATAAAAGAGAATAGTTTAACCTATTCTCTTTATTTTTTTGTATGGAATAATTTAAATATTTCATTAATTATGAGAGGTAGCAAGGAAAGAAAAATTGATATTATCCAATCATTTGAGTTTAAATTTTTTACATTGAAAAAATTATTGAAAAATGGAATTGTTACAAGTATTGTTTGAATGATTATGCCAATTAAAATTGAGTATATAAGTTTTATATTTGAAAATAATCCTATTTTTAAAATTGTTTTATCTTCAGATCTAATACTTAATGATAAAAATAGTTGTGAAAATGATAAAACGATAAAAGCCATAGTTTGACCGTAAATTGTTCCGTATTTTCTAAAGCCTATTAAAAATGATATTAAACTTATTATTCCTATTAGTAATCCTCCAAAAAATAATTTTAAAATGCTTGAATTTGAAAATATTCTTTCATTAACTTTCTTCGGTTTTTGTTTCATTACATCTTTATCGTGAGTATCAACGCCTAAACTCAATGCAGGTAGTGAATCAGTGATTAGATTTATCCATAAAAGGTGAGTTGGATTTAATGGAATTGGAAAATTAAATAATATTGATAGAAAAATTGTAATTATTTCTCCTAAGTTACAAGTTAATAAGAATAAAATAGATTTTTTAATATTGTTGAAAATGTTTCGTCCTTCTTCAACAGCTGTTATAATAGTTTTAAAATTATCATCAGTAAGGATTATATCTGAAGCGTTTTTAGAAACGTCAGTTCCTGTTATTCCCATTGCAATTCCTACGTCAGCCATTTTTAAAGAAGGTGCGTCGTTTACCCCATCTCCAGTCATAGAAACAATATTTCCACTAGATTTTAAAGCTCTAACAATTTTAACTTTATGTTCTGGGGAAACACGGGCGAAAACACTTATATTTTTAATTTTTTCTTTAAATTCTTCATCTGTTAAATTGTCAATTTCACTTCCAAGCATTGCTTGATTTATATTATCAGCAATTTTCAAATCTTTAGCAATTGTAAATGCTGTATTTTTGTGGTCTCCTGTAATCATAATTGTTTTTATTCCAGATTTTTTTGCTTTTTCAATGGAATCTTTCACTTCTTCTCTAGGAGGGTCAATCATACCAACTATACCTAAAAATACTAGGTTATTTTCAAATTCTTCTTCTCTTAAGTGAACAATTTCTTTGTATGCAAAACCTAAGGTTCTTAAGGCATTATTTGCCATGGTTTCTGCATTTTCTAAAATTTTGTTTTTTATTGAATCTGTTAAATCTAAAATCTCATTATTTATTAAAACTTTTGTACAAAGAGAAAGTAAATTGTCAACGGCACCTTTTGTGAAAGAGTAAAATTTATCATTTATATTGTTTACTGTTGTCATAAGTTTTCTATCTGAATCAAAAGGAATTTCTCTTAGTCTTTTATAATTCATTTTTTGATTGTGTACTGATGAAAATTCTAAAAGTGCTATTTCAGTTGGATCACCAGTTTTGGAATTTTCAGAATATGTTGCATCATTACATAAACACATATTTTTTATTAGAAGTTTATTTGCTTCGTTGTTAATGTCAAACTTAGAGGCATCAAGAAGTGTGTTGTTTGAGAAAAATTTTACAACAGTCATTTTATTTACTGTTAGAGTTCCAGTTTTATCTGAACAAATTATATTTACAGAGCCTAAAGTCTCAACAGCAGATAATTTTCTAACAATTGCATTTTTCTTAATCATTTTTTGTACGCCAATAGCTAACACCATTGCTATAATTGTTGGTAATCCTTCTGGAATTGCAGCAACTGCTAAAGAAATAGATGTTAAGAAAATTTCAAACAAATCATTTCCTTGAATTAATCCAATTACCATAATGATAATGCTTATTGCAATTGTTAAAATTCCTAATTGTTTTCCTAAATTGTTTAATTTCTTCTGTAATGGAGTTAGTTCTGTTTGAGAATTATCTAAGAAAGAAGCAATTTTTCCAATTTCTGTATTCATACCAGTTTCTACAACAACACCTGTTCCACGTCCATAAATAACTGTTGTTGACATGAATGCAAGATTTTTTTTATCACCAAGAGGTAAATTTATATCTTCATAGGTTTCATTAGAATTTTTATCGATGGGAATAGATTCGCCAGTTAATGTTGATTCATCAATTTTTAGGTTAACAGATTCAATTAATCTTAAATCTGCCGGTATGATTCTACCTGTTTCAAGAATTACAATATCACCTACAACTAGATCTTCAGAATTTATTTCTATAATTTCATTATCACGTTTAACAAGAGCTTTTGGAGATGAAAGATTTTTTAAAGCTTCTAAAGATTTTTCAGCTTTGGATTCTTGAAATATTCCAATGGAAGCATTAAGTATAATCACTAGAAATATAATAAGTGCTTCTTTAGGTTCTCCGAGAAAAAATGAAAGAATTGCCGCGATTATTAAAATGTAAATGAGGATATTATTTAGTTGCTCAAAAATCATTTTTAATATGCTTTTTTTTGCTGTTTTATTTAATGAATTTTTTCCATTTTTAGATATGAGTTCAGAAGCTTGAGAAGTTGAAAGTCCAGTAGAAGCGTTTGAATTTAATTCTTTTATTACGTCATCGATTTTTTTCGTATGCCACATAATATAGATAACCTCCAATTTTAAGAATATAATAATATATTTATTTTGTGCATTTTTAAAAAGTTTATAAAAAGAATTAATATAAATTTAAAAATAGATAATCATATATTTAAGGTTATTTTTTGAGAGGTATAGTTTTATGAAAATATCTGGATTAGAGTATAAAGATAAAAGTAATTTTGTGTTAAACAAAAAGATAACTAATGATAGGGTAGATAGTTTTTCTAAAGAAATGGATAATAGTTTTTTTGATAAATCAAAAAAGGATTTAAAAGAATTGTTAGACTCCATAAGAAAGAAAGGAAATAGAATTGTTTTAACAAAAAATCATAGTGATGTTGTTGATTATAAAAATTTAGTTAAACAATATTTAAAAAGAGTTTTAGACGATATGTATGAATTAAATAAATGTTCAGATACATTTAATTCACGATATTATTTAACTGTGGAGACTATTGATAAAAAACTTCAAGAACTTACAGATAAGATTATAGGAAATGAAAAAGATAATATTTCTATTTTAAATACTCTTGATGAAATTCAGGGATTGATGATAGACGTGTACAAATAAAGAAGAATGTTTATTGTTCTTCTTTATTTTCATTTACAAACCATTTATTTGATGAATTGAAATAATGAGGGTAAAATTCTGTGATTTTATAATCTTGTATATTGTATTTCTTAAGAGGTTCATTATTTAAATAATTTTCTATATTTTCTTTAGAGTTTGATTTCATCATAAATATTGAACCGCTCATATCAGATTTTAGCCCTGAAATTAATATAAGATTTTCATTCATTGCTTTTTGAGTATAGCTTATGTGTTCTTTCATTATATCATCATTAATCATATCAGGATTTTTTAACATGCTTTCTATAACAAAATATTTCATTTATATGCTCCTTTTGTTTATATAAAATTATTAAAAAAAGAAGGTGAATTATTTTTAGGAATTACCTTCTTTTTAATTATGTAGGATATTATTTTTTATCTTCAAGTTTATTTTTATCTTTTTTAGGTTTATCTTCTTTGAATTTGTAAACTTGAACATTAACGTAATTGTTTTTACTATAAATTGCAAACAATAATATGAAAACAGATATCCAAACGTAATTATAACCATTATTTTTCATGTTGAATTTAGCTCCTTTACAAAATTATTTCTTAGTAAATATATTAACAAAATTTTGTCTAAAATTAAATATTATTAGTAATTAAATTTTATCTATAAAGCACTAAATATTAAAATATTTGCAAATAAATTTTACATATAGTAACATATATCTCTGAAAGGAAAGGGAGAGTCATTGTTAAAGAGATTAAATTTAAAAGATTTATGTTATTTTTTAATTGGAATTATTTTTTTAACTTTGGGAATTCGTATAATAGGTGTTTCAAATCTCGGACTTTCATTTTCAGATGCGATACCTATAAAATTATCTGAACTTTTGAAAATTCCAGTATCTTTATCAAGTCTTATGCTTGGTATATTTACCTTATTGGTAGCTAGTGTTATAAAAAAGAGTAAAATTCCCCAATTTGAATGTTTAATAACTTCGTTTGTATTAGGATTTTTTATTGATTTTTGGTTGTTTGTAATTCCTGATATTTATTTTGAAGGACTTCTTTTAAGTGTGAGTGTATTTGTATTAGGAGCATTTGTTTTATCTTTAGGTATTTCCATTTATCTACAACCTAATAAATATCCACCGCATCCAAATGATTTACTTCTTATGGCTGTAACTAATAGGTTTAACTTTTCAATTTTAAAGTCTAAAATTTTAATAGATTCTATGTATGCTGCAATAGCAATTTTACTTTTAGCTCCAATTGGAATTGGAAGTGTTTTTAATACTATTTGTTTAGGGTTTTTTATAAACAAGCTATTTGATTTTTTTGAAAAAATTTATAATAAAAAATGCTAATTATATAACAATGATTAAAATAATTCATAATATACTTCAGAGGTTTAAAATTATTTAGGAGTATATTATGGAAGATAAAAATATTAAAAAAAAGCTTAAGGGAACTGAAACGGAAAAAAATTTATGGACAGCATTTTCTGGAGAGTGTGAAGCTAGAGTTAGATATGAATTTTTTGCAGATGTAGCTAAAAAAGAAGGGTATGAACAAATTGGGGCTATATTTGATGAAACTTCACATAATGAAAGAGAACATGCTGAACTTTGGTATGATTATTTGGGGCAAATTTATGACACTGAAAAAAATCTTAAAAGATCTTCTAAACTTGAAGATTATGAATCTACTCAAATGTATATAGATTTTGCTAATATTGCAAGGCAAGAGGGATTTGATGAAATAGGAGATAAGTTTCAGAAAGTTGCTGGTATTGAGAAAGCTCACAGTGATAGATTTTCTAAACTTAGAGATAACATATTAGATGGAAAAGTGTTTAATAGAAATAAAAAAGTTATGTGGCAGTGTAGAAATTGTGGTTATTTAATTTTTGAGGAAAGTGCTCCAGAAATTTGTCCAGTTTGTGAATATCCACAAGCGTTTTATCAATTACAAGAAAATAATTTTTAGGAAAAATAAAGACAATAAAGTAAGCAGTGTTTACTGCCTACATTATTGTCTTTATTATTGTATTTTTTAGGTTAGATAAAATGAAAAATATTAATTTCATATTTATTAGGGAATCAAATTTAATTTTTGGTTTTGAAAATTTGTTTTTATCGTGAGAAAAATGTAAATTTTTACAAATAATAGGTGTTAAATTTGCTTCATTCATGGTTTTATATGAATTTGGTTTGAAAAATTTATCTGGTATTATATTTTGTTCTTTGTGTTCAAACTGAAAATATTTTTCACTTTCATATTTTTTAGGTATGTTAGGAAAACATGAAAATATTTTTGAAGGAAGTAGGGTATCATTATAAAAATTATTGGATTTTTGTTTATCTAATTGTGTTAAATAAATTTGATATGAAATTAAATCTTGAGCATTTAAAATTTCATTCATTTCAAAATTTGGGTTAGAGAAAAAATCTTCAAGTTCCCATATATATTCAGACATTAAATTATTTGCTTGATTAAAATTACATTGTTTATTTAACAAATAGGATTTTAAATGTGAAAATGTTTTGTAGAGTGAAATTTTGTCATACGTTCCTATGGATGAAATGGAGTTTTTCTGCGAAAAGTATTCTATAATATTAAATAGTAAATTTAAAAATTCATCACTGATTTGTGGTTTTACGTCTATATATAGCTGAAAAGCATTAAGAAGTTCAACTAATTTTTTAGGTTTACATTCTAGAATGTTTTCTTTAAAATCTATAAACATTTTTTCAATTTCACATGAAAAATTAAGAAAAGGTATTTTATATGGGCTTGTGTCTTTAAGCATATTTGAACACTTTAAAAAAGCGATCATCAAATATGCTTGAGATGAAAAATCAAAAGAATTATCTGTAGATTCAAAGGAAATAGTGTTATTTTCCTTTTTTTGTTTTTTATCTCCTTTAACGTTTTTATTTACAAATAAACCAAGTTCATTTCTAAAATTGTTAATGTAGTAATTTAATTGACATTTTACACTTGATACATAAAACTTAACGATTTCTTTTCGCTTCTTTTCATCTTTAATAATTTTTTGGTAGTATTCTGCAAGAGTTAAAATTGAAAGGGACATATAGGCGTTACTTAATATGTTAATCTTTTTTTTGATTTTATCTTCTTTCCAATGGAATATGTGATTTTCTGGTTTTATTTTTGGTTTTGCTTTTTTATAAACGTAGATTAAAGGATATATATTTTTTGTTCCTACAAGATCAGAATTTGAAGGCTTGTCCTTAAACTCTTTTCCATTTATTATTTCCCCGCATTTAGAATTTAGAAAAATTTGTTTTAAACTTTCTTTACCAAAATTAAATAGTTGATATTCAACTATTGGGGAGTTAAGAGAGCTTAATTTTAAAAATTTTCCTAAATGGTTTTGTTCCATAAAAAAATCACCTCATTAGTATATTATGAGGTGAAAAAATTATTATTTCTTAATATAACGAAATATAATGAGGTTTAATTTGAATTATTTTTGTTTATTGAATTAGATAGAGTTTTACTCATAGTATGATCATATTTGAGTATTATTTATGCTATTTAGTGTAGTTGCTCGTAAAACTCTTCCATCAAAAGTTAAAGCAGATTTAAACACTGCACTTGATGTTTGGATGAGTAGTAACTAAATGTACACCTATTATAGATAGTGGATAATATTTTATAATTTGAAGTTTTATTTAATTTTTTGCATTTCAGATTATTCATTTTCTAAACCTCCTTATTTTTAAGTGTTGATTTCAAGTATTGTTATTTTGTTTGTGAGGTTTAAATCTAATTAATTATTTAAACTTTTTACTGTTTTTAAGAAGCTTTCTTAGTATTATTTTTTAAACATCTTTTTACAGAAGTTTTTTTACGTTTTTTATCATCCTCTAGCTTTGTTGATAAAATACATGGATCAGTTATAGAAACACCTAAATGATTTTTAGTTAAATTAGAAGTAGCAAAATTATAGCTAAGGCGTGCTCTGAAAAGTCTACGAACTTTAACAACTGCCGATGTTTTTAGAGGAATTAAAAGTAGTCCAAATACAAGCGCAACCAGGAGAGAAAAAAACTTATAAATTGAAGTCATACTAAATTTTTTACGTTTCAAATTATTCATTTTCTAAAACCTCCTTATAAATGTTGATTGCAAAACTATTTTTTGATAAAAGAAGCTTTACTTTTATTTAATTAAGTAAGTTTTAATTGAATTTAAAGTAAAGTTGTTGTTTTATTTGTTTTAATTTTTGTATAATTAGTTATTTTGGTGTTCAATTATATGAAAAATCTATTTTATAGACTAATTGTAAACAAACTATTTCTAAAATGCAAATAATTTTAATAAAATTTCGTATTTTTTAAGTGTTTTATTTTTAAGAAATTTAGAATATGGTGTGTTATAATTGTTTTGAGGTGAGTTTTGGTGAAAAAAGGAAAAATTGATTTGAATAATTTGAATGAAGTAATTAAAACATATACAGGGGTGCAAAAAAAACAAACTTTGTTAAGCTCAAGTATTGGGGAAGATTCTTGTTTAATAGATTTGAAGTCTTTTGATGACGATATTATGTTAATTTCTTCTGATCCTATAACTTTTACATCAAAAAATATTGGGAAATTGTCTGTTATTATAAATACTAACGATATATACGCAAGTGGTGGATTAGGATATGGAATAATTTTAAATGTATTTATCCCGCCTAATAAAACTATTGATGATTTTAAAAATTTAATGGAAGAAATTCATAAAGAATGTATTTTTCATAATCTCCAAATTTTAGGTGGACACACTGAGGTAACAGATGTGGTAAATGATATTGTTGTTTCTGTTACTATAATTGGAACTAGTAAGAAAAAGTATGTTGTAAAGACAAGCTCATCTAACAAAGGAGATTTAATATTTTTAACCAAAACTCTTGGAATAGAAGGAACAGTTGTACTTTTTGATGAATTTAGATGCGAACTTGAAAAAATTTTAACAAGTAATGAAATAGAAGAAATTGAAAAATTTAGAGATAAAATTTCTATAAGAAAAGAGTGTGAAATTCTAAGAAGTTTAAAAATATCTTCGATGCACGATATAACAGAAGGTGGATTAATTGGAGCACTTTTTGAAATGAGTATGTCTTCCAAAAATGGATTTAGAATTTTTAAACACAATGTAATTATACATAGTGTTACAAAAAAGATTTGTGATTATTTAAAGAAAGATATATATCATTTGATTTCATCTGGAAATTTATTATTTACTTGTGAACCAAAATATGAAAATCTTATTAAAACAGCTTTTTCAAATGAAAATATGGAGTGTTTTTTAATTGGAGAAGTTATAGAAGGTGGAAAGTATATAATAAATGAAGATTTTGATAAAGAAATTCCATTAAATATATCGGATTCATTTTTTGATTAGGAGGAAAAATCAAATATGAAATTAATTATTGCAAGTAATAATCAAAACAAAGTTAATGAGATAAAAGATATATGTAGAGATTTAAATTATGAAATTGTTTCTCTTAAAGATGAAGGAATTTTTATAGATATAATTGAAGATGGAAGTACAATTGAAGAAAATTCGTTTAAAAAGGCAAATGAAATTTATAAATATATATCTAAAAGAGGAGATAAAAATTTTTTAGTACTTAGTGATGATAGTGGACTTATGGTAGATTATTTAAATGGAGAACCTGGAGTTTTGAGTGCAAGATTTTCAGGAGAAAATTCTAGTGATGAAAAAAATAGTGAAAAAGTTTTGAAACTTTTAGATGGAGTAAATTATTCTAAAAGGGGAGCAAAATTTTTAACAGTTTTAACTTTGATTGATGATAATGGAAAGAAAAATCAATTTCATGGAGATATTTACGGTAAAATATTGGAAGAAAAAAGAGGAGAAAATGGTTTTGGATATGATTCTATATTTTATATAGAAGAAATACAAAAAACTTTTGCGGAACTTTCAAAAGATGAAAAAAACTTGATTTCACATAGATATAAAGCTTTAATGAAATTAAGAGAATATTTTAAGACTAACATGTAAATAATAAATTTTATTATAAAATTAAAAAAAATATTGACAAGATAATTAAAGTGTTATATTATTAAATACGTTGAGGGCAACGGCATTTAATTTGTAGTTGTTGTTTGTGGTAAATCGGGGTGTGGCGCAGATGGGAGCGCGCGTGCTTTGGGAGCATGAGGTCGCAGGTTCGAGCCCTGTCACCCCGACCACTTGCGGGTATCGTATATCGGTAATACTCCAGCCTTCCAAGCTGGCAAGGTGGGTTCGATTCCCACTACCCGCTCCAAATTTTAGATGTCTTGTGGTGAATGTAGTTCAGTTGGTAGAGCGCCAGATTGTGGTTCTGGTTGTCGTGGGTTCGAGTCCCATCATTCACCCCATATCAATTATAGGGATATAGCCAAGTTGGTAAGGCAACGGACTTTGACTCCGTCATGCGTAGGTTCGAGTCCTGCTATCCCTGCCAATATGGTTCGTTAGCTCAGGTGGTAGAGCACATGACTTTTAATCATGGTGTCCGGGGTTCGAGTCCCCGACGAATCACCAAATGCAGGTGTGGCGGAATTGGCAGACGCACTAGACTTAGGATCTAGCGCCTTAGGGCGTGGGGGTTCGACTCCCTTCACCTGCACCATACAATGATAAAATGTGCGGGAGTAACTCAGTTGGTAGAGTGCCACCTTGCCAAGGTGGATGTCGCGAGTTCGAGCCTCGTCTTCCGCTCCAACTATGCGGGTATCGTATATCGGTAATACTCCAGCCTTCCAAGCTGGCAAGGTGGGTTCGATTCCCACTACCCGCTCCATATGTGTCTTTAGCTCAGCTGGATAGAGCAACGGCCTTCTAAGCCGTAGGTCAGGAGTTCGAATCTCTTAAGACACGCCATATTTGTTATTTAGAAACGATACGAAGTATCGTTTCTTTTTTTGTTTACTTGCTAAATGATATAAGAAATTATATAATAATAGTTATTGATAATATAATAATATTTGATTGTGAGAAGGAGAGGGTTAAATGACTATTGGTTTAATCGGATTAGGGAGAATGGGATTTAATTTAGCGCTGAATATGAAGGATAATGGACATAAAGTTATTTGCTTTAATAGATCTAAAGATAAAGTTGAGCAAGCTATAAAAGAAGGATTAGAAGGAGTCTTTTCTATTGAAGATTTAGTAAATAAATTGGAATCAAGAAAAGTTATTTGGCTTATGCTTCCAGCTGGTGAGATTATTGATACAATGATTAAAACACTTGTGCCTTTATTAAATAAAGGAGACATTATAATTGATGGAGGAAACTCTAATTATAAAGATACTTTAAGAAGATATGAAGAATTAAAATTACAAGGTATAGATTTTGTTGATATTGGAACAAGTGGTGGTATAGATGGAGCTAGAAATGGAGCTTGCACTATGATTGGTGCTGAAGATTCAGTATTTGCATACATAGAAGAGTTAGTAAGAGATATAAGTGTTGAAAATGGATATTTACACTGTGGAAAAAATGGATCAGGGCATTTTGTAAAAATGGTTCATAATGGTATTGAATATGGAATGATGGCAGCAATTGGAGAAGGATTTGAAATATTAGAGAAAAGTAGATTTGATTTTGATTTTGAGAAGATTGCTAGAGTTTGGAATAATGGTTCTGTTGTACGTAGTTGGCTTATGGAACTTGCAGAGAATGCTTTTAAGAAAGATTCTAATTTAGATAAGATAAAAGGCGTTATGTATTCTTCAGGTGAAGGACTTTGGACAGTCCAAGAAGCTTTAGAATTAAAAGTTCCAGCAACGGTAATAACTGAATCTTTAATGATGAGATATAGAAGTGAGCAAGAAGACACTTTTACAGGAAAAGTTGTTGCAGCGCTTAGAAATGAATTTGGAGGACACGCAGTAAAAGAGAATAAATAAATTTTGAAATAAGTTTGGAGGTAATATGAAAGAATTGAAAATTGTTGAACCAAATATTTTTGTAATATTTGGTGCTACTGGAGATTTAACTTATAGAAAGTTAATGCCAGCAGTTTATAATTTATACATTCAAGATCTTCTTCCGAAAAATTTTTCTATAGTTTGTATTGGACGTAGAGAATTTTCCCAAGAAGATTATAGTGGAAATGTTAAAAATTCTATAAAAGAATTTTCTAAAAATACTTTTGATGAAGAAAAATGGAAAGAATTTTCCCTTATATTCGAGTATTTAAAATTAGATTTTGTTAAAGATGATACGTATGCTTCTCTTAAAGATTTAATTAATAACTTATGTAATAAATACGGTTGTTCTGAAAATATAATGTACTACATGGCTGTTTCTCCTGAGTATTTTTCAGTTATAGCTGACAAACTTAATAAAAATGGTTTAGTTCGTAAGGATAAAGGAATTAAAAGAATAATAATTGAGAAACCTTTTGGTGAAAATTTAAAATCTGCAAGAGAACTTAATAAAAAAATAACTGAGATTTTTACGGAGAAAGATATTTATAGAATTGATCATTATCTTGGTAAAGAAATGATTCAAAATATAATGGCCATTAGATTTGCAAACCCTATACTTGAATCTATTTGGAATCATAGATACATTGATAATATTCAAATAACAAGTAATGAATCTTTAGGGGTATTATCAAGAGGTCAGTATTATGAAAAATCAGGTGCTCTTAAAGATATGTTACAAAATCATATGCTTCAGTTATTGACTCTTATTGCTATGGAACCTCCAACATCGTTAGATACTGAAAGCATTAGAGATGAAAAAGTTAAGGTATTAAGAGCGATTCCCAAAGTTGATGAGGAATTTGTTTTAAATAATATTGTTAGAGCTCAATATTTAGAAGATAAAGAGGGGACTTTAAAGGCTTATAGGGATGAAGAAAATGTTTCGAAAGATTCTAATGTTGAGACATTTGTAGCACTTAAGTGTTTTATAAATAACTATAGATGGACAGGAGTTCCTTTTTATATAAGAACAGGTAAAAGATTAAGAAAGAAAATAACTGAGGTTATAATTGAGTTTAAAAATGCTCCATTTGTTTTATATAATGGAGAAAATAATATTCAACCTAATTTACTTGTTATAAGAATTCACCCAGATGAAAGAATATTTTTAAATTTAAATGTGAAAAAACAAGGGAATGAAAATGAAATTATTCCTATTCAAATGGATTTTTGTCAAAATTGTCATTCTATAGTTTCAGCTGAAGCTTATGAAAAATTAATGTATGATGCAATAAGAGGAGATTCAACATTATTTACACGATGGGATGAAACAGAGTTTTCTTGGAAGTTTGTAGAGAAGATATTGGATATATGGAAAAATAAAGATATTCCATTGTATACATATACCTCTTTAACAGATGGTCCTAAGGAAATGGATGGGCTTTTAGATAGAAAAAATATGAAATGGTGGGATTTTTAAAAATGAAAATACATGATATTTCAACTTTAATTCATCCAGATATGATTGTTTATAAAAATAAAATTGATAAAAAGCCTGTAATTACAGTTGTAAGTGATTATTCTAAAGGAACAAGTTATGAAAGTAGAGCTCTTTTAGATATGCATGTTGGAACTCATATGGATGCACCGCTGCACATGGTTGAAGGTGGAGATACTATAGATAATCAGGATTTATATAAATGTGTAACTGATTGTAAGGTTTTTGATTTGGCTCATGTTGAAGAGAAAATAGAAATGAGTCATATACAAGGCTTTAGTATTGAGGAAGATGATTTTATAATTTTTAAAACTAGAAATTCATTTGCTAAGGAATTTGATTTTAAATTTGTATTTATTTCAACAGAAGTTGCAGAGTTTTTAGCTAGCAAAAAAATTAAAGGTGTTGGAATAGATGCATTAAGTGTTGAAAGAGATCAACCTAATCATGAAACACATGAAGCTTTTTTGAAAAATAATATTGCTGTTCTTGAGGGATTAAATTTAAAAGATATAAACGAAGGGAAATATTTTTTAGTTGCACTTCCTTTAAAAATTAAAGGTGCAGAGGGAGCACCTTCAAGGGCAATTCTTATAGAAAAGTAATGTTTTAAAAGGATATAAATTTTATATCCTTTTTTTGTTGGCAAAAATTACACATTAATAAATTAAATTTAAAAAAGTTTTATTGAACATAATAAAAATAAGCAGATTTTATAATTTATAAAAATTTGGAGTTATAAGATTATGTTTGATAAATTAAAATGTTTATTTAGTTTTAATTGGTTTTATATAGTCTTGTTTTTAGTGTTGAGTATTTTTAGTTTTGGAGATGAAATAACTGTAGGAAGAGAAACTATAAAAATGATCATTAAAGATAAACAAGATTTTAGTCAAAAATCTCAGTATGTAAATTCTAAAAATAATAAATTTAATTTTATTGATATAGATAAAATTTCATCTAATGATGATATGGTAATTTATACAGGTGAAATTGAGTACATATTTTTTCATCCTCTTATTTTAGATAGTCAAAATGGGTTTGATATTAGAAAAAACAATAATAGAAAATTGTATAACTTATTTATAACTACTGATGAATTTAAAAAATGTTTGGAAAAGCTTTATGAAAATGACTATATGCTTGTAGATATTTTTGATGTTTATAAGGAAGTATACAAAGAGGGAAAATTTAAAATTCAAAGGCAGGATTTAAAGATACCAAAGGGTAAGAAACCATTTATACTTTTTGTTGATGATTTAAGTTATAATAGGTACATGTTAAACTCTACATCTTCAAAATTAGTATTAGATGAAAGTGATTTTAAAATAAAAAGTTTAAATGTAGAAGATGGGAAAGAAGTTTTAAGTGATGATAAGGAAATAATACCAATTTTAAATAAATTTATTGAGGAACATGAGGATTTTTCTTTAAATAATGCTAAGGGAGTAATATCTTTGACGGGTTCTGAAGGTGTTTTTGGATACAATACGGGGAAATATGCTAGAAGAAATGAAAAAAACGTTGAAACATTAAGAAGACTTTCAAAAGATATTTTTGATGCTAAGAAGGTAGCGGATAAATTAAAAGAAGATGGCTGGAAATTTGCATGTCATACTTATGACCATATAAATTTTAAAAATGTTACGATGGATTATATAAAAAATGACATAGAGAACTGGTTTAAATATGTTTCAAATATTGTTGGAACAACCAATATATTTGTTTATCCTTATGATAATTCTATAAATGAAGGTGATGAAAGATTTAAATATTTAAATTCAAATGGGTTTAATATTTTTTGTTCTTCAGATAAGGGAATAAATAGAGATTCATTTACATTAAAAGATCATGTGAATATTCATAGAGACTTAATTTGTTACGAAACAATAAAATCTAATAAGAAAAATTTTTATAAAATATTTGAAGATGTAATAAATAAAGATACTAGAAAAATTAAGAAAAAAATTTAATTTATTAAAGGGATGCGTTTATGAGTAAAATTGTAGAATTTAAAAATGTTGGTAAGAAGTATAAAGTTGGGGAAGTTTGTATTAATGCTTTGGAGAATGTTAATTTTTCTATTGATGAAGGAGAATTTGTAGTAATTCTTGGAGCTAGTGGAGCAGGGAAGACCACAATTTTAAATATTTTAGGTGGAATGGATTCAGCATCTTGTGGAGAAGTTTTAGTTAATGGAAACTGCATTACTAAATTTAATAAAAAACAGTTAACTAAATACAGAAGGGAAGAGATAGGATTTGTTTTTCAATTTTATAATTTAATTCCTAATTTAACTGCTTTAGAAAATGTAGAGTTTGCAACAAGTGTATGTAAGGATTTTTTAAATGCAAAAGAAATGCTTGAGAAAGTTGGTTTATCTGAACGTATAAATAATTTTCCGACACAGTTATCAGGGGGAGAACAGCAGAGAGTTGCAATAGCTCGTGCAATAGCAAAAAATCCATTACTTTTATTATGTGATGAACCTACTGGAGCATTAGATTATGAAACTGGAAAGAAAGTTTTAAAACTTTTGTATGAGATAAATCAAAACTTTAATAAAACTGTTGCCTTGATTACTCACAATTCGCTTATAGCACCTATGGCTGATAAAGTTATACATGTTAAAAATGGTACTATTGATAATATTGAAATTAATACAAATAAAATCCCAGTTGAGGAGATTGAGTGGTAAATGAAGACGTTGTTATTGAAATTATTAAGAGATATTAAAACATCCATTGGTGGATTTATTTCTATAATATTTGTTATTGGAATTGGGTCGGCTTTTTTTTCAGGACTTTTAAACTCAGTAAATTCAGTTGATAATTTAATAAATAATTATTATGAACAACAAAATTTTATGGATTATATAGCTTATTTTAAAGGTGTTAGTGAAGAAGAAATTTTAAAATATAGAGATAATGAAAATATAGAACAATTGGAGTTAAGACATTCATTTGATGTTGTATTTAATATTAACAATAAGGATACTGACTTAAGAATACATACCCTTACTGAAAATGTTAATAAGCCTTATTTGTATGAAGGAAAATTTCCAGAACTTAATGAAATAATTTTAGACAAAACATATATGGAACTTAATAATTTAAAAATCGGAGATACAATCAATTTTAAATATAATTCTTTTGATTTTGAATTAAGAATTTCTGGTATTATGGATTCACCTGAGTACGTTTATAAGGTTAAAGATACATTTTCTGGAAATGTAGATTTTGATGGATTTGGTATTGGATACATAAAAGAAGAAACTTTGAAAAATAAGTTTGATGAAATAAATTCACCTTTTGTTTATACAGATGTGATTATTAAATCTAAAAATAGTTTAGATGGATTGAATTTGTTTGAAGATATAAATTCGTTTGTTAGAATGATTGATAGAGAAGATCACATTAGTTTCAAATCTTTTGAAGGCGCACTTAGTCAAATTGAAAAAGTTGTTGTAATATTTCCAATAATATTTTTCTTAGTTGCAGGTATTATAACATTTATTTCAATGTCTAAAACAGTTGAAAATCAAAGAACTCAAATTGGAATTATGGGAGCATTAGGATTTTCAAATTTTAGAATTTATTTTAATTATGTTATGTATTCGTTTATAGGAGGTTTTATAGGTGCGATTTTAGGAGGAATAATCGGAATTTATACCATACCTGAAAGTATTTCAGGTACTTTCTCTGCACAATATGTTTTTCCAATAACTCCTTTAAAGCTTTATCCTGAGTTTATAATTTATGGAATAATTATTTCAATTTTATTTTCTATCACTGCAACTATAATTTCTTGTTATAAAACTTTAAGAGAAGTTCCAGCCAACACTTTAAAACCGAAACCACCTAAAAAGTCAAGTCATATTTTTATTGATAAGTTTTTCATTTGGAATAAGATGTCATTTACCTATAAAATTATACTGAGAAATATTTTTTACAATAAGATGAGGTTAATTTTAAGTTCAATAGGTGTAATTGGAAGTATAGCATTTTTAATTACAGGATTTTCTTTAAAGGCATCTGTTGAAGAACTTTTAGATTATGAAACTAGAACAAGAAAATATGATTTTGAAATAAGAACTGTTAATTATGTAAATGAGGAAGAAATAAAAAATTACAGTGAGAATATAAACATAGTTAATTTAAGCACTACTATTTTAGGGAAATTTTATGAAAACAATAATGATAAAATTGATATTCCTGTTGTTGTTGTTAAAAGTGATAATAATTTAATTTCTATTGAAAATACAAATGATGAAATTATAAAATTCAATGATAATAGTGTTGTGATTCCTCATAAATTTGTTGAAGATTATGAGCTTAAAATTGGAGATAAAATAACTTTAGAATTTGATATTGGAGATGAAATAAAAAATATTGATGTTTTTATAACAGATATTGGAAATATGTATTCCACTCAAATGATATATGTTTCAGAGAATATTTTAAAAAATAATGGAATGGATATTTCCTTTAATTCGGCTTTTGTAAAAGTTAAAGAGGGAGTTTCAATAGATGATTTAATAACTGAGTTAAAAGAGAATGAAAATATTGATGGAATAACTTTAGTTGGAGATATACGAGAGTTTGCTAAAAATATTATAAGTATGATAAATTCGGTTATTATGATTATAATTATTGGATCTGCAATTTTATCTATTTCTGTAATTTATAACATAACATCTATAAATATTTTTGAAAGAGTTCGTGAGATTTCAACTTTACTAGTTTTGGGTTATTATGATAATGAAATAAATAAACTTATTTTTATTGAAAATATAGTTTTAACTATTTTTGGAGGAATCTTGGGAATTCCTTGCGGTATTGTTTTGTTTGATTATATGCAATCACTTATTTCTGAAAGAGGAGCGAATTTACCTCAATTTATTTCAGCAGAAAGTATTATTATTTCGTTTATAATGATATTAATTTTTTCAATGGTAACAAATTTATTTTTGAAACGAAAAGTTTTAAAAATTAACATGATAGAAGCACTTAAAGGTGTGGAATAAAATTTAGGTTTGAGAGATTATCTCAAACCTTTTTGTTTTAAAAAAGTTTAACATATTCTAAAAAAATAAAATACAATATGTATTATTAATAAATTAAGGTGAATTTATTTGCAAAAAGGTTATTTAGTTTTTGAATTGAAAAAAGATAATGGAGCTACGCCTGTGTGTGATGCACAAGTGAAAATAATTAACATAGATGGTCGTGAAGTTAATCTATTATTACATGTGAATGAGGATGGAAAAACTAATGAAGTTGAAATATATACAAAAGATTCTAATTTAACCTTTGATAAATCAAATAGAGAGACTCCATACACAAAAGTTGATGCGGAAGTTAGATTTGAAAACGATAAAATAATTTCTATTGATGGTATTCAGGTTTATTCAAACGTAACATCAATTCAAGAAGTTAAACTTGATAATAGAGAAAATAATTTTAGAGTTAGTAAAGATAAAAAAGGCAAATCTAAAAAAGAACATATTCACTTGAAAAATGAATCTCCTTGTATATTTCAAAATGATGAAAATAAATCAAAAGATATTTTAAATGAAGATGATAAGGGCATAAAGCCAATTGTGAAAATGGATAAGGTATGTATACCTGAATTTATAACTATTCATATTGGTGAATTAAATGAAAATGGTGAAATAATTACAGTTCCATTTATTGATTATATAAAAAATGTTTCTTGTTCATGTGTATATCCTACATGGAAAGAAGAAGCAATAAGAGCAAATGTTTATGCCATAGTTTCTTTTGCTTTAAGTAGAATTTATACAGATTGGTATAAAAGCAAAGGCTATGGATTTGAGATTACAAGTAGTAAAAAAAATGATCAAATGTACGTTAGAGGAAGAAATTTATTTAGAAACGTTTGTGATATTGTTGATGAAATTTTTGATATGTGTATAAAAATTAAAGGGTTTAATCAACCTTTTCTTTCTAGATGTTATAATTTGACAAATCAAGATAGAGTATTGTCAAGATGGGGAAGTTTAGATTTAGCAGAAGATGGACTTGATGCTTTAGAAATTTTGAAAAAATACTATGGAAATAATATTGAAATTGTTAATGTTCCAAATATTCAAGGGATTATAAAAAAATATCCTCAAAAGGAATTGTCAAAAGGTTCTACTGGTGAGGATGTTAAATTTATACAAAAGGCATTAAATAGTATTGGTAAAAAATATACAGGTATTACAAAAATTCCTGAGGAAGATGGTATCTTTGGAGATTACACTGAAAAAGCTGTTAGAGATTTTCAGAGAATTTTTAATTTAGATAAAGATGGTATAGTAGGACCTAAAACTTGGAATAAAATTTCTTTAATGTATGCTTTAACAAAGAAAGTATTTGGAAATGGTAATAGTAATGATGTTGAAGAGATAAATTATAATTCACTTCCTTTAAAATTAGGTAATAAGGGTGAAGATGTAAAAAATCTTCAAAAATCTTTAAATTATATACTTGGTCATTATAAATTTTTTGATAAATTAAAAGAAGATGGTTATTTTGGAGAAAAAACTAAGGAAGCTGTTGAAGAATTTCAAAAAATATTTGGTTTAGTTGTTGATGGTATTGTTGGTAAAAATACTCTTGAAAGAATTGAATATGTCGAAAGAAATATAAATGCTCTTCAGGATTTTATTAATAAACAGTTGAAAGTTAATTATAATGCAAATGATCAAAAAGTTAAAAGTGAAAATGTACAAAATCAAAGTAGATTAATTTTAAGTGAAAAAGAGATTTTAGTACCTATAAAAATGGGAGATGTTGGAGAAAACGTAAAACAGTTACAAGTTGAATTAAATAATTTATCAAAATATTATGGATTTTTAGGAAAAATTACAGAGGATGGAATGTTTGGACCTAAAACTCAAGATGTTGTTATTAAATTTCAGAAGAAATTTGGTTTACCAGTTGATGGTATATTTGGAGAAGAAAGTTTAAAAAAATTAATTGTATTAAACAAAGCTTTAGAGGAATTAAAACTTGATGATAGTATGTGTAAAGTTGAGCAAAAAAGTAATGTTACACGAACAGAAATTGAACTTAACAAGAAGGATTTTAAATCCGAATATTCTATGGAATATCCAAATTTTGATTTAGAATTTGGTTGTACATGTGGTTATATTACCCTTGTTCAGAAGTATATAAACGCTATTAAGAAAAGCGGTGAGAATTATTTTTCAAGTAAAATTGAGTTGTTAGAAGATGGAAAATTTGGACAAAATACACTTATGCATATTAAAGAATTTCAAAGAAAATTTAATTGTGATGAAAGTAACAAAATTGATAAGTGTACTTGGAATAAGCTTGTTATGGAATATGAAAAAATTTATAGTAAATAGTTAAATTTTAAAGATTTTCTTGCATTATTATTTAATGTTTAGAAAATCTTTTTTTATAAAAATTTAAAAATGGTATATAATTTAATTATTATTTAATAGTAAGAAGGTGTTTTAATTGCAAAGAATGTGTATATTGAAAAAAAATATAGCATTTTTTTTGGTTGTAATAAGCGTGTTATTCGTATTTGTTTCTTGTGGATTTAACAATCACACTAAAGTTATAGAAAAGTTTTTGACTAATTTTAAAAATCAAAAATTTACAGAAAGTTATGTTTATTTAATGGATAATGAAGAATCGTCAATTTTTAAAGGTTATATGGAAACAGTTATAAATTCACAAAATTCTGATAATGAACTTGGTAAACTTAATAAGGCAATTATAGATAAAATTTTTGATTTTACATATGAAATTGGAGAAGTTAATGAAGAGGGAGAATCTGTAAAAGTAAATGTTAATTTTAAATATTTTGAGTTATTAAAAGCATATGAAGGTGCTTTAAATGATTTTTTGACAAAATCTTTGGATTTTGAAAATTTGGATAATTTGTATAGTGTTGAATATATAACAAATCTTTTGATAGAACACATTAACAAACTTGAAAAACAAGAGAAAAATTTAGAGATTGAAGTTATTAAAGATAAAGATTGGAAACTTGTAATGAATAGAGAATTAACAGAGATATTAACAGCAAATTCTATTAAATTTATTGATTCTGTGAAAGAAAATATATCTATTGAGTGAAATTTATAAAAAATAATAAAAGATTTATAAATATAAATATTTAAATTTTGTAACAATATAAAATATAAAAAATTTAAAAATTTGTATTTTTAAATATTGTAAATGTGGTATATTATAGTTGAGTTATTTTGATTATTTAGGAGGATGGAGTTTTGAGTAAAATTGTTTTTGTTGGAGCTAATCATGCAGGAACAGCTGCTATTAATACAGTTTTAGATAATTATAGTAATAATGAAGTTGTTGTTTTTGATAGAAATTCAAATATAAGTTTTCTAGGTTGTGGAATGGCTTTATGGATTGGAAATGTAATTGATGGACCAGAAGGTTTATTCTATTCATCCAAAGAAAAAATGGAAGCTAAAGGTGCTACTGTTCACATGGAGTCAGAGATTAGTGATATAGATTTTGAAAATAAAGTTATATTAGGTAAATATAAAGATGGAAAAGAGTTTAAAGAAAGTTATGATAAATTAATATTAGCTACAGGATCTCTTCCAATTTCTCCTAATATTCCAGGAAAAGATTTAGAGAACGTACAGTTTGTAAAATTATATCAAGATGCGGCTCAAACAATTGAAAGATTAAATAATCCTAACATTAAAAATGTAACTGTTATTGGAGCAGGATACATTGGAGTTGAGCTTGCAGAAGCATTTGAAAAACATGGAAAAAATGTTACTCTTTTAGATTTGGCTTCAACTTGTTTGGAAAGATATTATGACAGACCATTTACAGAAATGATGGAGAAAAATTTAAGAGATCATAATATTAATACTAGATTTGGAGAAAAAGTTGTTGAGCTTAGAGGAAATGGAAAAGTTGAGAAGGTTGTAACTGATAAAGGTGAAATTGATGCTGATATGGTTGTTTTAGCAATAGGATTTGTTCCAAATACATCACTTGGAAAAGATAAAATTGATAAAATAGCTAATGGGGCTTACAAAGTTAATTTAAAAGGTGAAACTAGTGTTAAAGATGTTTATGCGATTGGTGACTGTGCGACTGTTTATGATAATTCAAGACAGGAAACAAATTATATAGCGCTTGCTACTAATGCTGTTAGAAGTGGTATTGTTGCAGCTCATAATGCTTGTGGAACTGAAATTGAATCAATTGGGGTTCAAGGTTCAAATGGTATTTCTATTTGTGGATTAAATATGGTTTCTACAGGATTAACTTTAAATACTGCTAAACAATTAGGTTTTGATGCAGATTATACAGAATTTGAAGATACACAAAAACCAGCATTTATGAAACATAATAATGAACAAGTTAAGTTGAGAATAGTATTTGATAAGGCTACAAGAAGAATTTTAGGAGCTCAAATGGCATCAAGACAAGATATATCTATGGGAATACATATGTTCTCACTAGCTATTCAAGAGAAGGTTACAATTGACAAGTTAAAGCTTCTTGATTTATTTTTCTTACCACACTTTAACCAACCATATAACTATATAACTATGGCTGCTCTTTCAGCTAAGTAAATTTAAAAATGAGTTATCTTAAAAGATAACTCATTTTTTTGTTTTTTCAAAATTATTGACAATAAATGTACGTACATGTTAGGATTTTTTATATTAAAAATTTCATTTTGAGGAGTTAGAAATGAGTAAATATTTGGTAACTATGATGGTGTTAATATAATTGATAATGAAATAAATATAATGTTTCAAGAGATACAATTAGAAAATTATTGTCTATATTAGAAAAGGAAGGATATATACAAAAGATTAAAGGTAAAGGATCAATTGTTTTAGATATACAGAGATATGATTTTTTTGTAACAAGAATCTATACTTTTAAAGAAATTTTTAGTAATTTAGGGAAAAAATATGTTACAAAAGTCAAAAGTTTAGGTTTAGTTTTTCCAAATGATAAAATTAAAAAAGAACTTTCACTTAGTGAAAATGATAAAGTTTGGAGAATAATAAGAGTACGGGAAATAGATAATGAAAATATAATTTTGGATAAAGATTATTTATGTCATAGTAGCGTTGAGTCTATAACAGAAGAAATTTGTGAAAATTCTATATATGAATATATTGAAAATGAATTGAATCTTAAGATTGCGTATGCAAAGAAAGAAATAACTACACAAATGGCCAGTGAAGATGATATTAAATATTTGGATATGAAAGATTATCAAATGGTGGTTGTTGTTAAAAGTTATACGTATTTAGATGATACAACACTTTTTCATTACACAGAATTTAGACATATACCAGATAAATTTAATTTTATATATTTTGCAAAGAAGATAATTTAAAATATATTTGTTAAAAATTTGCCCTAGTAGATTTTATTTATTAGGGCAAATTTTTTTTAATCATAATCGTAATTTTTTAACCATTCTTCATCTGGTTCAAATATTTCCATTTTTAGATTGCTATTTTTGCAAACTAATATTTTTGTTTTAAGATTTTCACTTGCTACAACAAATGGAAACTCTTCACGATTTGTTGCTGCACCAAAATTACCATTTTTATCTAATGCTATTACTGACATAGTTCCAGGTGTATAATTTGTATTTTTAAAACGTTCGATGTGATCCTTTATAGAATTTTCACAAGCAGTTTGTACATCTTCTCCCATTTTCATGCGATTTACTATTGAAATTGATAAACATCCTTTCATTATGTCTTCTCCTACTCCAGTTGCAGCAGCACCACCTATAAGTGAATCGCAATAAAATCCTGAACCTATAACTGGAGAATCTCCAACTCTTCCTGATTGTTTCATGAATAAACCAGAAGTAGATACTCCGACAGCCATATTTTTATTAGAATCAAGACCAATCATACAAACAGTATCATGTCCATCGTATGCCTCTAGATTATCTGGATCAAAATTATTTTTTATTTCTTTATTCCATCTGTCTATGGCAATATCATTTAACATATTTTTAAATTCAAACTTGTTAAGTCTAGCAAATTTTTCTGCACCGTGAGAACTTAAATAACAATTACGCTTACGCTCGCTTAAAAGATGAGCAACTTTTATTGGATTTTTAATATTTTTTACGGAACATATAGCTCCAAATGATAAATCATTTCCATCCATGAAGGCAGCGTCTAATTCAAGTTCACCTTCTATATTTGGAAGACTCCCAAAACCAACAGAATTAAATGATGGATTATCTTCAATATGAGATATAGATTCCTCAATAGCAGTTTTTACATTTCCGTCATTTTTTAAAATATTTTCACCAATAATAATTCCATCAAATGCCATTTTCCAAGTACCAATCATTGAATATTTCATAAATATACCTCAATTTAAATATTTCCTAATTTAATATATAAACATACAAACTTAAAGTCAATAATAAAAAAATAAAAAAATTTTTGTATAAATGTATAAAAATCTTAAAAAATGAAATTAATTAGATATCCTTAATTTTTACTATAACTTACTATACAAATTTAAAATCTCTAACCATATTTTGGTTGGAGATTTTTTTTATGAAAATTTGTTATTAAAATTGCAATAAATATTTACGAAAATATAAGAAAGATGTTCGGACTTAAATTTTATGTTGATTGGGGTGAATTTTGTGAAGTCATGTAATGTATGTAAAACAGTAGTTAAAGATAATGATAATTTTTGTACATTTTGCGGGAGTAAGATTCAATCTTTAAGTGAGCTTATACAGGAAAAAAGAAATGAAATGTTATTAAATGATAATAAAGAATCGATAGATAATTTTAATAATGGATTTTTAAGTACTGAAGTAAGAAAATTTAAAAAAAACAGAAGGACTTTAGTTTTAAGTTTGATTTTTTTATTAATAGCTATATTTTTAGGTTTGTTAGTAGGAAATCAGATAGATGGAGAAAATGTTCAAAAAGAGAATGTTGTTATAGAAAGTCAACTTGATAAAAACGATTATGGTGATGTTTATAATAATGGGAATAACGTTGCAGATAAACAAGAACAAGAAAATTTATTTGATGGTGAGTTTAAACCTATTAATGAAATGGAATATAATTTTCAAAATAATAAAGTTGTGGGAAATACACAAGAATATTTAACTCCACCTGGTAATGTTAATGAAAAAGTATCTATGAGTGGGGATATGTTTTTACAATTATATAATGCAACTGATAGTTTGAAAATGGATAGAGATAAAATTTTATTTACATCTTTAGTTAGAGATTTAAATGGAAAAGATTTGTGTAAATTTGTTTATAATGCACATCAATTTACAGCAACTTATGGAGATAATGATAAACTTTTATATATTATGAATTCATTTGGTGAAAAAGTTTTTGAAGATGGACAAGTTATAAAATCTATAGAAGAATTTTTAGTTTCCTATGAAGATATGTTAAATATAAGCAAGATTAGTAAAATGATTATAAATTTGATACATGATGAGCCTACCATTTCAAAGTTTCCTAGTATAATTAATCAGCAGTATTTATGGAATATAACTGTTCAAAATAATCTTATTACAGTTGTATCTTATGTTGATCATAGAAGTGAAAAAGGTGGAAAAATTAGAGAGAATTTCAAAATTATTTTGAAGAAAGATGGTAGTATATATAAAATAGTTGATTTGATTTTTAATGGAGAAAAAAGTGAAAAGATAATTTATTAACAAGACAGAGTTTGTGTGATATAATTATCACTCAAGTTCATTTTTAAAAGGGTGATATATTTGAAATTTGTTGGAATTTTTATTACCGTAATTTTAGCCTTAGTATCAAATTTCATAAGCGATTTAATTCCAATGCACTTAATATCGGCTGGAGTTTTTGCTATGATATTGGGTATGTTTTTTCATAAATTTATAATTAAAAGTTCTGATATAGAATATGGATTGAAATTTGTAGCGAAAAAGATACTTAAATTTTCAATAATTTTAATGGGATTTACTCTTAGTTTTTCTCAAGTGTTTTATGTTGGAAAATACTCTTTAATTGTTATGGTTTTTACATTGGTAGCTGCATTTGGTGGAGGGTATTTATTAGGAAAATTATTTAAAATGGATTGGAAGCTTTCAGGATTAATTTCTGCTGGTACAGGTATTTGTGGTGGAAGTGCTATTGCGGCAATTGCTCCTACTATTGAGGCTGAAGATAAATTTGTAGCTTATGCAATTTCAGCGACATTTATATTTGATATTCTTATGGTTATTTTATTTCCGATTATGGGAAAAAAATTAGGAATGAGTGATTTAGGTTTTGGTCTTTGGGCTGGAACTGCTATAAATGATACATCTTCAGTTGTTGCAGCAGGATATGCGTTTTCTGATTTAGCAGGAAAATTTTCTACTATTGTAAAATTAACAAGAACTCTTTCAATAATACCGGTAGTTTTAATTTTTGGATATATTCATCAAAGAGAAAAAATAAGAATGAATATTAGTTCTAATGAAAAGATAAAAGTTTCAATTAAGTCTATTTTTCCATGGTTTATAATATTTTTCTTATTGATGGTTCTTGTAAGAAGTTTGTGTGATGCTTTTCTTGTTGGAAGGTTTATTACATCAGAAATGATTGGAAATATGTCTAATGTTATTTCTACTGTGAGTAAATTTTTGATGGTTATGGCACTTGGAGCAATTGGACTTTTAACTGATTTTAAAAAAGTTATGAAAAGTGGTTTCAAACCCATGTTACACGGATTTATAATATCAGCTTTGGTGGTTGTTGTTGCATATGTTGTTCAACTTATGATAGGTCAAGTTTAAGGGCAACAATAAAATAAGGATGCAGTTTTCTGCATCCTTATTTTATTTGTAGAAATTTAAAAATTATATAACTTTATTTTAAATATAAAAATTGTTATCATTTATTTGTATTTTTGAGAAATATTTGAGGAGAGAAAAACTTTTATGTCAAATAGGAAAAGAGTTTCAGTTATGGTTATTGCACATATTCCAATGATAATTGGAGCTGTTGTTTTAGGTTTAAAAGGTGGATTAATAATGGGAATTGTTTATGGTGTTTTAAGTTTTTGGTTTGGACATTCATGCCATCATCACCTATAGCATTTTTATTTACGTCGTTTTATTCTTTGGGAGAGATAAGTGGGAATTTTTGGAGCTTAATTATTTGTTTTGTTCCTAGAATATTGATAGGATTGTTAACTTATTTTCTTATTAGTGCAATTTATAAGGTTTCTAAAAATAAATTTGTGTGTAATTAAAGTTGATGAATTTTATGCCATTGGTTATGGTGGTTTATATTCATTAGGTAAAAGTTGAGCTATCGTTGTTAGTATGGGAACTGGAACTGTATATGTTAAGGCAACAGAAAATTTTATAGTACATATAAGAGGAAGTGGAGTTGGTAGAGGTACATTAATTTGATTTTCAGAAAAGTTACTTAATATTACGAATTTAGATTTAATTGATAAGTATATAAAAAAGGATCTCTTTCAAAAGTTGATTTAGCTATTGAAGATATTTGTAATGAGTTGATTCCATTTTTACCCTCAGATACAACAGCATCAAATTTTGGAAGTATTAAATTTGATGCAACAAAAAATGATTTAGTATTTGTAATAATAAATATGATTTATCAAACTATAGGATTACTTGCAGTGTTTTATATAAAAAATGATAATATTAAAGATATTGTATTAACAGGAAGTTTAACTACATTTTCTGTTATAACTCAAGTTTTTAAGAAACTTGAGATTTTATATAATGTTAAGTTTAATATTCCAAATGATAGTGTATTTTCCACAGCCATAGGAACAATTATTTATTATAAAAAATTTTTGCAATAATTGCATATTTATGTCGAGAAAGGAAATAATTTTAAAAAGATTATTTTCCAGGAGGCTTATTATATGGTAAAAAATATCATTGCATTAATTTTGAGTTTTATGTTTATTATTTTTATAGCTAGTTATAGAGTTTCGGCACTTAGAGATAAAGAGTCGTATGAGTATGCTTGTTATGAGACTGAAAATAGTTTTTTAAATAATATTGGTTTAGATAAACTTAGAAGCAAATTTTTTGATAAATTTAAAATATTTGACGCAAATAGAGAAGAGAATAAGAATCTTATTAAAGCAAATCGTGAATTAAACAAAGAGATAAAAGAGAAACTTAAAGAAAATAAATCAAATCTTTCTCAAGATACATGGAAAGAAATTAGATCTTATAAGAATGAAATAAACGATATGAAAATTTCAACGAGAGAAAAAGTTAAAGATTTGATTGATAAGCAAAAAGAATATTTGCAAAATTCTAATTATAGTGATGAATCTATTGAAGAGTTTATAAATGTTTTGATAAGTGCTCAAGAGTTGAAAAGAGAAAGTATAGAGTTTGAAAAAAATTATTTACACAAAATAAATGATTTAATATGATAAAGGTACTTAATTTTTTAAGTACCTTTATCATTTTTTATATAATAGAGCACGTGAGGATATAATTTTGAATTTTTAGAAACTCTTGGATGGTTAAAATCTTTTAAATAATTCATTTTGATTTTTTTCATAACTTTTTGGGATGGTATATTTAATTTAGATGTAAAACTATAAATTTGCTGAAAATTTAAATTTGTGAAACCGTGTTTAATACACGCTAAAGCTCCTTCACTAGCAAAGCCATTATTCCAATAAATTTTGTTAATTCTCCATCCTATTTCAATAAAGTTATCGTTGATTATACCAGGTAAAGTTGTATTATGAAATCCAATGAATCCGATAAAATTTTTATTTGATTTCAGTTCACATGCATATAAACCGTATCCATATGTATTTAATTCATCATTGATTTTATTATAAAAATTTATTGTTTCGTCTTTGGTTAGTATATTTGGGAAAAATTTCATTATTTCTTTATCAGAATTCATTTTTATGAATGTGTGGAGATCTTCGTTTTTCCAATTTCTTAAAATTAATCTATTTGTTTCTAAATGTATCATGAGGTATGTCTCCTAAAAAAATTTAAAATGGAGGTTTTTTAAGATGATAGCAATAATATCACCGTCACTTACAATGGAAGAATGTAGTGATAATTATACAAATTTAACGATACCTTTTCAAGTTGACATGGCTAAGAAAATTGTTTCTAGAATAAATGAACTTAATATTCAAGATATGAAATCTATAATGAATATTAATGAAAAATTAGCTACAATTAATAAATTGAGATATAAAAAAATAAAATTTGATAATAATGGAAGTCCAGCCATACTTTCTTATACTGGAACAGTTTATAAAAATATTAACGCATCAATATTTGATTTAGATGAAATTGAGTTTTGTAAAAAACATGTTAGGATTTTAAGTGGTCTTTATGGGATTTTAAAACCTTATGATAGTATCTACGAATATAGACTTGAGCTTAAAACTAAGATTGATATTGAAGATAGTAATAATTTGTATGATTATTTTGGGAATTCAATATATAAATGCTTAATTTCAGAAGATAGAGAAATTGTAAATCTTTGTTCTGGTGAATATAGCAAAGCGATAATTCCATATTTAACAAATGAGGATAAGTTTATAACATGCAGTTTTAAAATTAATAAAAATGGAGTTTTGAAAACTTTTGCAACAGATGCTAAAGATACAAGAGGAAGAATGATAAATTTTATCGTAAAAAATAAAATAAATAATGTAGAGTTATTAAAGAATTTTAATGAAAACGGATATGTTTTTAGAGAAGAATTATCCAATGATAGTGAATATGTTTTTGTAAAATAAAAGTACTCATTAAGAGTACTTTTTTAATTTAATATGATTTCTAACATTAATAATAGTATAAAGCCTAATATAAAACCAATGGTTCCATGATTTTTAGATTTATTTGAATTACATTCTGGTATTAATTCATCAATAACAACAATTATTATAGTTCCGGCAGCAAACGAAAGTATAAAAGGTAGAAGGGAAACAATTTTATTTGCTAAAATAATTCCTAGTATACCTCCTAATGGTTCTAGTAATCCAGGAATGGATCCTATAACAAATGATTTTAGTGTTGAAATTCTTTCATTTTTTAATGGTATGGAAAGAGAAAAACCTTCTGGGAAATTTTGTAGTACCATAGCGATTGATAAGGTGATTGCGCCAGCTAGACTTCCGGTTAGATTTTGAGAACTACTTAAAGAGAAAGCTATACCTATTGAAATTCCTTCAATCATATTGCGCAGTGCAGAGGATAAAATTATAAGAGATTTTTTCTTTAGAGACATGGATATAGGTAGATTATTTTTTAAAATTATACATGATATAAATTTATCTGTTAATTTGAATGATAAAGCTCCTAAAATGAAACCTAAAGTTATGGAAAACAAATTAGTTAGTTTATTATCTGATAATTCTGTAGCTGGTATGAGTAATGACCAAATAGAAGATGAAATCATCATACCTGCAGTGAAACCTAAAAATATTTTATAATATTTTATACTTAAATTATTTTTGATAAACAATACACAAGAAGCACCTAGTATAGTTGATATCATTGCTATTGTTGTACTTATTAATGTTAGTTTCAATGATGAGAAAGTATACATTATTTAAGAAAAACTCCTGAAGACTTCTAAGATAAATTAAATAAAAATACGAATTTATTTTAATAATATTAAATAGATTTAATATTGTGATTATAGAAAAATATATTTTTTATTTTTGATTTTAGGAATTTAGATTAATGCAATTTTGGATATGTATTAAAAAATAGAGTATTTAAATTTAAAATATTTAAATTTATTATATAAAATTATAGAATTTCGTTAAAAAAAAGTATATATGCTTGATAAATGTGTAATTAGTAATCTTGATTTTTAATTAAGTAATGTTATATTATATTGTAGCCTACTAATGGTAAATGCTATTAATAATATCTAAATTAAAATATCATTTTTATCATGTTTATAGTGATGTGATTGTTTGATTAGTATTTAGTTTGGTTTTGAATTTTAGGAGGTTTTCATGAACAGTAGATTAAAGAAGCTTTTGGGAGGAATTGTTTTAAGTTCTACTTTATTTTGTGTTGTTCCAAAGGCTGACCCACTACCTGTTAATGAACAAGTTAATCAGGATGATGAAGAGGGAATTTTTGAAACTATTTACGATAAAATAGCAGGTGGAGATACTAATATTTCTGTTTCAAACGATGACGATTTAGGAATAAGACCAAATATTGATGTTGATGATCCACCGAAACAAGATGTTCCTCAAAAAAATAGAAGCACAGAGGTTAAAGAAGGTACAGAGCAAAAAGTAGAAAAAAGTAGTAATGAGAGCATGGGCAGTAATATTGCAAATTTTGCTAAAAGTTTAGTTGGAAAACCATATGTTTATGGTTCAACAGGACCTAACTCTTTTGATTGTTCGGGATTTGTAGTTTATGTTTATAAAAAATTTGGAATTAATCTTCCAAGAACTAGTCAAGCTCAGGCTTATGTAGGAAAGAGAATAAGTAAAAGTGAGTTACAACCTGGTGACTTGGTATTTTCAAATACGTATTCATCTTTGTCTCATGTTGGAGTTTATATAGGTAATGGACAGTTTGTTCATGCGGCAAATTCAAGCACAGGTGTTACAATTTCTAATATAAATGATGGTTATTATGGTCCAAGATATGCTTGGTCAACGAGACCATATTAAGATTGAAGGCAATGTTTTAAAACATTGCCTTTTTTATTATTATATTTAGAAAAAAAATACATATATTTTTATTATAGTTTATTTTGGGGGGATAATATGAATTGTAGAAGAGATAAGTATAAAAAAAATATGAGAAGTAAAGGCATATTTATTTCAATTTTATCTATGGTTTTAGTTTTAGGATTATCTTTCGTTATTGCTAATGGTTTAGCTATGGTTATATATAAAGGTGGCATTTCAGAAAATTTACAACAAAATGTTGGTGATAAAGAGAGTGTTTTGGAAGAGAAAGAGAAAAATTATCAAAATGAATTGTTAGAAGATAATTTGGTATTATTTCAAGGTGGAGTTTTCACAGATTTAGAGAATGCCGAAGAATTTAAAGATAGTATAGAAGATAAAACTTTAGCTAGTATTGTTAACGATGGAAAATATGAAAGAATAGTTTTAGGAGTATCTACTAAGGATACATTTTTAGATATGGTTGAAATGTTTAAAAAGAATAATATTCAATTTGTAAAGCAAGTGTACAGAATTCCTACTGATGTAAAATACAATTCTGAAATATTGGAAATTATAGATTTATTTACTAATTTTGTTTTGGATAATTTTGAATATTTGACAGATGAATTTGATATAGAAGATTTTAAACAAGATGTTATAGAAGTAGAAGCAAATTATGGTAAGGTAGGTTCGTATAAACAATTCAAAGATCTTAAAGAGTTGATTTTAGAACTTGATGATAAAATTGTTAAGGAAGATTTAGAGAGTATAGTTGATTTTATATATTTTAGTTTTAAAGATTACAAGATTTAAATTCGTATTCAATAATGCTTGTTTAAATTAGTCTTAAATGATAGAATAATATAGAAATTTTGTATTTAATGTAAATTAATGCCAGTACATATAAAAAATATTTTAAAATTTATAAAAGTGTATATTAATTGAATAATAAAGTATAAAAATGTAACAATCTTAAAATGAGCGATGCAAAAATATTGTAAATGAGTGTGAAGAAAATAATTAAGTTATTTGAGAGGAGATAGATTATGGGGTTGTTTGGTATAAGTAAGGATATGGGAATAGATCTTGGAACTGCAAACACACTTGTATATGTAAAAGGAAAAGGTATAGTTTTAAGAGAACCATCAGTTGTTGCGATAAATGACATTACAAAAAGAGCTTTAGCTGTAGGTAGAGAAGCTAAGCAGATGATTGGAAGGACACCAGGAAATATTGTTGCAATAAGGCCACTTAAAGATGGAGTTATAGCAGATTTTGAAGTTACACAAACAATGTTAAAGAGATTCATTGAGAAAGTTACATCTAAAAGTATTTTGGCTAGTCCGAGAATTATAGTATGTTTTCCATCAGGAGTTACAGGTGTTGAAAAAAGAGCTATTGAAGAAGCTACTAAGCAAGCTGGTGCTAGAGAGGTTGTTCTGATGGAAGAGCCTATGGCTGCAGCCATAGGGGCTGGTTTGCCTGTTGATGATGCTACTGGAAGTATGATAGTTGACATTGGAGGTGGAACTACTGAAGTGGCAGTTATATCTCTTGGAGGTATTGTAACAAGTAAATCTTTGAGAATAGCTGGAAATGAATTAGATCAGTCTATAACTAGTTACATAAAAAAAGAATTCAATCTTATGATTGGAGAAAGAACTGCAGAACAAGTTAAAATGGAGATAGGTTCGGCTTTTCAATTAGATGAGGTAGAAAGAGTTATAGATATAAAGGGAAGAGATTTAGTAACTGGATTACCTAAAACTATTAAGGTAACTGAAGATCAGATAAGAGATGCTCTTAAAGAGCCGGTGTCTGCTATAATAGATTCTATTAAAACAACTCTTGAGAAAACTCCTCCAGAGTTAGCGGCGGATATTATGGAAAAGGGTATAATGCTTGCTGGTGGTGGAGCTTTGTTAAGAAATTTAGATGCTTTGATAAATTATGAAACTCACATGCCTGTTCATATAGCAGAGCAACCTTTAGATTGTGTTGCTTTAGGAGCTGGAAAGGCACTTGAAAATTTTGATAGGATAGCTAAAAATCAAAGAGGATATTAGTATTTAAATGAAATTTTTAAAAAATAAGATAAATATAGTTATATCGTTATTAGTTGTAATCATGGTAGTTCTTATTTTATTTTCTTCTAATAGAGATAGTAAATCTAAATTAGAAGGTATTGTTGGAGATACTTTAAGTCCAGTGCAAAGGATGGTTTATACAGTATCTAAGGTTGTATCAGATACTTATCAAGGAATTGTAAAATATTCAGGGTTAGTCAATAAAATTGAATTATTAAGTAAAGAAAATGGTGAATTAAAAGCTAGGATTAATTCATATGAACAGTTGAAGGTAGAAAATCATAGATTGAGAGAAATTTTGAATTTTAAAAACAGGCTTGATGATTATAAATTTGTAGGAGCTAATATTATTGGTAAAAATGGGGCGTATACCAATGAGTACATAATAGATGTAGGTATAAATAATGGATTAAAAAATGGAATGGTAGTTATTGCTAATGGTGGACTTTTTGGTATGGTTACATCAGTATCAGACAATTGGAGCTTAGTTTCACCTATAATTAATGGTAATATTGCTGTTAGCGGAATTGTACAGAGAACAAATGGTAATCAGGGAATAATTAGAGGTTATGAAGGCGGAAGTAGTGATTATAATTTAAAAATGGAATATTTACCTATTGATGAAGAAGTTTTAGTTGGTGATATTATTGTAACTTCAGGGTTAGGGGGTGTTTATCCTTCTAGTATACCCATTGGAGAGGTGATGTCAGTGGAAAGTGATAAACGTAATTTAAGTAAAAGTCTTTTTATAAAATCACATGTTGATTTTGAGTTTGTAAGTGAGTTGTTTGTTATATTACCAAACAGTATTGATGAGGTAGAATATTAATTTTAATTATGAAAGTGTTAGTTTTATCTTTTATTACGTTTGTTTTTTTAGTGTTAGACACATCGTTTGCGATATTTTTTGATTTTAATGATTGGTATCCTAGTATTGTATCTTTGTATTTTTTTATATATTCTTTGAATAATGAAAAGTATGGTATTACTTTCTTTGCATTGTTTGTAGGATTTTTACAAGATATATTTTTTTATAATGGATTTGGAGTAAATATATTTTTGAATTTAGTTATAGGATTTATAGTGCATTATTTATCAGTTAAGTATAATAAAAATAAATATATTTTATCTATTTTTTTGGTTGCTAGTGCGTCATTATTGAAAAGTTTTTTGGTGATTATATATATGAATATTGCTTTTGGTGTAAATATATATATAGTTAAATTGTTGTATGAATTTGTATATACATTTGTAGTGTTATTGTTTATGTATCCAATTTTCAACAGTATGTTTAAAAGTAAGTTGTTTAGAAAAACCTTGGAATTTTAGTTGGTAAATGGAGGTAACATAATGGGTACTAAGCAAAGAAAGAGTACTGATTATAGATATTTAGTTATTATTATATCTATGTTTGTACTTTTTTTTATTATCTTGATGAGATTATTTAAATTACAGGTTAGAGATTTTGAAGAGAATTTAAAACTTTCTAATTATTATTCGCAACGCCAAATACCGATACTTGCTCCTAGAGGTGAAATTTTGGATAAAGATGGAGAAGTTTTAGCCACAAATGTTGAAAGTTATATTTTGGAGTATTCGTATAGGAATAATAGTAAAAGTTTTTTTAAAGTTATATCAGAGGTTTTAGATATTTTAGAAAGATATGATGAAGAATTGTATGATAATTTTGAACTTAAGGTTAATCCATTTAGATTTGAATTTGGTGGATTAAATGAATCAGATAAAAAAAGTAGGGAGTTAAGATTTAAAACGGATAGAGGTTACTATGAAAAATTAAAAAAGAAGTATTTTCCGTCAGTTAAAGAACTTACGGATACACAAAAGAGAGAATTAGAAAATTATATTTTAGATATAAGTGTTGAGGAAGTATTTTATGATTTAATTAAGGAGTATGATTTATATAAACTTTTAGATGAAAGTACATTGGATTCTAATAGTACAGGTAAAGAAATATATGATAGCTTGACTAGTGAGTATACAGACGAGTATATTAGAAAGTATATGTTTATAAAGGATAGTATAAAAATGAATAGTTTTTCTGAATTTAATCCAGTTATTTTGGCTACTGATTTGAAAAAGGAAACTGCATTTGAAATAATGCAAAAACAAAATATGTTGCAGGGAATAAATGTATCACAGAAGTCTATCAGATATTATCCAGAAGGTGAATTTGCTTCAAATATTATAGGTTATATAGGACCTATTGACGATAATCAAAAGGAAAGGTATCAACAAGAAGGTTATAATATTGCTTATGATGTTATAGGTAGAGCAGGAGTGGAATCTGTGTTTGAATCCAATTTGAGGGGAAATCATGGAGGTAATGTTATAAAAGTTGATAATAATGGGGTTAAAAAACAAGAAATATTTGAAAAGGAGTCAAGGCCAGGTGATAATCTTTATCTGACGATAGATAAAGATTTGCAAAAAGTAGCAGAAAGAGCTTTATCTGATGTAATGTTGGGTTTGCAAAAAACAGGAAATAACCATGGTTCAGGACTCGATACAAGTAATGCAACTCGAGGAGCAGCAGTTGTTATGGATGTTAATAATGGTAATATTTTATCATTGGTGTCATTGCCAAATTATGATCCTAATGTCTTTGTTTCAGAAGATAATATGACTGAAGAAACTAGAGAAAAGTATTTTGCGACGAATTTAAAAGAATTTGGAGAAAATTATATTAAAGAACGTAATTTAGATATAGATGTTGATACATTATTTCCATTATCAGATAAAGATAATATGAATAGTTTAAGAGATGATCCTAATGATATATACCCTAAAGTTTTTTTTAATTATGCTACACAAGGATTGATACCTCCTGGATCTACTTTTAAACCGTTAACTGCTATAGCAGCTTTAGAAGAAGGAGTGATTAAACCAGACGAGTTAATTAAAGATAACGTTATATTTGAAGCTTATAATAATCAATGGAGAAATCTTATAGATTATAGTTTGGGTAGTATTGATGTTAAAGATGCGTTAAGAACGTCTAATAATCATTTTTTCTATGAAGTTGGTAATAGGATGTATAATAGTAAAAATTCAAATCTTGAAGGTTTGGATGTTTTAGCTAATTGGGCTTGGAAATTTGGGCTTGGTAGGCCACCTAATAGTACTAAATATATTTCAACAACAGGAATAGAGTTGATAGAGACAACAGGTCAAGTATTTAATTCGCAAAGTATGAAATCAAATATTGTAGCATTATCATCGTATAATATTGTTGATATTTTGAATAGAGGAGAATTCGGAAAGTATAAATTTAAACCTATTGATATATCTAAAAAAAATAGTGATGGAGAAAAATTGTCAAAATTAAAGAAGGAAATTAAAGACTTAGTAAAGAAAATATTAAGTGAAGATTTGCCATTAGATATAGAACAAGAAATATTAAATGAAAAAGTTAATTACTTAAGTACAAATCTTAAAGAGTTGTTTATTCAATTAGTGGGATATTATGCAAAAGAATTTGGTATGAATTATGAGCAAAGTGATATTGATAATATGACAAATGCTATCACTGATTATATTTTGTATTCTTTAAGAACTGAGATTTATACACCTGGAAACGTTATAAATGCTTCTATAGGTCAAGGGATAAGTTTATTTACTCCAGTACAGCTTGTGAGTTATATTGCAACGCTTGTTAATGGAGGAATTAGATATAAATTAAATTTGGTTGATAAAATAGTTGATGTTGATAATAATTTAGTAAAAGAATATAATCCTGAAATTTTGGAAAAAGTTTATTTGAAGCAAGAGAATGTAGATGCAGTGATAGAAGGTATGAGGAGAGTTAATAGGACTGGTAGTACTGCTAATGTATTTACAAATGGTAACTATTTTCCTATAGAGACTGGAGGCAAAACAGGGACTGCAACGTTTAAAGAAGATGGGATGCAAGAAAAAGTAGGTAGGGCTGCTTATGGTGTTTTTGTAGGATTTGCTCCGGTAGAAAATCCAGAAATAGCTGTATGTGTTGTTTTATATGATGGTGGACATGGTTATTTTGGTGCGTATGTAGCAAGAGCTATATTTGAAGCTTATTTTAAAGAAAGGTTACAGAAGGATTATCCTAAATATGTTCCAATGTTTCCTTATACTTATACTTTGATGGATTAATTTTTAGGAGGAAATTTATGGGTAGTAATGGAGTGAAGATTAAAGGTGGTAAGGATGGATTAGAAATAATATTTGATGATGATAGATATACTTATGATAAATTAGCTGTAGAGTTAATTGATAAAATGAAAGGAAATCTCAGATTTTTTAGGGAGTCATCCATCAAATTGATTATAGATTTTAATAAAATAGATAATGACATATTAAATGATATAAAAAGGTTTTTTGAAGATGATATACAGGTAAAAAATTTAGTTTTAGAAGATAAAAATAATTATTGTTTGGAAAATAGTTCTTATTTTAGTGGTATAGATGAAGGGAAAACTAAGTTTATATATAAAACAATAAGAAGTGGACAAAAAGTTTTTTTTAATGGTAATGTCGTTGTAATTGGAGATATAAATAGTGGAGCAGAAGTTATAGCAACTGGGAATGTTATTGTTTTAGGTGAGTTGAAAGGAAGAGTTCATGCTGGGTTTAGTGGGAATAGGCAAACTGTTATTGCTGCATTTAGATTGTATCCTGAAATTTTACAAATAAGTGATACTGTAGCTACTTCACCTGAAGGATATCCAGAAGTTGCAAAATTAAAAAATGGTTGCATTGAAGTGGAACCATATAGTATAAATAAATATGTATATTAGTAAAAATTTCCAATTCTTAATCATTAAATTTTATTAAAGTTATATTTTAATAATAGTGGTATTTGTAGGGGGTATACTATGAGTGAATCAATAGTTATAACATCAGGAAAAGGTGGAGTAGGTAAAACTACTACAACTGCTAATATAGGAACTGCACTTGCTTCTTTTGATAAAAGTGTTATAGTCGTTGATGGAGATACGGGGTTAAGAAATTTAGACGTTTTGATGGGGTTAGAAAATAGGATAGTTTATACTCTATTAGATGTTATTGAAGGTAAATGTAAACTTAAGCAAGCTATTATAAAGGATAAGAGGTTTAATAATTTATATCTTCTTCCTACGGCTCAGACTAGAGATAAAAATGATATTACTACTAAGCAGATGCAAAAATTAATAAATGAGCTTAAACAAGATTTTGATTATGTTTTGATAGATTGTCCTGCAGGTATTGAACAAGGATTTGAAAATGCAATTATAGGTGCTGATAGAGCAATAGTTGTAGTTAATCCTGAAATAACATCTGTTAGGGATGCGGATAGAGTTATAGGGAAATTAGATGCCAAAGGTCTTGATAGGCATCAATTAATAATAAATAAGCTTAATTATTCAATGACTAAAAAAGGTGATATGTTAGATGTTGATGATATAATGGAGACGTTATCAATAAAACTTTTGGGAGTTGTACCTGATGATAAGGGTATAACTATATCTACGAATAAGGGTGAACCTGTAGTTCTGTCTAATAAGTCTAAAGCAGGTAGTGCTTATATTAATATTGCTAGAAGAATAATGGGTGAAGAAGTTCCATTTATGAATTTAGGAGATGAAAATGGATTTTTTAAGTCTTTAGTTAATATTTTTAAAAGATAGTAAAGGTTTTGGGAGGTGTGTCATAATGTTAAAATTTCTTTATAGTAGACCTTTACCTAAAGAAATAGCTAGAGATAGACTTAAGTTTATAATTATTAATGATAGGGACGGTATAACACCTTATGTTTTAGATATTATTAAAAATGAAATTCTAACAATAATTGTTAAGTATGTAAATATTGATGTTAATAGTGTTTCAATTAATTTGTACAATGGTGGAGAATTTGATGTTGAGGGGAAATCTTCGAGGTTAGTGCTAACGGTTCCTTTTTATCAAAATTGTAATAAATAAAGGTGAGAGTTTATTGAAATATATTTTGTTAAAAATTCGTCAGGTTAGGCGAATTGATTTTGTTATATTATTTAGTGTAATTGTTTTAGCTTTATATGGAGTTATCAACATATTTAATGCAACTAATTCTAATTCTGCAAGAAGACAATTGTTGTTTGTTATAGTGTCATTAATTATTTTATGTATAATTTTGTTTATAGATTATTCCAATATAAAGCCATTTATATCTTTGTTGTATTATTCGAATGTTATATTACTTATATTTACAAAGATATTTAGTGAAAAAGTAAATGGTGCGAATGGATGGATTCAAATAGGTAGTTTTACTTTACAACCTTCTGAGTTTATGAAAATTTCTTTGATTTTAATGTTAGCTAAGGTTATAGATGAGAATGAGGGTAAGATAAATGAAAAAAATATGATTTTTAAATTAATGTATTATATAATTGTACCTGTTATAGCTATTGTTATTCAACCCGATATGGGAATGACCTTGGTTTGTTTTATAATGAGTATGGGTATTTTATTTGTGGCTGGATTAAATATTAAATTTTTTTTGGGAGGTTTTTTACTTTCTATTTTTTCTGTGTTATTAATTTGGGATACAGATATTTTACCTCAGTATTGGAAAAGTAGAATAATTTCTTTTCTTAATCCGTCAGCAGATTCTTTAGGAAATGGACTTCAAGTGTTACAGTCTAAGATTGGGGTAGGGTCTGGAGGAATTTGGGGTAAGCATAATATTCTTTCGGGTAATAATCAAGATAGTTATGTATCTCAGTTCGTGCCTGAACCACAAAATGATTTTATATTTTCAATTATTGGAGAGTATTGGGGATTCGTAGGTGCTATAGTATTATTAGTTATATTTTTAATTATAATTTTAAGAATGATTAAGGTAGCTAGAAATTCTAAAGATGTTTTTGGAGAATTATTTTGTGTTGGAATGATATTTTACATATTATATTCGGTTTTTCAAAATATTGGAATGACTATAGGATTGTTACCTGTTACTGGTATTAATCTTCCTTTTATAAGTTATGGAGGAAGTTCAATATTAAGTAATATGATTGGTATTGCTATGGTTTTAAATATTAATATGCGTAAAGATCCTATTGCATTTAGTGTTTAGTTTTTATTAGTTATATAAAGTTAATTCGGGAAATATATTTATAAAATAATTAATTAAATTTTATAGGTGTATTTTTGTATAGTGATTATAGAATATTAAAATTCATTTTAATTATTTTATATTGTGTTATTTTTATAAAGAATATCGAGTATGTTTTATTTTCAGTTTTGGCTATTTGTATACACGAATTAGCACATATTGTATTTTTGAAAATTAGTGGTGTAAGTATAGTAAATTTTAAAGTTTCATTTTTAGGTTTTGAAATATATTTAAGAGAAAAAAAATGTATTAATAGGGAACTTATTGTATATTTTGTAGGAAGTTTATCTAATATATTGATTGGTATTTTATTTTTGGTTATTAAAAATATATTTACTGTGGAGATTTTTGATAAATTTATAATTGTTAATTTTGTAATTGGATTTGTAAATTTGATTCCGGTATTTCCTTTAGATGGTGCTATTATTCTTAAAAATATATTATTTAGAAAGTTTAGATTAAATACTGCAGTGTTTATAAGTATTTTTGTAAGTGTATTTTTAGCAATTATTATATTGATATTTATTATGAGTTTATTTTTAAAATTTTCATTTATTAATATTACTTATGTAGTAGTGTTTATTTTTGTAATTGTAAGTACATATAAAGAGTATAGGTTATTTATAAGTACTTTTGTAGTTAGTAAAATTGATTATAAAAAATATTTGTTTTTGAAAGAAAAGTATCTTAAGACTGTTTTAATTTCAGTGACTTATGATACTGAATTATTAGATCTAATTAGATTATATAAGTTTAGTAGATTCTCAGTATTTTGTTTTTTAGATGGTGAACTTAAAATTATAGGAATGATGAACGAATTTAATGTATTGGAATGTTATAAGAAATTTGGAAATATTACGATTAGGAAGTATTATGAAAAAAATTTAAAATAGATTGGGAAATATTTTCCCAATCTATTTTTTTAATTTAATACAAGACCGATAAATAAAATGAATATTATCCAAAATGAAAATAATGCAACCTGAAGTTTCATTTAATATCTCCTGCAATATATTTGTGCAAATACGATGACAATTATAATATAAAATTTTAAAATTTACAATATAAATATGTTTATATTTGCATTTTTTCATGAAATATGTTACAATCTCTCAAGTAACCGCACTTTATAGGTATTTAAGATAATGGTTCACCTATTGGGGCGAGTCTTATTTTTATTGAGGAGGTTTTTTATGTATGCTATTATAGAAACTGGTGGAAAACAGTATAAAGTAAAAGAAGGGGACATTATATACATAGAAAAATTGGATTTGAATGCTAATGATTCATATGAGTTTAACAATGTTTTAGCTGTTTTTGGTGAAGGTTCAAATGTTAAATTTGGAAAACCTTTTGTAGATGGAGCTAAGGTTAAAGCAAGTGTTGTTGCTCAAGTTAAAGGTAAAAAAATAATAGTTTTTAAATATAAGCCAAAGAAAGATTATAGAAGAAAAAATGGACATAGACAGCCTTATACAAAGGTAAAGATTGAAAAGATAGAGGCTTAATTTTGATTAATATACGATTAGTTCGTAAAAATGATAATTTTATTAAATTAGAAGTATGTGGTCATTCAGGTTATGATATATTAGGTAGAGATATTGTTTGTGCTGCGGTTTCTACTATTACTCAAGGTGTTGTTATTGGGTTAGAGGAAGTTATATGTAAAGATTTTTATTATCGTATAGATGATAAAAATGCTTCTGTTTTTATAGACATTTCTCGTTATGATAAAGGTAATATGAGTAAAGCACAAATATTATTAAATACTTTTAAGTATACTATTGATAGTTTGATTTTAGATTATGGAAAATATATTAAAATGAGAATTGAGGAGGAGCAATAAGGATGAGAATTAATATTCAATTGTTTGCATCTAAAAAAGGTGTTGGTAGCTCCAAGAATGGTAGAGAAAGTCATTCTAAAAGACTTGGGGTTAAAAGATCAGATGGTCAATTTGTTTTAGCTGGTAACATATTGATGAGACAAAGAGGTACCAAAATTCATCCAGGTACTAATGTTGGTCTAGGTAAAGATCATACTCTTTTTGCAAAAGTTGATGGTGTTGTTAGATTTGAAACATTCGGTAAAAACAAAAAGAGAGCTAGTGTTTATCCAGTTGAAGTGAGTATTTAGTTTTATTTAATATTTTAAAAGACAGGGTGGTTAATTTTTATGTTAATCATCCTAATTTTTTATAAAAATATTCTGATGGAAGGTGAATTTATGTTTGTAGATGTGGCAAAAATTTATGTGCGTTCTGGAAAGGGAGGAGATGGATGTGTTTCTTTTAGGCGTGAAAAATATGTTCCATTAGGTGGGCCGGATGGTGGTGATGGAGGAAATGGAGGAGATGTATTATTTGAAGTTGATAACAACATAAATACGTTAATCGATTTTAAATATAATAGAAAATTTATTGCAGAAAACGGTGAAAATGGTGGCACGTGTAAATGTTATGGAAAAGATGGAAAAGATGTTGTTATAAAGGTTCCAGAAGGTACTATAATTCGTCATGCTGAAAGTGGAAAAATTATTGCTGATCTATCTGATAAGAATCAAAGATTTTTGTTATTGAAAGGAGGAAAAGGAGGAAAGGGAAATTGTAAGTTTTGTACTCCAACTAGGCAATCTCCAGATTTTGCAGAACCAGGTATGCCTCATGATGAAATGGAATTAATTTTAGAATTAAAATTAATTGCAGATGTAGGTCTTATTGGTTTTCCTAATGTAGGGAAATCTACATTAATTTCAAAAGTTACCAATGCTAAGCCTAAAATTGCAAATTATCATTTTACTACATTACATCCTAATTTAGGTGTTGTTGATTATAAGGGTATAAAAGGATTTGTTATAGCAGATATACCAGGAATTATTGAGGGTGCTTCTAAGGGAATTGGTCTTGGACTTGAATTTTTAAAACATATTGAAAGGACAAGGGTTCTTGTACATATATTAGACGCTTCAGAAATTGATGGAAGAGATTCTTTTGAGGATTTTAAATTGATTAATAATGAATTGAAGCAGTATAATTCTGTTTTAAGCAGTCGTCCTCAGATTGTAGCACTTAATAAAAGTGATATAGTGTTTGGAGGAGATAAAGAAAGATTAAAAAGATTAAAATCTAATATAAATTCTTTAGGATATGAAAATATATTTGAAATTTCAGCAGTTACAGGTGAAGGAGTTTTAGAGTTATTAAGTAAGGTGAAAGAAATTGTGGATAATACGCCTAAAACTATTTTAGATTTTAGTGATGAAGATATGTATGTGTTTGAACCAAAAAGATTTACTTATGAAATCTCAAAAGAAACTGATGATTTTGGAGAAGAATATTATTTAGTTACAGGAAGTTTTGTGGAAAGGCTTTTGAATTCTGTTAATATTTATAATTTTACTTCCCTTAGATATTTTCATAAAGTTTTGAAAAATAAAGGTGTAATTGATGAATTGAAAAAAATTGGGGTTAAAGATGGAGATCTAGTAAAATTAAATGAGTTTGAATTTGAGTTTATGGGATAAAATAATCTTAAAAAATTTAATTGAAGGTGTTTAACTTTGAAGTTTGGAATTTTTGGAGGAACATTTAATCCAATTCATAATGGACATATAAATATAGCTTTAAAAATTTATGATAAATTTTCTCTAGATAAAATTTTGTTTATGCCTAATAAAATACCACCACACAAAAATATCAAAAATGTATTGGATGAGAAAATTCGTCTTGATATGATTAATATTGCTATAAAAAATTATGAATTTTTGAATATTGAAGATTATGAATTAAAAAAAGATAATATTTCCTATACTTATGAAAGTTTAGAGTATTTAGATAGGATATATAAGGGAATTGAATTATTTTTTATAATAGGTTCAGATAGTTTTCTTAATTTTGATAAATGGCAGAAAATCGAAAGAATTTTTAGAAGTTCAAATATTGTTGTTTATTTGAGAGAAGAAGCTCATAAAGATAGAATAATTAAAATTAAAGAAAGATATGAAGAGCTTTATAAGGGAAAAATATATTTACTTTTTGATAAAATAATAGATATATCTTCTACAGAAATTCGTGAAAAAATATTTAATGGAGATGATATATCTAATTTAGTTCCTAAGTGTGTGTATGAATATATAATTTCAAAAGGATTATATAGGGAGTAAATTATGGATTTTGAAAAAATAGATAGTTATTTGAAAGAAAATTTAAATGAGTTTAGATATCAACATACTTTAAGGGTTGTTGATATGGGAATTATTTTAGCTAATAAGCATGGGTATGATGATATTTTAAAAGTTAAGCTTGCTTGTTATTTTCATGATGCTGGAAAAAATTTATCTCCTAATAAAATTTTAGATATGGTTTCAAATGAAGGATATAAACTTACATGTGAAGAAATTGAAAATATTCATATTTATCATGGTGTTGCTTCTATGATTATTGCACGTGATAAATTTAATATTAATGACATGGAAGTTTTAAATGCTATAAAAAATCACGTTACAGGTGTAGAAAAAATGACTATTCTTGATAAAATTGTTTTTTTGGCTGATTTTTTTGAAATGGGTAGGGATTTTGATAGAGTTCATAAATCAAGAGATGCAGCTATAATAGATCTAAATTTAGATGAGGCTTTAATTTTAGCATATGATTCTACAATTAATGAGTTGGTTTCAAAAAGAAGATTTATACATGAAAATACTTTAAGGGCAAGAAATTTTATTTTAAGAAAACTTAATAATTGTTGTTGATGAAAGGAATTTTTGAAAGCTTGAATTTTTTAAAATATAAAATTTTACATGATATTAAAGATGTTAAAATAAGGGATTATTTAAAGTATGAAAAAGGATTAAGTTCTAGATTTATTAAACAGGCATCTATTGAAAGAAGGGTTTTGGTTAATGGTTCTAGTGTAAAATTGAACTATTACCTTAAAAAAGGTGATGAGATTAATATAAAAATAAATAGAAAAGATGAAACTCAAAATATAGAGCCGATTTTTATGGAGTTAGATATTATTTATGAAGATGAATTTATACTTGTTATAAATAAACCTCCATTTATAGTTGTTCATCCAAGTAAAAGCCATGAAATATCTCTTGCAAATGGTATTATGTATCATTTTAAAGTTAATAATAGTGATTCTATTGTTAGGCTTGTAAATAGACTTGATATGAATACTTCAGGAATGTTGGTTGTTGCGAAAAATCAATATTCTCATATGTTTTTGTCCAAACTTATTCAAGAGAATATTTTTAAGAAGGAGTATCTAGCAATTGTTCATGGAAATCTTAAAGAGGTTGAGGGAGTTATAGAGAAAAATATTTTTAGACCATCAGATGATTCAATTAAAAGAGTTGTTCATAATACAGAAGGGCAATATGCTAAGACCATTTATAAAGTTATTGAACGATATGAAAATAGTGATCTAGTTAATGTTTTAATAGAAACTGGCAGAACTCATCAAATAAGAGTACATATGAATTATTTAGGACATCCTATAGTTGGAGATGATTTGTATGGATTTGAAAATTCTGAGGTTAAAAGACAATTGCTTCATGCACATAAGATAAAATTTCATCATCCATATACAAAAGAAGTGTTAACTTTTAAATGTCCGATGCCTGATGATATGTTAAATTATATAGAAAAGCAAAATAATCTTAAAATTTAGATTATTTTGCTTTTTTATTTTGAGGTTATATGTATTTTTTTAATTTTGCTAAATCCGTAATCAAACAAATTGATTATATCTTGAAGATATTCGTCTTTACTTTTTGCTTTTAAAGCAACTGCTATTAAATCTATGTTGTTATTTCTTGCTGAGGCTGCAAAAGTATATTGAGCAGGTGTTGTAAATCCTGTTTTTCCAAGCAGTGCGTGTTTATAATAATATTTACCGTTTTTTAGCAAGAGTTGATTTTGATTACAGATATTAAAGAAATCTCCATTTGTTCCTAGAATTTTATGAGATTTTGATGTTGAGATTTCAACGAATTTTTTGTTTTTGATTGCGTAACCTAAAATTTTGCTTAAATCATATGCACAAGTGTAATGATCATCATCATGAAGACCACTTGAATTTACAAAGTTTGAATTGTGAGCTCCTATAGAATGAGCTTTTCTATTCATAAGTTTTGAAAATGTTGCTTCACTTCCACAAACATGTTCCGCTAGTGCTATTGCACAATCATTTCCAGAATTTAACAAAAGTCCATATAAAAGATCTTCAACTGTGTAAAATCCTCCAGCATATAGACCAACTTTTGTTCCATTAATATTGGATGCTTTTTTTGAAACTTTTACTCTTTCATCTAAATCTAAGGTTTCAAGAACTATAATTGCTGTTAAAATCTTTGTTGTTGATGCAGGATAAAATTTTTCGTAAGCGTTTTTTTCAAATATTACATCAGAGTTTTGAGGTGTTATAAGTATTGCAGATTTACTTTTAATAGATAGAGTTGAATTGTTTAAAGAATATGGGTATATTTTAAATAAGAATATATTAATAAATAAACTGATAATTAGTATTTTAAATAGAATTTTCATTTAATCCTCCGAGTCTAAATTTCAAAGCATTGTTTATTATTTACATTGTTTGTTTAAATTATTAATTTTAAGCACTGAGTATTGTGTAAAAACTTTAAACTTTTTTGTTTAGAAAATGTTAAATAATGAAATGAATATAAAAAATATTTTTAGGTGAGTTGTAATGTTTAAAAAAGAGAATTTGTTAAAATATTTGTTGAGTATTGCAATAATAACTATTTTTTTATCAGTGTTTTTGTTTTATAATATTTCTTCAAGTGAAACAGAAAAACAGATTTTATCATTAAATGAATTTACTCATGAAGAAGAGAGTAATGAGATTAAAATTGAAGATGTTCAGGAAAATATATTTGTTGAAATTAAAGAGAAGTTTTAAATCCAGATGTTTACGAACTTGAAAAAGGAAGTATTGTAAGAGATTTGATTTTAATCTCAGGAGGTCTTACAGAAATCGGAGATACTTCAAATATAAATCAAGCAAGAGAGCTTCAAAATGGTGAATGTATAGTTGTATTATCAAAACAAGAAATATTAGATATGAAAAATAATTCAAATGAAATTTTAAAGGTTGATAATGTTAGTAGTTTTAATGTTGAGTCTTCTTTTGATGATGATAAAGTAAATATAAACACTGCGTCAAAAGAAGAACTTAAAACTTTAAGTGGAATAGGAGACGGTTTAGCGGAAGCTATAATTAGTTATAGAGAAGAAAATAATGGATTTAATACAATTGATGATATAAAAAATGTTTCAAGAATTGGGGATAAAACTTTTGAAAAATTTAAAGATAAAATAATAGTTTAAATATATGTTTAAAAATGCTATACTTTAATTCATAAAAAATTAAGGAGGGGGATATAAGTGTGGATAAATATAAATTAACACATTTTAGTCAAACCTCTGGTTGAGGAGCTAAAATAGAACCGGAGGTTCTTTCAAATATTTTAAAAACGTTGCCAGTGTTTGAACATAAAGATTTAATAGTTGGATTTGAAAATAGTGATGATGCTGCTGTTTATAAATTAACTGAGGATTTAGCAATAATATCTACATTAGATTTCTTTACTCCAATTGTTGATGACCCGTATGTATTTGGACAAATTGCTGCTACAAATTCTTTAAGTGATGTCTATGCAATGGGTGGAGATCCTATATTGTGTTTAAATATAGTTGGATTTCCAAAATGTTTGCCAATAGAGATTTTATCTAAAATTTTAAATGGAAGTGCTAGTAAGGTTAAAGAGGCCGGTGCCATTGTAATAGGTGGGCATTCTATACAAGATAATGAACCTAAGTTTGGATTATCTGTGGTTGGAAAGGTTAATCCTGAATTTGTTTATAAAAATTATGGAGCAAAAATAGGAGATAAACTTGTTTTAACCAAAAAACTTGGAGTTGGTTCTATTATAACGGCAATAAAAGGGGAAATATGTTCAGATCAAGCGTACAATGAAGCTGTTAAATACATGACTACTTTAAATAAGTATGCTTATGAAGCATCAAAATCAGTAAAAGTAAATGCTTGTACAGATATAACAGGGTTTTCTTTAATGGGACATGGATATGAAATGGCATATGGTTCTAAGGTTTCATTACATTTTGATAAAAATAAGATTCCTATTATAGAAGAATGTGTTGAGTATGTAAAAGATGGATTTGTACCAGAAGGAACTTATTCAAATAAACGTTATTTAAATGGAAAAGTTTATTGTGAATGTGAGGAATGGTTTGAAGATATATTATTTGAGCCACAAACTTCTGGGGGATTATTGTTTGCTGTTGGTACAGAGTGTTTGGACAAGTTTAAAGAAAATTTGGATAGTAAGGATGTATTTTATGAAGTTGTTGGTGAGGTTAAGGAGTTATCAAATAAATATATATATGTAAAATAAAGGAATGATTTATTTTTGAAACATTTATACAAAAAAATTCCAAAAATAGATGAATTATTAAATTTAGAAAATGTGAAAAAGTCGCTTAAATTATATCCAAGAGAATTTATATTAGAGATATTGAGAGATATTTTAAATATTTATAGACAAAAAATAAAAAATGGGGAAAACATAGAAATAAACCTTAATATAATTTCAAATGTTTTTGATGAAGAATTACATAAAAAATCTCAAAAAAATCTCAAAAGAGTTATAAATGCTACAGGAGTTATAATACATACAAATCTTGGAAGAAGTAAGATGTGTAAAGATGCTATTAATCATATAGTTGAAGTTGCTGAAAATTACTCCACCCTTGAGTATGATTTAGAAAATGGAACTAGAGGCAGTAGATATTCTCACGTAGAGGATATTATTTGTAAAATATTAGGTTGTGAGGCAGCGCTTGTAGTAAATAACAATGCTGCAGCTATAATGATAGTTTTAGATACATTGTGTAAAAATACTGAGGTTATAGTTTCTCGTGGTGAATTAGTTGAAATTGGGGGCTCTTTTAGAATACCTGAGGTTATGAAATTTAGTGGAGTTATTTTAAAAGAAGTTGGCTGTACAAATAGGACTCATTTATTTGATTATGAAAATGAAATAACTGAAAATACAAGTGCGTTTTTAAAAGTACATACTTCTAATTATTACATTGATGGTTTTGTTAAGAACGTTAAAGTTGAAGAACTTAATGTTCTTAAAAATAAATATAACAAGATTATTATAGAAGATATTGGAAGCGGGACTATAGTAGATTTTTCAAAATATAAAGTATATTCAGAAGAGGATTTAGTACAAAATTCATTAAAAAATGGTGCTGATATTGTAACTTTTAGTGGAGATAAAATGTTAGGTGGACCTCAAGCTGGTATTATAGTTGGGAAAAAAGATTTAATAGAAAAAATTAAGAAAAATCATTTATTAAGGGCTTTGAGGATTGATAAATTTACACTTGCTGCACTTGAGTCAACTTTTAGATGTTATTTAGATGAAAAATATGCTATTGAAAATATCCCTACACTTAAAATGATTACATATAAAGAAGAGGATTTAAAATTTAAAGCAGAACAATTATTAGATTTATTGAAAGATTTAAAAGAGTTTAGTATAGAGGTAGAAGAAAATTTTTCTATAGTTGGCGGAGGTTCTATGCCTAAAACTAAACTAAAAACATATGTTTTAGATTTAAAACATGATAGATTTTCTCCTGAAGATTTAGAAGTTAAATTAAGAAATAGTAAAATTCCTATTATAGTTAGATTAGAAAAAAATTCTATAAAATTAGATGTTAGAACTATAGAAGAGGATGAATTTAAATATATTTTGGAGTCGCTTGTTGAACTGAGGTGTTATTAATTTGAAAAATATTATAATAGGAACGGCAGGGCATGTTGATCATGGTAAAACATCACTTATAAAACTTTTGACTAATATTGATACAGATTCTTTAGCGGAAGAAAAGAAACGAGGTATATCTATAAATTTAGGATTTGCGTTTTTTGATCTTCCATCTAAAAGAAGAGCTGGTATAATTGATGTTCCTGGTCATGAAAAATTTATAAAAAACATGCTTGCTGGTGCTACTGGAATTGATGTTGTTTTATTAGTTGTTGCGTGTGATGAGGTAGTTAAGCCACAAACTAGAGAACATTTAGATATTTTAAGTATGTTAAATATAAAAAAAGGAATAGTTGTTTTAACAAAAAGGGATTTAGTAGATGATGATTGGTATGAATTAGTTAAAGAAGAAGTTAGAGAAGAAATTTCGCATACTTTTTTGAAAGATTCTAAAATCATAGCTTTTTCCTCTAAAACTAAAATTGGTTATGATGAGCTCGTAAATGAAATTGATAGAATATTAGATGAAGATTTTGAAAAAATTGATAATGGAATATTTAGAATGCCTATAGATAGATGTTTTACTGTAAGTGGTTTTGGAACTGTTGTTACGGGAACTATTATATCTGGAAAAATTGGTTTAAATGAAAGTGTTGTTATATATCCAAATCAAATTGAAGCTAAAGTTAGAAATATTCAAGTTTATGAAGAAAATTGTGAAGAGGCATTGGCAGGGCAAAGATGTGCTCTTAATTTATCTAATATAAAAAAAGAGGATATTGAGAGAGGTTTTGTTGTTTCTAAAAAAGATGTTTTAATTCCTAGTTATATGATTGATTGTAAATTTTATTCTTTGTCTAATTTGGATAAAAACATTTTAAATCGTCAAAGAATAAGGTTTTTTCATGGAACGAGTGAAATAATTGGTAGAATACATATTTTAGATAAAAGTGAGATTCAAAATAATTCTGAAGCTTATGTTCAGTTTCATTTAGAAAAACCAATAGTATCATTAAAAGATGATAGGTATGTTGTTAGGCTGTATTCTCCTATGATAACAATTGGAGGAGGATATATTATAAATCCAGTTGCAAAAAGAGTTAAAGGAAATAAAGATAAATATTTAGAGAGTATTAAGATAAAGGAAAAACAATTTGGAACTGAATATATGTCTTTAATTTTAAAAGATGATAAAGATATTATTTTAAGTGTTGATGATATATGTGAAAAATATTTACTATCTAAAGATAATGTTGATATTGAATTAAAAAAAATGGTTAACAATAATATTGTAATTGAATTTGAAGATGGTTTTAAAAAATATTTTGTACACAAAGATAATTTGGAAAAGATTTTTTTAAATATGAAAGATATTTTGTCTGAATATCATCAAAAAAATAAATTTAGGATTGGATTTTTAAAAGAGGAACTTAAAAATAAGATTGGTATAAAAAATTTAAAACCTAAGATTTATGATAGAGTTTTAGATTATTTTGAAAAGGAAGGATTTATTAAATTAACTTCTAAATATGTTTTACTTTCTGATTTTGATATAAAATTTTCAGATGATATTCAAAAAATGGTTGATTCAATTATTGAGGAATATAAGATTAAAAAATTTATTCCCCCTAAAATTAAAGATTTGGAAGTTAAATTTAATTCAAAGTATTTTGCACAAATTCATGAATATTTAGAAGATATAGGTATTTTATATAAATTAAATCCAGAAATGTATTTATTAAAAGAGGATTTTTTATATGCTAAAGACAAAATTGTTGAATTTTTGAAAAATAATGGATTTATAGAATTAAAAGATGCAAAAGAAATTTTAAATTCTAATAGAAAATATTTAGTTATTTTACTTGAACATTTTGACGAGTTAAAGATTACTCGAAGAGATGGAGATAAAAGAGTTTTGTTTTAATTAAAAAAGGAAATGTATATTTTACATTTCCTTTTTTAATTTTATACTTTACTTGGTTTGAGTTTTCCAGCTAAATATATAAATGGTGTATCTAGAAGAGATACTATCATTTTTAGAATATAAGTTGAGAAAATTATTTCTATTATTACACTTACAGGGAATATTCCTGCAAATGCTAAGGTGTTAAATAAAATATTATCTAAAATTTGACTTAATAATGTACTTCCGTTATTTCTAAGCCAAAGAAATTTTCTTGAAGGAAGTTTATTTTTGAAAAATTTAAATAGGGATATATCTATATTTTGTGAAATTAAATAAGTTGTAACACTTGCAAATATTATTCTTGGTTGAATAGAAAATATATTTTTTATGCTTTGAAATATTTCTACTCCATTTTCATCAGGAGTCATAAATGTAACTATAAGCATTAAAATAGTTCCTATTATCATGGAAACAAATCCTATTATTACGGCTGTTCTTGCATCTTTTTTTGAATGATATTCAGATAAAATATCTGTTATTAAAAATGTTGAAGCATATGTTATGTTTCCTAGAGTTACGGCCATAGAAAAAAGTTCTAATGTTACTACAACTTGAATGTTAGTTATGATTGCGGCTATTGGTATATATACGAATAAACCGAGTTTTCCAAAGAACTTGTACATTGCACATATCATAAAAAAGTTAAAAAATAGTAATATAAACCATAAAATTTCGTTTTGCATTGTGTTGCTCCTTTATATTAAAATGAATTTTTAAAATTTAAATGGGAAAAATACATTAGTATTTGATTTTAGGAGGTATTATTTTTGATTCTTGCTAATGTATTTTTAAGCGTCGCTATGTTTTTAAACAGCATTAACATTGTTAATTTTAATGATAAATCAAATAAAAATCAATTGTCAGTGGAGAAAAATGATATATTGACATTAAAGTTTGAAGAAAATTCGTTTAATTTAGATAATCTAGCCCCTAAATATTTTTTAGATGCTCAAATAACTGAAATGAAATGTAAAGGTCTTATGAGCAAAAGCTTTGAAAAGAATTTTGATGAATTTTATACTGAGTTAAATGCAAATATAAAATTTTTAGAGGATGAAATTGAAAGGTTAAAAAATAATTCTCAAGCTTTTACTAGTGAGTATATTTTTCATAGGAAAAATCACATTATAATAGAAATCGAATCTTTACGAGACAAAATAGAAGAGATGAGTTTGAAACAGAAACGAAAACTTTTATGTTATGAATATAGAAATAATGAAATGCAGAAATATGGTGGATTTTTAGGATTTAGTGTTATATATAATGACAAAGATAATCCTTTTTTAATTGGAACAATTGTTATGCCTGAGTATATAGGTAAACTTGAACCACTTATAACACATAAATCTATTAGTTTATATAGAGAAAGATATAAAAATTTGAATGATATACATACTGAACCTTTGAGTTATTTTGATAGATATTTTCTTAATACAGCAGGATTTAAGTAAAATTAAATAAATTGTTAAATTTTATACATACTAACTTGAAAAAGTGAAAAATTTACATTAGATTATAATTATTATTAAATGATAATTATCTAAATTTATGTAAATATGTATGGAAGGAAACTAATGACAAAATTAATAAGAGTTTTAGACGATTATTCTGAGTTTAAATTAAATTTTTCTATCGGATCTCATAATGTAATTTTATTTGAAGACGATAGATTAAAAATTAATTTAATAAAGCTAATTTTTAATATGTCTGAAAAAAATTTAAGAAGTACACCATATGTTATAAGTGGCTTTAATTTAAAACCTTATTTAAATTTATTTGATAATATATATGATAAGTTAAGTATTGATTTAGATATAAAATCACATCATAAATTAACACTTATACAATATTGTGATATATTTGATTTTAAAAATTTTAATAGTGAATTTTATTTGTTAAATAATTTTGATAAATTGAAAAGTATGTTTATAGTTTCTTTATTTAGTCGTAGTAAGGTTATTTTATTTGAGAATGTGTATTCTTTAGAAGTGAGAACTTATGTTAAGTTTATTATGGATTTAGTAGAGAAGTTCAATTTGTTTTCAGATAGAGTTTTTATAGAAATGAAAAAGCAAGTCATCGTTTAAATTGACTTGCTTTTTTGTATTGAATATATGTTTGAATATAAAAATGTAAGTAAAATTGATGTTATGATTTTAGTTATGTTTTTTGAGAGAAATTTTGAATTGTCAGAGGTAATATTTGAAAATGTAGGAACTGTGTCATTAGTTTTATCTTCATGTTCTTGAACAGTTTTTTTAATTTCATCTATTGAAAATTCTTTATTATAAATAGCTTTAGAGTCTATATTTTTTATTTTAATAAATTTTTTATAAAGTTCATCTATAGATGTTTGAGGGTCGTTAAAATTTTCTCCATATATACCTATTAAAATTCCATCATAGTCTTTTGATTTTGGTATAGCATTAATATCTTCATACAATATGTTAATGTTTCCTGTATCAGAAATCTCAAAATATTTTTCATTCATGTTACAATTAAATTTCAAATTTGAGTCATTTATTTGTTTAATTTTATACGTACCTTTATTTAAATTTGAAATAATTATTTTATTTGAGTTTGAATGAGAGAAAGTTTCTATTAAAGAGTTATTTTTATATAGCTCATATTTTATATTTTTTAATTCTTCTGTATTTTTAGTGTTAGTTATTATCGTTATGTTTTTGTTAGAGTAGGTTAATGTTTTATATAATAGTGAAATGCACTTTGCCAAATTATTTATAGGTTTGTTTTTTAGATTATTGATTATAAAGTCAAGATCATCGTTATTAGAATGTAAAACCATACCTAAATCTGAATTTCTATAGTTTGGATATCCTGTTTGTTTGTTTATAGAATCCCAATTTGTTGATTCAAAATACGCAAAAGGTATTCCTTCATGTCTAAAATATACATGGTCGCTATAATCAAAGCATTCACCTTCTAAAATTGAAATTGAATTTTCATTTTTGTTTTTTAATCCTGGACTTGTTTTTATTTCAATGTTTTCTTTAAGTGCCATATCTAAAATTTCATCTCTAAACCATCCTCTAGATCCATAATCTCCGTAAATATATAAATTATCTCCACTCAGAATGCTGTCAATATTTATGTATAGTAAGGTATTCGATTTTTCTTCTGAAGTCATATTTTTAACAAAATACCTTGAGCCAAATAGTCCCATTTCTTCAGCATCAAAAGCTATGAATTTTATATTATAAGGAAGAATTAGTTTATTTAATTTTTGTGCTAATTCTAGAAGTACGGAAACACCAGATGCGTTATCATCTGCTCCATTACAATTTGTTGAATCGTAATGAGCACCAATTATTATTTGTTTATTGTTTAATCCTTTTTTAAAGGCGATTATATTTTTAGAAATTTTTTTGTTATTTTCAAGTGGCCATACGAAATTTTGTTCTTCAACATTGTATCCATATTTTTGAAATTCATTTTTAATATATTTTTGAGAATTTAATATTAATTTCGTACCACTTATTCTCGGAGTTTTTGATAAATATTCAATATGTTTAAGTGAATCTTTTCCAAATGTCATTTTGTTTAAAGTATAAGAGCTAGCATGAATGTTTGATATATTAAAAACTAGAAATAGGCATAGAAGAAATGTAACAAATTTTATAGAAATATTGTTATATAAATTTTTCATTATAAAATATCTCCTTGAAAATTATTTGTTTGTATTTTTTGTATTTATAAATGAAAAAATTTATTTTATAACGTTAATATTTATTTAAATTTGTGTTTACCAAAAATATTGTTTGTGATACGATTTAGATATTTAGTCATTAAAGGTTAATTTTTAATTTTATTAAGTGAATAGATTTATTTTTTTAAATATGGAGGATAGAAAATTATGAATAATAAAAACCCTATGGGAATTATGAAAATAAAAGGTTTTGGTGAAATTAAATTTGAACTTTATCCTGAAATTGCTCCAATTACAGTTTCAAATTTTATAGATTTAGTTAAAAAAGGTTTTTATAATGGATTAACTTTTCATAGAATTATTAAAAATTTTGTGATTCAAGGGGGATGTCCAGAAGGATCAGGAATGGGTGGACCTGGATATTCAATAAAAGGAGAATTTAAATTAAATAATGTAGAAAATAATATAAAGCATGAACTTGGAGTTTTATCTATGGCAAGAGCTAATCATCCAGATTCTGCAGGGAGTCAATTTTTTATAATGGTCGGTAATGCACCGCATTTAGATGGAAGTTATGCTGGATTTGGTAAAGTTATAGATGGAATAGATATTATTTTAAATATTGCAGATGAGCCAGTTTTTGGAGATACACCAAATAATAAACCTATTATAGAAAATATAGAAATTGATACTTTTGGAATAGAGTACGTATTAACAGATGATAATAAAATTAATTAAGGAGGGAGTTTATGATAGAAATTACATTAAAAGATGGAAGTAAAAAAGAAATTTATGAATCAATTACAGTTTTAGACTTTGCAAAATCAATTAGTGAAGGATTAGCAAGAAATGCAACTTGTGCTGAAGTTGATGGAGAAATTGTTGATTTAAGACATGTTATTGATAAAAATTGTACGGTTAATATATTAACTTTTAATGATAATGATGGTAAAAAAGCTTTTTGGCATACTTCTAGTCATATTCTTGCTCAAGCTGTTAAAAGATTATTTCCAAGTGTTAAACTTGCAATAGGACCAAGTATAGAGAATGGATTTTATTATGATTTTGATATAGAAACTCCATTTTCACAAGATGATTTGAAGAATATTGAAGAAGAAATTAAAAAGATATGTAAAGAAGGATTGGAAATTGAAAAATTCGTTTTATCAAGAGATGAAGCAATAAAATTAATGGAAGAAAGAGGAGAAACTTATAAAGTTGAGCTTATAAATGACATACCTTATGGATGTGAAATTTCATTTTATAAACAAGGTGAATTTGAAGATTTATGTGCTGGCCCTCATTTATTTAATACAAAGAATATTAAAGCCATTAAGCTTCTAAGTGCAACAGGTGCTTATTGGAGAGGAAATGAAAATAATAAAATGTTGACTCGTGTATATGGTATATCATTTCCTAAAGCAAGTATGCTTAATGAATATTTAGAAATGCTAGAAGAAGCTAAAAAAAGAGATCATAATAAAATTGGAAGAGAACTTGAATTTTTTACAACAAATGAATTTATAGGTCAAGGGTTACCTCTTTTAATGCCTAAAGGAGCTAAACTTATGCAAATTCTTCAAAGATTTGTTGAAGATGAGGAAGAAAAGAGAGGGTATGTTTTAACTAGAACTCCAACATTTGCAAAAAGTGATTTATATAGAATTTCAGGACATTGGGATCATTATAGAGATGGAATGTTTATTTTAGGAGACGAGGAAAAAGATTCTGAAGTATTTGCTCTTAGACCAATGACTTGTCCTTTTCAATTTATGATTTATAAAGCTACTCAAAAAAGTTATAGAGATTTACCTATAAGATATGGAGAAACTGCAATTTTAAGTAGAAATGAAGCATCAGGTGAAATGCATGGACTTATAAGAGTTAGACAATTTACATTATCAGATGGTCATATAATTTGTACACCAGAGCAATTAGAAGATGAATTTAAAAACTCATTAGATTTAGTTAAATACATTATGGAGTGTATTGGAATAAATGAAGACGTTACTTATAGATTTTCTAAATGGGATAAGAATAATAAGGAAAAATATATTGGAGAAGAAGAGCTTTGGGAACAAACTCAGTCTAATATGAAACAAATTTTAGATAAACTAGAAGTAAATTATGTAGAAGCAGATGGAGAAGCAGCTTTTTATGGACCAAAATTAGATATACAATTTAAAAATGTGCATGGAAAAGAAGATACAATAATTACAATTCAAATAGATTTTAGTTTGGCTGAAAGATTTGATATGGTTTATATTGATTCTGATGGGAAGAAAAAGCATCCTATGATAATTCATAGAAGTTCAATTGGATGTTATGAAAGAACAATTGCAATGCTTATTGAAAAATATACAGGAGCTCTTCCGGTTTGGTTAAGTCCTGTTCAAGTTAGGGTTCTACCAATATCTGATAAATTTAATAATTATGGTGAAAAAGTAACAAATGAGTTAAAAAAATTAGGCATTAGAGCTGAATGTGATTACAGATATGAAAAGATTGGATATAAAATAAGGCAAGGTCAATTAGAGAAAATACCTTACTTATTAATTGTGGGTGAAAAAGAGGAAAGTAATTTAGAAGTATCAGTTAGGGATAGAAAAGATGGAGATAAAGGAAGTATGAATTTAGATTTATTTATCTCTTTAATTACGGAAAAAATACAGAATAAAAAATAGAAAAACATATATGTTTTTCTATTTTTTATGCATTTTAATTTGGTAAAATTTATGTAAAAATATAAGTAAGATTAATAAAATAGGAGATAATTAACAAAAATCATTTAAAAGTAATGAAATTTAAAACTTAGTAAATTTGAGTTTTTTAAATTTATTAATTATAGTAATAACATACTTTTAGCACTCTGAAGTAGTGAGTGCTAATTAATAGAGGTTATTTTAAATAGGAGGTTGTATTTGATGAATATAAGACCACTTGCAGATAGAGTTGTACTTAAAAGGCTAGAAGCAGAGGAAACTACAAAATCAGGAATTGTTTTAGCAGGTAGTGCAAAAGAAAAACCACAAGAAGCTGAAGTTATGGCAGTTGGTCCAGGAGGAGTTTCTTCTGATGGTAAAGAAATTAAAATGGAAGTAAAAGTTGGAGATAAGGTTTTAATTTCTAAATATTCTGGAACAGAAGTTAAGGTTAATAGTGAAGAGTATATAATTGTTAAACAAGAAGACATATTAGCTGTTGTTGAATAATTTTGGGAGGTAAAAAAATAATGGCAAAACAAATTTTATTTAGTGCAGAAGCTAGACGTGCAATGCAAAAAGGTGTGGATATTTTAGCTGATACGGTTAAAGTTACTCTTGGACCAAAAGGAAGAAATGTTGTTTTAGATAAAAAATTTGGATCTCCGTTAATAACTAATGATGGAGTTACTATTGCTAGAGAGATTGAGCTTGAAGATGCTTTTGAAAACATGGGTGCTCAACTTGTTAAAGAAGTTGCAACAAAAACTAATGACGTTGCTGGTGATGGTACTACAACTGCAACTGTTTTGGCTCAAGCAATAGTTAGAGAGGGTATTAAGAATGTTACATCAGGTGCTAATCCTATTTTAATAAGAAATGGTATAAAAATGGCAGTTGATAAAGCTGTTGAAGAAATAAAGAAAATTTCTAAAAATGTTAATGGTAAACAAGATATATCAAGAGTTGCTTCTATATCAGCTGGAGATACAGCAGTTGGTCAACTTATAGCAGATGCTATGGAAAAAGTTGGAAATGAAGGAGTTATAACTGTTGAAGAATCAAAAAACATGGATACAACTTTAGAAGTTGTAGAAGGTATGCAATTTGATAGAGGTTATATAAGTCCTTACATGGTAACTGATGCAGAAAAGATGGAAGCATCTTTAGAAGATCCATATATTTTGATAACTGATAAGAAAATTTCAAATATTCAAGAAATACTTCCAGTTCTTGAACAAATAGTTCAACAAGGTAAAAAACTTTTAATAATAGCTGAAGATATAGAAGGAGAAGCTTTAGCTACTTTAGTTGTTAATAGATTAAGAGGTACATTTACTTGTGTTGGAGTTAAAGCTCCAGGATTTGGTGATAGAAGAAAAGAAATGCTTAAAGATATAGCTATATTAACAGGAGCTCAAGTTATATCTGAAGAATTAGGTTATGACATAAAAGAAACTACTTTAGAAATGCTTGGAAGAGCTGAAAGTGTTAAAATAACAAAAGAAAACACTACTATAGTAGATGGTAAAGGAAATAAAAATGAAATTTCTGAGAGAGTTTCTCAAATAAGAACACAAATTGAAGATACAACTTCAGAGTTTGATAAAGAGAAGCTTCAAGAGAGACTTGCTAAACTTTCAGGTGGAGTTGCTGTAGTTAAAGTCGGTGCAGCTACTGAAACAGAACTTAAAGAGAAAAAATTAAGAATAGAAGATGCGTTAGCAGCTACTAAAGCAGCAGTTGAAGAAGGAATAGTATCAGGTGGTGGAACTGCTTATGTTCACGTGCTTAGAAAAATCGGAAATTTAACTTCGGAAGTTGCTGACGAGCAAGTTGGAATAAATATAATTTTAAGAGCTTTAGAAGAGCCAATTAGACAAATTGCGTTTAATGCAGGAGTTGAAGGTTCTATAATAATTGACAAAGTTAAGTCTAGTGAAGAAGGAATTGGATATGACGCTTTAAATGGTCAATATATCAATATGGTTGAAAATGGTATAGTGGATCCAGCTAAAGTTACAAGAACAGCTCTTCAAAATGCAGCATCAGTTGCTTCAACATTTTTGACAACAGAAGCAGCAGTTGTTGATATACCAGAAAAAGAAAAACCAATGGCTCCAGCACCAGGAATGGGAATGGATGGTATGTATTAAAAAATATTTAAGGTTTGAATTTTTGTTCAAACCTTTTTTAATTTTTTAAATTGAAGTTGTTAAATAGTAATAAAAAATTTTATATATGTACAAATTAATACTATGGTTATAAGCATTTGTTAGAGGAGAGAATTAAATTGTTCAAAAAATTTTTTAAAAAGAAAGAATCAGTAGAGAAAACTCAAGAGGTTGAAAATGTTTTAGGAAAAGATATTGAAGAAAATCAGTTATCAGATGAAGACGAAAATAAAAGTTTAAAAAATATAAATAATTTTGAAGAAGTAAAAAGAGCAGTATATACTATAGATTCAAAAAATGTGGAGTTTAATGAAAAAACTGATAAAATTTTAAAATATGTTAATTCTCAACATAATATGTTTGATACTATGGAAAAAGACGCCATAGATAGGATAAATGATTATAAAGATATGAATGTTGTCATAGATGGTATAGTTAACATAATAAAAGATGAAGAAAATTTAGTTTTAGAAGGTGAAAATAAAATAAATTTTCTAATTTCAAATGTTGATAAATTAATATCCAATTTTTCTAAAATAAATAAAGTTTTCGAAAATTTAAATAACAAAATAACTGATATTAATAAATTTACGGAAGTTATAAATAAAATTTCAAGTCAAACTAATTTGTTGGCATTAAATGCTTCTATTGAAGCAGCAAGAGCTGGAGAAGCTGGAAAAGGTTTTGCAGTTGTTGCAGATGAAGTTAGAAAACTTGCTGAAGAGACTAAAAAAGCATCTGAGCATATTAACAAAACCATAGATGAAATTACGAAAGAAACTGAAGAAATTTCACACGAAATGAGAGAAAATATATCGGAAATTACAGTTATTAAGGAGTCTTCAGAGGATACTGTAAAGACGTTAGATTCTTTAAAACAAATTAATAATAAAAACCATATAGAAATAGAAGTTGTAAGAGATAAATCCAAAGAAGCAAAACGACTTATACAATCAATGATAAATGAATTTATAAAAATGAAGGATGTTTTTAAATTAAAAGAAGAGGCAGTTAAAGATGTTTTAGAGATGTGTGCGTATTATGTTGAAAATTTAGATATGTTGAAGGATATATTGAATAAAAGTGAATAAAATGTCAATTTAATATTGAATAAACAAAATTATTTTTGAAAGAATTTTACTATTACGAGGATTAAACAATATGAGGTGATAGTAAATGAAATTTCAAAATAAGAAAAAAGATGGATTTAGCATAATTGAAGTAATGGTATCTTTTGTTATTATACTTGTTATTGTTCTTTTGATAGGACCTAATTTGTTTTCAACATATGAAAGATCGAAGGAAATGTCTAAAGTAAGTGATGCAAATGCTATTATGAATGCTGTAGATATGCACAATCTAAATTTATTTGTTGATGGAGATATGGAACCAATATCAGAAAGTACTACTATGTCTGAATTTAAGAAAGTAAATGATGAAAAAAAGTATTTAAATAATTGGCCTAAATGGGTAGAGGATTCTATGACAATTAAAAATATTAGAGATATTGCTAATAGAGTTGAAAAATCAGAAACTATTTCTCAAAGTTTAGATAATAGAGTTTAAAGATGATATCGGTTAATATAATTTTGTTTTCAATTTTATTTTGTATATTACTTAATATTTTTATTGTTAAAATTATAAGTGTTGTTGATTATGAAATTTTAGGTTTACATAATAGAAATAGTTCGATTATAAAGGTTTATAGAAAAATATTTAAAGATAAGAGTATATTATTTAGGTTTTTTGCTTTAGGAATAGTTTTTATAATTTTTAATTACATAATTTTGTTTAAAATATTTAATAATTTTAGTTTTGTTTTAATTTATAGTTATCTAAAATATTATTATTTATTTTTAATTTTATATATTTTTGCATTTATAGATTACATAACATACTACGTTTATACGGTTTTATCATATCCTTTAATAATTTTTTCATTACTGATTTTTATGTTATCATTTTTACAAAAGAGAAGTTTAAAGGCAAACTTAGAAACTATAGTTCTTATAGCATTTTTTTATCTAATGATAAAGAAATTTAAATTTCTAGGAGAAGGTGACTTCGATATAATTTTAATAATTTCTTTAACTTTGGGAGCATTACCTACAATATTCATATTTTACTTGTCTATTATAATGTCTGGATTTATAGGTTTGTGGATATTGATGAAAAATTCTTTTAAAATAAAAAATAATAAAATGGCATTTGTACCATTTGTTTTTGTGTCGACATTTTTGTTTATAATTTTAAAAATTTAAGAGATGTAACAAACAGATAATCATTAATTTTATTTAATATTTAAAATGGTATTGAAAGTTATACCATATAGTAGTACAATTGTATAAATATACTTAATTTATTGAGTTGAAATAGTTTTTGTCATTATTTTAGGGTTAGTTTTGTAATAAGTAAAGATTAAGTGTTAATCGAGTATTAATATTTACTACTAATGGTTTTAAATTTATAAATACTTTTTTGATATTAGATCTTTGATTTAAAGTTAAAGGTTAGCTATTTAGATGCCCTAATTAACGTTTTACTTTTTATATGTGAATTGTTAATTTTTGGCATCTTTTTTTATTAATATTTAGGTGGTGTAATAAGTGAAGCAGTATATAATAAGGAGACTATTATTGTTTATACCAATAATATTTGGAATATCTTTTATTTTGTTTTTTTTGTATGTTTCATCTCCGGGAGATCCTTTGTCAGGTATAATTTCAACACAGCCTGGTATAACAGCTGAAAGGATAGAAGAACTTAGAGTTTTATATGGACTTGATGGAAATATTTTTGAAAGATATTTTAATTGGTTGAAAAATGCTATAAAGTTTGATTTTGGAGTTTCATTAACTTTTAAGGAATCCGTTAGCTCGGTATTAGGAGTTTATATATGGAATTCATTTTACTTAAATGTTTTGTCTTTTTTATTTTCAATTTTTGTTTCAATTCCTTTAGGGATATACATTTCTACAAAACATGGAAAAGCATTGGATAAATGTGTTCTTACATTTTCGTTGTTATTTACCTCTTTACCCACATTTGTATTAGGAATAATAGCAATAAAGTATATTGCGCCTGTACTTGGTTTACCAATAATTGGTATGACAACAATTGGTAGTAATTATACGGGATTTGCTTATATAAAAGATGTTCTTGTTCATACAATTTTGCCTTTTGCAATTTTAAGTTTGTTTAGTTTGGCTGGAACGTTAAGAGTTGTTAAGACTTCTATGCTTGAAATAATAAAACAAGACTATATAAGAACAGCTAGAGCTAAGGGAGTTAGTGAAAAAGCTGTGATTTATAAACATGCTTTTAGGAATGCTTTAATTCCACTGATACCTATAATTGTTGGAGGAATTGTTGTCTTGTTTAGTGGTTCTATAATAATTGAACAAGTTTTTGGTTGGCCAGGAGTAGGAAATATAACTTATCAAGCTATTTTAAATAGAGATTATCCTTTATTGATGGGAGCAGCTATGTTTTATGCTGTATTGACTATTTTTTCTAATTTATTGACAGATATTATTTATGCAGTGGCTGATCCAAGGATAAGACTTAAATAGGAGGTGATATTGTGAAGCAAGATAAAGAATTGTTTATTGAAGAAAGTGGTCAAAATGTAGATGAAAATTATAAAACTCAATCTCCATTTAAAATGATAATTAAGAGATTTTTGAAAGATAAGTTGGCAATAGCTGGTCTTATTATGCTTGTAGTAATATTGTTTTTGATTTTAGTAGTTCCTATTTTTACTAAAGATCCATCAGCGATAGATATTGTTATGAAAAATAAACCACCATCATCTGAACATATTTTGGGTACAGATGCATTAGGTAGAGATGTTTTTGCGAGAGTTTTAGAAGGAGGAAGATTTTCTTTCTTTGTTGGTTTTCTTGCAACTATTATATCAGTGTTTTTAGGAACTATATTTGGTTTAATTGCTGGTTATTATGGTGGAGTTGTAGATATGATTATAATGAGAGTAGTAGATATTTTGATGAGTATACCAACATTACCATTATTGATCATATTAGCTGCTTTTCTATCAGATTTAGAAGTTGATCCACAGTATAGAATTTATATAACTCTTGGTTTATTGGCATTTATATTTTGGACTACATATTGTCGAAACATTCGTGGTATAGTACTTCTATTAAGAGAGCAAGAGTATATGCAGGCTACAGAAGCACTTGGATTTTCAACATTAAGAAAGTTATTTGGACATTTGTTACCTAATATACTACCTTACGTAATACTTTATATTGCTACAGGTCTTGGTAGTATGATGATTTTTGAAGCTAGTCTTAGTTATTTAGGACTTGGAGTTCAGCCACCATATGCTTCACTTGGAAATTTGTTACAGTCTACTCGTAACTTCTTTGATTTAACAAGAAGAGTTTGGTTATGGATTCCACCTACGATATTGTTGTTTGCTTCTGTTTTATCAATTAACTTAGTTGGTGAAGGTTTGAGAAATGCTGTTGATCCAAGACTTAAGAAGTAGGAGGATAAAATTATATGGATAAAAAAATAGTTGAATTTAAGAATTTATCAATTTCATTTAAAATAGATGAAGGTATAGTTAGAGCAGTAAATGATGTTAGTTTTGAAGTTAGAAAAGGAGAAGTTTTAGGTATTGTTGGAGAATCAGGATGTGGAAAATCTGTTACTTCAATGTCACTTATGAGACTTTTGCCTGTACCACCTACTATATATGAGTCTGGAAGTATAAATTTAAATGGTGTTGATATTTTATCTTTATCAGAAGAAGAGATGCGTGAAAAAAGAGGATCAGAGGTAGCTATTATTTTTCAGGAGCCTATGACTTCTCTTAATCCTGTTATGAAAATTGGACATCAAATTTCTGAAGTAATGTTAATTCACCAAAAAATATCTAAAAGTGAAGCTAAGAAAAGAGCAATTGAGTTAATAAATTTAGTTGGTATTCCTAGAGCTGAGTCTATATTTAATTCTTACCCTCATGAATTATCTGGAGGAATGAGACAGAGAATTATGATAGCAATAGCACTTGCGTGTAATCCTAAAGTTTTGATTGCTGATGAACCAACTACAGCCTTAGATGTAACTATACAAGCACAGATTTTAGATTTAATAAAAAATATGAAATCTAAATTTGATATGTCTATTATGATGATAACTCATGATTTAGGTGTTATAGCAGAGATGGCTGATTATGTTATTGTTATGTATGCAGGTAAGATTGTTGAAAAAGCTAAAGTTTTAGATATATTTAAAAATCCTAAACATCCATATACTATTGGACTTATGAAATCTAAGCCTACTTTTGAAGGAAATAATGAAAAATTATATTCTATACCTGGTCAAGTGCCTAATCCTATGAATCTTCCTAATTATTGTTATTTTTATGAAAGATGTGATAGAAGAAAAGATATTTGTAAAAAAGGTATACCTGATTTAATATCTGTTGGAAATTCGCATTATGTTTCTTGTTATCTTTTAGATAAGGAGGGAGAATAATGAGCGATAAAAATATACTAGAAGTTAAAAATTTAAAGAAATATTTTCCTATAAAGAGTGGAGTTTTTCAAAAAGTTGTGGGAAATGTTAGAGCGGTTGATGATGTTTCTTTTGAAATAAATAAAGGTGAGACATTTTCTCTTGTTGGAGAATCAGGATGTGGAAAGTCAACTTTAGGAAGAACAGTTTTGAGATTGTTGGATAAAACAAGTGGTAGTGTTAAGTTTAAAGGACTTGATATTCATTCTCTTTCTAAAAAAGAAATGAGGAAGTTAAGATTAAAAATGCAAATTATTTTCCAAGATCCCTTTAGTTCTCTTAATCCTAGAAAAACAGTAAGTGATTTAATTGGAGAAGCTCTTATTGCACATAAATTTGTAAATAGCAAAAAAGAGTATTATAATAGAATAGAAGAGGTTATGGAAGTATGTGGCCTTGCAAGATATCATATGAAGCGTTATCCACATGAATTTTCAGGAGGACAAAGACAGAGAATAGGTATAGCTAGGAGTTTAGTTTTGAATCCGGAATTCATTGTAGCAGATGAACCGGTTTCTGCGCTTGATGTTTCTATTCAATCTCAAATAATTAATTTATTACAGGATTTTCAAGAAAAATATGGTTTCAGTTATCTTTTTATTTCCCATGATTTAAGTGTAGTTAGACATATTAGTCATAAAGTTGGTGTTTTGTATTTAGGTTCTCTTGTAGAAGTAGCAAGTAAAGATGATTTATACAATAGTCCGATGCATCCATATACTCAAGCATTAATATCTTGTGTTCCTTTACCTGACCCTGAGAAAAAAGTTGATAGAATTATATTAAAAGGTGACATTCCAAGTGCTTCAAATCCGCCGTCAGGATGTAAATTTCATACTAGATGTTTGCATGTAAAAGATATTTGTAAAGAAGAGGTTCCTATTTTAAAAGAAGTAGGAAACGGACATAAAGTATCTTGTCATTTATATTAATAAATAAAAAATTTGGTAGTAATTTTAATGATTATAAATTTTTATAGTTATTAAAATGAATAATTATTAATTTTTGGAGGTTAGTTTTGAGAAAGAGAAAATTAATTAGTGTTATAGGATTAGTTTTAGGGGCAATGTTTTTTATGTCTTCTTGTTCGTCAAATACAGGTAGTAATGGTACAAAAAATGATGGTAATGTAGTTACGCAAACTAGTGGAGTTAATCTTGTTAGTGGTACTGGAGAATACGATGAGGAAACTTTGTATTTAATTGGAAATAATCCAAATGGTGTTCCTAGTACTGCTAAAAATAGAAAGGATACATTAATAGTTGGAATAGTTGCTCCAAATGGTGTATTTAATCCATTATTTGAAGAATCGGCTTATGATGCAGATATTAATGATGCTATGTGGGCACCGCTTCTAGAATTAGGTTATGATGGATTAATGGTTTCAGGTATAGCAGAAATGCCCGAGGTTTCTGAAGATGGAAAGAAATATACATTTACATTAAAAGAAGGTGTTAAGTGGCAAGATGGTACACCAATAACTTCAGAAGATATTGAATTTACGTTTAAAGTTTTAATGGATAAGACTTACACTGGTAGATTTGAAAGAGAAAATTTAGATGTAGTAGGATGGAAAGATTATAGAGACGGCGTTACTGATTATATTGCTGGTTTTGAAATAATTGATGACAGAACATTTTCTATAACTTTAAATTCTGCAAATGGTAAAAATATATATTATTTCAATGTTAAACCTCTTGCTAAACATATATATGGAGTTGATTATGTTCAAGGAAACGCTAAAGATTTAGAAAAGTATCATAGAACTCCTTTTGGAAATGGTGCTTATAAGTTTGTAAGCTATAAAGATGGAGAAGAAGTTGTTTTAGTTGCTAATGAAAATTATTACAAAGGAAAACCAAAAATTGAAAATTTAATTTTTAGAGTAGTTAATGAAACTAATCAGCTATTGTTGTTACAAAATGGAGATATTGATGTTATAAGAAAAGGTATGAGTGTTACTGATGAAAATTTACAGTTATTAGAGCAACTTGGATTTGCTAATGCTATTATAACTGAAAATTTAGGATATGGTTATATTGCCATAAATCATAAAGAAGAAATACTTCAAGATGTAAATGTAAGAAAGGCTTTGGCTTATGGATTAGATAGACAATCTGTTGTAGAAGCAGCATTTGGAGGTCAAGCTAATGTTATAGATATACCTCAATCTACCGTATCTTGGGCTTATCCTGATGATGAAGATTTTGTTAAATATCCATATGATCCAGAAAAAGCTAAACAACTTTTAGAAGAAGCTGGATGGAAAGTTGGTTCAGATGGAATAAGAGAAAAAGATGGAGTTAAATTATCACTTAAGTTTTTAGCATCATCTCCAAATTCAGTAAACGATGCGTTAGTACCTATAATGATTCAAAATTATAAAGATATAGGAATAGAAGTAAAAGCCGAGCAAATGGAATTTAGAACTTTGATTGAAAAGCAAACTGAAGCAAAAGAAGGTAAATTTTCTTATCATTTAGCATTTTTGGCTTGGGCATTGACTCCAGACCCTGATTCATCTTCTGTATTTGGAACTGATGGATCAAGTAATAAGACTTTGTATTCAAATCCAGTAGTAGATGAATTATTGAAAAATGCTTTGAATGAAATGGATCAAGATAAGAGAAGAGAATTATACAATGAATTATATAAAGAACTTTCAGACGATTTACCATATATATTCTTGTACCAAAGAAAAAATATGGATGTTTATTTAGCAAGAGTTAAAGGTATGGAGGGAGCAACTCCTTATAGATCATTTATTGAAGATTTAGAAAAACTTTCTTTAGAGTAAAAAGATTTAATTAAACCTTGCCTTAATATTAAAATTAATTTAGTATTTTGGTAAGGTTTATTTATTTTTTAAAATATTTTGGGAGGAATTTGATGGGGAGATTAAAAAAATTTTTGATATTCATTTTGGTAATAAATATTTTGGTTTTTTATTCTTGTGAACCAGGTGAACTTCAATTAAAGATAGATGAAATAATTTTTGAAAATGGGAAAAATGAATTTGATCAGAAAACGTTATACTTGAGAGCTAAAAATCCACAAAATATTCCACAAAAGGCTAAAAAAAGAAAAGATACTTTAATTATTGGAATGCCTTCTCCCAATGAAATTTTTAATCCTGTTTTTGCGGTTGCGGCTAATGATGTGGATATAAATGATTCAATGTGGGCTCCAATTTTAGAAATAGACGGTAATGGGAATATTTTAGATGGTATAGCTTATATGCCAGAAATTTTTGAAGAAACTAATACTTATGTTTTTACTCTTAAAGAAAATTTAAAATGGCAAGATGGAACTCCATTAACTTCTTATGATATAGAATTTACTTTTAAAGTTTTAATGGATAAAACATATACAGGAACTTTTGAAAGAGATAATTTTGATATTGTTGGTTGGGAAAATTATAGAGATGGTATAACTCCAAATATTGAAGGATTTAAAATTATTGATGATAGAAAGTTTTCAATTACATTTAATTCTTTGAATTCTAAAAAAAATTATTATTTTGAGAGAATAAAACCTCTTGCTTTACATGTTTATGGTGTTGATTATGTTCAAGGTCAAGCCAACCAGCTTGAAAAATATAATAAATCTCCATTTGGAAATGGCGCATATAAATTCGTTGAGTATATAGATGGAGAAGAAATAAGGCTAGTTTCTAATGAGCATTATTATAAGGGTCAGCCTAAAATACCAAATTTAATTTTTAGAATAGTAAATGAAAACAATCAATTATCATTACTTGAAAATGGTGATATTGATATGATAAGGAAAAATGTATTGGTTGTTCAAGAAAATATTGAAATTTTAGATAATATGGGTTTTGTTGAAGCTGCTATAACGGATTATTTAGGATATGGTTATATTGCTATAAATCATAACGAAACTATTATGCAAGATAAGAATTTAAGAAGAGCATTAGTTTATGGATTAGATAGACAAACTATAGTTGATGTTTGTTTTGGAGGGTTTGGAAGAGTTATAGATATTCCACAAAATACGAATTCTTGGGTTTATCCTGATGATGAAAATTTTACTAAATATTCTTATGATCCAGAAAAGGCTAAAGAACTTTTAAATGAATCAGGATGGGTTGTTGGCTCAGATGGAATAAGAGAAAAAGATGGTCAAAAATTAGTTTTAAAATTTTTAGCTAGTACCCCAAATGAGGTAAATGATATTTTAATTTCAATTATGCTTGAAAATTATAGAAGAATAGGGATTGAAGTGGTAGTAGAACAAATGGAATCTAAAACATTATTACAAAAACAAAATGATGCTAAAGAAGGGAAATATTCATATCATTTGGCTTTTTTATTTACTCCATTCGCTAACCCTGATCCAGATTCTTCATCAAGATTTTCAACAAATGGTCCTTCTAACAGAATAGCTTATTCTAATGAAAAGGTTGATAAATTGTTAGAAGAGGCATTAAGTGAGAAGAATGAAACTAAGAGAAAAAATTTATATGGAGAACTTTATAAAGAGTTATCAGATGATTTACCGTATATATTTTTGTTTGAGAAAATGAATATGGATGTTTATTCATCAAAGGTTAAAGGTATGGAAAATATAAGTTTGTATAGGTGGTTTACAAAAGATTTGGAAAAATTGTATTTTGAATAATAAAAAAGCTATCTTAAATTTAAGATAGCTTTTTTATATAGTTATAATTGGTCGTATTTGATTATTATTTAAAGCATTTAACATTGTATCTATAATTTTTGAGTAATTTGCAACAAGTGAATTTGGTTTTTTACAAATATCATCTTGAACCATTGGTGAAAAATAAATATTTTTTGTGTTTATAAGAGTTGCTATATTTTTAAGAGTTAAACCTAGTGAATCATTTGAAGAAAGTGCTATGACTAAAGGTTTATTTTGGCTTCTTAAGAAAGATTTCATAGCCATAGTTACAGGAGTATCGTTTATTCCGTTTGCAAATTTTCCTAAAGTGTTTGATGTACAAGGTGCTACAAGTAATAAATCTAAAAAATTTTTTGGACCAATTGATTCAGCTTGTTCAATTGTTTTAATTATAGGATTTTTAGTTTTACTTTCTAAAAATTCTAAGGTTTTTTCTGGTGTTATAAATCTATTTTTTATACTTTGTACATTGAATGAAATAATCGGAAATATTTCTACATTAAGTTCTAAAAGTTTCTCAATTAATTTGAATGATTCTGAGAAAGTACAAAAAGAACCTGTTAAAGCGTATCCTATTTTTAAACCTTTTAAATTTTGCATAAATTACCTCTTTGAATATTAATAAAAGAAAAGCATATATAAAAAAATATTCTTTATATTTTAAAAAGTTACTTAAAAAAAGATTACCTTTTAAAATCGAAAATTTAAGGTAATCTTTTATATATATTTATATGAAATTTTTCAAAATTTTGAGAAGATATAATTTTAAAATTGTCCAAATTAATATTGAGTTTTATTGAATCATTTATATTATAATTCTTTGTAAATTCATTTTTGACCACTGTTAAATGTATTTCATCATAATAGGGATTAAAATATTCGTAGATTTGTTTTCCACCTATTATAAATACAGTTTTATTAGTCAATATTTTAAATACGTCATTTATATTTTTAAAAACACTATATGAATTATTTTTTGATTCACTGAGTGTTTTAGAGATTATTATATTTTCTCTATTTGGTAATGGATTATTATTTAAACTTTCAAAAGTTTTTCTGCCCATAATAACAGTATTATTAATTGTTTTTTGTTTAAAAATATGTAAATCGTCTTTGAATTTATAAATTAAATCATTATTTAAACCAATTGAATTATATTTATCAATACATGCAATTAAATTTAACATAAAAAAGTCCTTTTATATTCCAAGTTCAAATTTTATTTGAGGAGATTGAAATTTATAATTTTTAATTTCAAAATCATCTATTGTAAATTCATAAAAATTTGTTTTGTTTGTATTTAATTCTAAAATTGGTTGTTCACCAACTTCTCTATTTAAAATAATCTTTGCTGATTCAAAATGTCTATCATATATGTGAAGATTATTTACAACTCTTGTAAATTTTCCAGGTTTTAAATTACATGATTTTGATATCATCATTTGAAGAGCTACGTATTGAATGCAATTTATTGATGAAGCTACAAGTAAGTCTGAACTTCTTTGTATAAGCATTAAGTCTAAAAAATTATCACGAACTGAAAAAAGCGTTTGAAAAGCACAAGGTTTTAATCCATCACTTTCATTAAAATCATTTTCTTGCCACAAATTAATTATGTGTCTTCTACCGTATGGATCATTTTTTATTCCATCTAAAAGTTTGTTCATTAAATCATATCTTTTAACAGTTTCTCCGTATCTTATTCCAATAGTATTTGGATGAGTTTTGCTTTCCCAATCATCCCACCAGTGAATGTTGTATTTATTTTTCAAAACATTTAAATCTGATGTTTGGTCTTGATATATCCATAGAATTTCTTTAATCGCATTTTTAATAGCTATTTGTCTTAAAGTTATTATTGGAAATTCATTTTTGGATATGTCGTAAGTTTCAACGTAATGAGTAATAAATTTTGTAAACGCAGGAGTACCATCTTTATATTTTGGTCTTGGATTTTTATCATAAACTCCATTATTTAAAATTTGTTCAATACAATTTTTATGGTATATATCAGCAATGCAAATCATTTGAATCTAAGTCCTTATCATAAAATTTTAAATATATGGTACTAGATTTTTAAAATAATTTCTATATTTTTATGTTAATAAATATATTGAAATATTAATATTAATAAATTAATGTGTTGTTAAGACGATGTATTTAACTTAAGGTTTTGATTTTTAATTGATAAATTTTTGAGGTGATGTTGTGAAGTGTTGTTTGGTCATAGATATTTCTAAGATAAATTTAAAGATAATAAGTGTAGTACTTAGAGAAGATAAAATATTTATGCAAGAAATTCATAGATGTTCAAAAATACTTATAAGAAACAAGGACTCGAAGTTATCCTTAAACATAGATAAAATAATTAAAGAAATAAATGAGGCTTTGGTGAGCGTTAAACAGATAGGTTATAATGTTGAATCTATTTCTGTAAACTCATCAATAAATGAATTTGTACTATTGGATGAACATGATAATTTAGTGAGAGATATTTTTGTAGAATATTCTTTAAATTCAAATTACTTAAATAAAATAATAAATGAGTTGGGAATGGCTTATATTTACAGAAAAACAGGTATAAGTTTTAATTTAAACAATGCATTATATAAATTGATGATGTATAGAGATTTATATCCGGAAGATTTTTTGAAAGTAAGAAAAATTCTATCTTTTAGTGATTATATAAATTATAGATTAACTGGAGAAATTTTTCATGAAAGGGCACAACTTTCTTTGACGCAAATTTTCAATTTTAAAAATCAAGATATAGACGAAGATATTTTGAATTATTTGGATTTAAAAGATAGGTTAGAATTTAATTTAGTTGATTATGGAAAAAGTGTTGGAAAATGTAAAATAAATGGAGTAGAAGTAATAGCTCCTTATGGAAATAATTTGTTATCATCATTTCTTACAACTGATGTAACAAATAAAAATTCTATTTTTATAGTGAATTCTTATGAAGGAATTATTGGATGTACAGAAAATTTTTCTAAAATGTATCTGGAAGGAATTAAATTTGATTTAAATCACCAGTTGTTTAATGAAGAATTGGTGAAAATATTTAAATATATACCTTGTTATAGATTAGTTGATGATTTTTTGAAGAATGTTGAAAATAATTATATGATTGAGAATGCATGGAATGTGATGAATGATAATGAATTTATTGATTATATAATTGATTTTGATAGTGATATATTTAGAAATTCAGCAGCTCTTATAAATACTGTAAAATATTATTTTGAATTTAAATTAAATAGTTTACCTGATTCAATATCTAATTTTATAAGAATTGTATATGATAGTTTTGCTGTCTACTATAAAAAATGTATAAAAGATTTAGAAAAAATAACTGGTGGAATTTTTGATAGCGTTTGTATGGTTGGGGATTACAGTATAAATAATTCCTACAATCAATTTATAGCTGATATAATATTAAAAGATTTGGAAGTTGGACCTAAGGAGTCTGGAATAATTGGTAATGCGATTAATCAGTTTATATCTTTAGGAAAAATTAAAAATATTTCTTATGCTTATGAAATATTGAAAAATTCTTTCAATTATTTGAAAATTAAGTATAGTGGTAAAAAAATTAATTATAAGTACTTTGAAAATATAGTTTAAAAAAATAAGCTGCTCTTTATTTTGGGCAGCTTATTTTAATGTATAAATATGGATTTTTTGAAAATTTATATGTTATAATTATAGCTATATTTATTTGTGTATAATTGGGGGATAGTTTTATGAAAAGATATGTAACTAAAATTTCAGGATCGGACCACTACATATACAAAATAGGATTTGGAACTTATGATATTTTAAAAAGTGGATTGACTACTGATGAAATAAAAGAGCTTTTAAGTGATTTTATTTCTATGGGAGGAAATGTTATTGATACTGCTAGATGTGATATAGGACCTAGAAAATATGAAGTTGAGGAAGCACAAAAATTAGTTGGACAATGGATTAAGGAGTCAGGGAAAAGAGAAATTTCTTGTCTAGTTGCTAAGAGCAATTGTCTTTTAAATAGGAAGGAATCAAAAGAGAGTTTATTAAAAGAGGACTTAGAACTTAGTCTTAAAAATTTAAATACTGACTATATAGATGTTTTTTTAGTTAATGGTGATGATAGGGAAACGGAAGTTTCTGCTATTTTAAATGAGCTTGAAAGATTTAAGTTAGAGGGCAAGATTTTGAATTATGGTTGCTCCAATTGGAAGCCTTATAGAATTAGACAAGCTATGGAGTTTGCAGTAGAAAATAATTTAGATGGATTTACAGTTAATCAAATGCTTTGGAATGTTGGTTCTAAATATATGAATCCTTTTAAAGATCATGATTTGTACGTTAAGATGAATGAAGAAATGATGGAAATTCATCGACAATATAAAATTCTTGCTATGCCGTATAATTCTTTAGCAAATGGAATGTTTGCTAAGCTTTATACAAATGAAAATGAACCAGGTTCTATAGATATTGAGAGTTTAAAAGAGAATTCACCTTATTATACAAAGTCAAATTTGAAAATTTACGATAGAATGAAAAAAATTGGTGATAAATATATAGCAGCTCCAGGGTGGGTAGCTCTTGGATATTTGTTTAATCAAGAAATAGATACATGCTCTATTTTATCTTGTAGAAGTTTAAGTCAATTAAGAGAAGCGTTTGAAGCTATAGATAGAGGATATACTTATGAAGATTTTAGAGATATAGATGTTTTTGAAAAAGAGATGGCTTTAGTTTAGGACACAAAAATTTCATAATTGTTAAAAATAAAAAATGAAAGTGTGATTTTGTTTGAATGAAGAATTCAATGTTATTGATATAAAGGATATTTTTAAAAATAAAGTTGTTTTGCATGTTCCATTAAAATACATGATAAAAGCTATTAAAGTTGAAGTTTGTAATTTGTTTTTTATAAAAGTTAATGTTGATTTATATGAAGTTGTAATTGAAGGATTGATTCCAGGAAAAATATATGAAAATTTGTGTTTAAAAATATATTATACAAATGATAAATTTTTAAAATTAAATATTAATAAATTTAAGACTCAAAATGGTAATGAAGTTGAAAATATTATAGTTAATTTTTATAGAGAGTTTATGAAAAAAGAAATTGGGGAAAATAAATTTAATTATTGGAATGAAAATATAGATTCAGGAAAGAAAACTCTCAAACAATTTTTTAATTATGTTTTGAAGATAAATAAATTTTGTATTGGTAAATTAAATGATATGGAATTTTTAAGTTGCCTTTATAAAATGTTGATAAGTGAATTTAAAAATGATCTATTATATTTTTGGGTTTTTTATTTTGAATTTAATCTTAAGGGATTGAATCAAATAGAAAAGCGAAAAGAAATTTTTAAAAAGATGTTTGAGGAGTACAATAGTAATATTAATAAAGAAAAGTTAATTTGTAATTAAATTTTAAAGTGAGGTATTAAAGTACGTGAAGAAAATTTTTACAGATATTAAAAATCATAAATTTTTTACTGTGTTTATCATGGTTTTTATATTACTTGTTTTGTATAAGTTAATAGATTATATTCCTACAGTTTGGGTTCATTTTAAAAATTTTACATTTAATCTTTTAGATATATCCAAACCGATAATTATTGCAGCAGTCATGTCCTATATATTAAAACCATTGATTAATTTAGTAGATAGATTGTATTTTAAACTTTTTTATAAAATAAAAAAGGATCAAGATCCACTGCAAATTATTTCTAAAAAACAGTTTTCAAAAATTAGATTATTAACAGTTATAACTGTTTTGTTAACTTTAAGTACTATTATATTTGTATTAATTTTGTTCATATTGGAGCCATTTTTAAATAGTTTGAAGGCACTTATACGAGAGCTTCCATCATTTGTTGATTTAGCAAATAAATTTTTAAGTAATTTAGAGCTTGAACCCCAAATTATATCTGAGATTAATCAAAAAGTTGCTTATTTTTTAAATACTAATCTTGCAAATTTGTTAAATACATCAGTTTCTGCTTTAACTACCTTTATTTCAAATACAGGAATTTTTATATTTAATTTCTTAATTGCGGTAATTTTATCAGTGTATATTTTAAGAGACAAAGAGAAGATAGCAAGATTTTTTTCAGTGTTGATAGATATTATTTTTTCAAAAAATGTTTCTGATAAAATTAAAAGTTTTTCAATTAATTTAGATAAAATATTTGGTGGATATTTTACTGGAGTAATTGTTGATGCTGTATTTGTAGGATTTTGTTCATTTGCATTAACAGCTATAATAAAAAATCCATATGCAGTTATAATTGGTGTGTTAGCTGGTGTTAGTAATGTTATTCCTTATTTAGGTCCACTTATTGGGGCACTTGGAGCCTTTGTTTTAGGTTTGCCTTCAGGACTTACAGTTGCAATTTTAGGATTTGTACTTTTGATGATTTTCCAACAGATAGAAGGAAATCTTATTCAACCTAAAATTCTTGGAGATTTTGTTGGATTACCACCACTTGTTGTAATTATTTCTATAATAATAGGTGGAGGATTATTTGGAGTAGTTGGAATTATTATTGCATCACCTGTTGTTGGAGTTATTTCTTTGTATTATAAGAGATATTTAAATAAGATTGATAAAGAAATTTAATTAAAAAAGTGTATTGTAATTTATTTCAATACACTTTTATTTTTTAAACTTGTTTTAAAGAAAATGTATTTCCATCTTCATCATAGAATTCTGTAAAAATACCAAATCCAGTATTTTCAGGTTTTTTGGAAAATTTTACTCCTTTTGAAGATAATTCGTTAAAAGTCTTTTCTATATCTTTTGTAAAAAATGTTATTGTGCTATCAGAAGTTTTAAAATCTTTTTTAAGAGCTTTAGGGTAAAGAACTAGAGTTGTTTGTCCAGTTTTAGGAACAACTTCTATCCAAGAATAATTATCTTGCATAGGTGTATCAATTTTTATTTCAAATCCAATTTTTTCAGTCCAAAATTTCTTTGCATTTTCTTGATTATCAACAAAGATAAATACATTACAAATATTTTCTATCATTTTTTATCCTCCAATTCTAAAATAATATTCTAATATAATTGTTTCATAATTAATGTGATATATTCAATCATGATTAAAAATTTTAATACAAAGTTAATAATTAAGTGTAAAAAAATAAAAAATATTGTATACTTGATTTGTATTAGGAAGAAAATAATAATACTAACCTTATGGATTAATTTTTATTTAAATAAGTTAAAGGTGATATTAATGAATGATAATTTAAAGAAATATCAAGACATTTTGATCAATTTAACTTTAGAGAATAAGACAATATATTTAGATGAGATTGATAAAAATAAATTTTTTGATTTATACAATTTAAAAAAGTTTAACGAGGAATTGTATTTAAATCTTATAGATTTTATATTTTCTGATAAGGATAACATTTTAAAAATAGTTGACGACCCTTTGGAATGGCAAAATGCAAAAATAGAAGATATAAAAAACATAGTAAATAAAGAGAAAAATGAAAAATTAGAGGAATTTGAAAATAATACGGATTTTGAAGACCGTGATGAATATAGAAATTTTTTAGAAAATTTTTATAGAAACAATATAAATAAGCATTTAGATGTTTTAAATGAAAAGTATAGTTATATGTCAGGAATAATTTCAGATTTAGAAATTTTATGTAAAGATGATAAAGAAAAATATTTATATGTGGGATATCCTTTTGTTGAAGGATATGTGGATGAAAAAAATTATGTTAGAATGCCACTTTTTTTAATACCAATTAGGTTATTTAATGAAAATAATTCTTGGTATTTGGAGAAAAATTTAAATCAAAAGATTGAAATAAATAAATATTTGTTGCTTATATTGAAACAAATATTTAATGATAAACAGATTGATATTAAAGAAGAATATAGTTTTAAAAGTGAATTTAAAAGAGAAGTAATTTATAACGTTTTAGATTTTTTGAAAAATTATGATATTACATTAAATTTTAATGATGGATTTTTAAATAGTAATATTGAAAAATTTTCGGATATTTTAAATAGTTTTGTTGATGGTAAACCATATTTAAAAGTTCGAAATTTTATTGTTATTGGAGATTTTCAAATAATTAATGATGAATTTAATGATTACGAATATTTAAAAAATGTTGATATATCAGAAAGTGTTATTTTTAGAATTTTAGATAAAGAAAATAATAATTGTTTGGATAATGTAAAACCAAGTGAAAACCTATATGTAAAAGATGTTTTAGATTTTAGTCAACAAAATGCTATAAAATTTGTGGATAACAAGAATGTTTGTCTTGTAAATTCTCCAATAGGAACAGGAAAGAACACAACAATTTTTAACTTTATACTTGATAAAATTTCAAAAAATAAAAAAGTTTTGTTAGTTACGAAAAATAATCATTTTCTTGAAAAGATGTATTCTAAACTTTCAAGTATAAATTCAGTGGTTATGAAAGTAACTAATTGTGAAAAAGACTTTTATGACAATTTTATAAGAGAGTTTAATGCTATAAATACATTTAAAAATGATGATGTTTTTTGTGAGCATTTTGAAAAAGTAGTTGAAGATATTTGTAATAAATATTCGTTTATAAATGAAGCTAATGAAGTTTACAATAATGTGGAGAAATTTGGATTATCTCTCCAACAGATGTATGAATATACAATGGGAATAGATAATGATAATTTAGATAATGAGGCATTTAAGAAATTTACAAGTAATAACCCAGTTTCAGGATGTACATTTAATGAAATAGTTTCTTCCATAAATAAGATTAAAAATGAGGGACTTATAAATCTTTTTATTGAACATAAAGAGTATTTAAATAAATACAAAATTGTGAATTTTATTAGAGATGATTTTGAAATAGAAAAAAGAGAAATTTATATTTTAAGATTAGAGGATTTAAAATCTAGAAAAGTAGCTTTGGATATTGAAAAAAATGAATGTAGTTTAAAGATTATAGAGCTTTTTAAAGAAGGTAATTTAACTAAAGGTGAAATAATTAATGAAGCTAGAAAGTTTGATAAAAGTTATGTAAATAGAGAATTTGTTTCTGATGAAAGTAATGATTCTTGGTTTAAAAATTTAAGCTTTTTGAAAAACAAAAAAGGCAGTAAAGATGATATTAGTGAAGCTACAAGTGAAAAAGTATATTCAAATGTTGAAGGATATTATAGGTCTGTAAGTAGACTTGTTGAAGATATAAGTTTTTTAGAAGAAATTTTGAAAATTGAGAATTTTAACTTTATAAGGGATAAGGTTTTAAATTTTGAAGATATTACTGAATTTATAACAACGCTTTTAGAAATGTTAGAATCTTTTCATAAGTTTTTAGCAAGTACTTATAAAATTCAAAACTTCGATAGAGTATTGAGTGATATATTAGAGTACATTTATAATAACTCTGTAAATGAACAGATGATGAATGATAATTTAGAAGAGATTTTGAAATTTTCTGTACTTATAAATATTATGAGACGCCATCATAAGTGCGGAGATGAACTTATGAAATATAAATTTGTTGATGAATCTTTTGAAAATTTAAGACAATTATTTGAAGAAAGAAAAGATGGAATTGATAAGTTTGTATTAAATAAGGTTAAAAGTCATGCTTTTAATTACATTTGTAATGGTAATAAAGAGAACTTTGTTAGAGATGTTATATCTAATGTAGAAAATTACTCAATTAAAAGATTTATGAGAGAAGTTTTTGATATTTGTTTGGAATTATTTCCGTGTTTTTTAATTGAACATAGTTTAGTTTCGTCAACATTACCAATGATTGAGGGAATGTTTGATTATATTATAATTGATGATGGTCATGGTTATTATATTTCAGATGTTATTCCACATATGTACAGAGCAAAGCAAGTTGTTGTGTTTGGTGACGAAAAGCAGATTAATTCTCAAAACAAAATATATAACATAATTTCTTCTCAAAGTGATTATGTGTGTGATAATTTATTCAAATTTATAAAAGATAGATATGAGTTTTTAGAGTTAAGATATTTGTATTCTGAAGGTTCGGAAATTTTAAGTGAGCTTTCAAATGTATTTTTTAATAATTTGGATATTATAAAAGCTCCAAATTTGGTGAAATTTTCAGAAATTAAAACTCCATTTGATATATTTAAAATTAATTCTCAGGTTGTTGATGGAATTAATGAAAATGAAGCAGAATTTGTTGTTAGTCTTTTGTATGACATACTTAAAAATAAAAATATTGAACAATCAATTGGAATTGTTACTTTAACTAAAGATTACGCTGATTTAATTTCTAAAATTTTAGAAGATAGGATAAAATTAGATCAAACATTTAACTATTTGTACTATAAAGAATGTAAAAAATATTCAGATAAAACTTACGATGGAATTTATGTAAAAAGTATAGGAGAGATTAATTACGATAGAAGAGATATTATAATTTTCGCTTTAGGTGGAGGTTTTAATATTGAAGGTGCATTTGAATTAAAATTTGATGAGATAGAAGATAGTACAGGATTAAATAAATTAAATATTTTTATGAATCTTGCAACTAATGAAATGAAAATTGTTTCATCCTTTAACATTGAAGAACTTAATTTAAAAGAATATGATAATGAAAATATAAAACTATTGAAAAGATATTTAAGTTATGCAAAATCAATTTCAATTGGAAAAGTTGATGAAGTTATGAGTAATTTAAATGAATCAACTTGTGCTAAAGATAAGTGTGAAGATGTAATAAATAAAATACAACATAAATTAGCTGAGAAAGGTTTAGTTGTTGATAGAAATTTCGGAAATTTATCCTATAAATTTGATTTAGCAATATATGATAATGATTTTAAACAGTATATTTTATTTGTTGATCTTGATGGAAAGTTAATCAAAAAATTTAAAGATCCTACTGAGAGAAATATTGATTCTGTTATATATTTTGAGAAATTTGGATGTAATATTTTGAAGATTTGGAGTAAGGATTTATGGACTGATATAGATAGTCAGATAAATTATATTGTAGATGTTTATAGAAATATTAAAGAAAATTTATTAATTAATAATTCATCTGTTTCGGATTTTAAATCAAATAGATTGAAAATATTAAGTAAGTTTGTAAATATTTTAGATGGAAGATATAGGGAATTAATCTCTAAAATAGATGTAAAATAAACAGAGGTAGTGCTTTTTAGCACTACCTTTATTTTTTTTATTACAAAATTGTTTCAAAATATTGAATGAAGTTCATAAATATGTTAATATAATGTGTACAAAGTATTGAAAAACTTTTAAGAGGGGATTATGAAAAAAATAAAAATTTATTTATTTTGTAAGGATAAGCTAATTGAATGGGAGATTGATGAGTCTCAAAATAAAACGGTTGATTTTTTGTTAGATAGATTTAGTACACTATTTATCAAAGATTATGTGATTTCTTTTGAGTATGAGGACGGATTTTATAAATTGAAATCAACTCATGATTTAGTGTTTATGTATAAAAATCAAAATGTTAAATCAAAATCAATTTTAGATGGAGATATTTTGGTTTGTAATTTTCCTTATGAAAGTTCTAAAGTTGTTTTACTTATTCAATTTGAAGATCAATTTAATTCCGTTTTTTACAAGTTTAATGTAAAAGGAATTGATCAAATTAAAATTGGTAAAAGTGAAGATAATGATATAATTTATAAAAATTCAAATGTTTTGGATTATCATATAGTTTTAAAATTTAAAGAAAATAGAGTAGTAGAAACAGTTAGTGATGCTGTTGGATGTTATATAAATCAAGTTAAATTTGTAAAATCTGAACTTAAGTTTGGAGATGTTATTTTTCTTTATGGTTTCAAATGTGTATATTTAGGAGATTATATAGCTGTAAATAATCCAAATGAAAATGTATATTCTGAACTTCCCATTGTTAAAGAAAATAAAATTAATAGTTCTCTTCCTAAAAAATTTATAAATTTTAAGAAGAGTATTGTTGATAGAGATAAATTTTATGATGATTTAGATGAAGATAAAAGTATTACTATAAACCCCCCTAATATTGATTTTAATTTTAATTCTAGATTTTTGTATTTTGGAGTTATACCATTAGTTACAGTTACTTTTGTTCTGATAGTTTTAGGTTTGTTTTTTAAGAATGTTGGTAGTATGGTTTATTTAATCTATGCAGGAGTAATTGGTATATTATTTACTTTGATTTTTTATGTGGTTGGAGTTACTTCAAATAAATCTAAGATTAACCAGAAAGTAAAAGATTATAATTCGTATTTAAATAATAAGTTTAAAAAACTTACTTTGATTAGAGAAGAAAGAGTTAGAGCTTTATATCAAAGATATCCCAAAGTTATTGATTGTTATAAGAGAGTTATTAATTTTGATAAGAAACTTTGGGAAAGAAATAGTGATGATAAAGATTTTTTAAATTTAACAATCGGACAAGGTAATTTATATTTTGAAAATCTGTATATAAAATCAGATGTTGTTTCTAATTTGCCTGAAGATCATGAGCTTTATAAAAATTATCTTAAAATTACAAGTAATTTTAAAACGATAAAAAAGGCACCAATAACTATTCCTTTAAGAGAAATTAATAAGATTGCAATTGTTGGAGATATGAGCAGACTTTATGATGTTGTGAAGAATTTTTTGGTTCAACTTATATCATTACACTCGTATCGAGATTTGAAGATTGGTTTTTTATATTCAAAACAGCATGAAAGTAATATGGATTATGTTAAAGAAATTCCTCATGTGTACTCAGAAAAGAAAGATTTTAGATATGTAGCTTCAAATAATGAGGAACTTGTTGACGTGATTTATGATATTAAAAACATCATTTCTGAAAGAGAAGCAATGTTGTCAGAGGATGAGAATCAAGAGTTTAGAACTGGTTATGTAATTTTTATATTTTATGATTTTAGTTTAGTTATAGATTCGTTCTTGAAATATATAAAAAAGGTTAGTAAGAAAATTAATGTTTCGTTTGTTCTTGTTACAATAGATAACAAAAATGTTCCTAGTTCATTTAGATATGTTTTAGATATTGATGAGGATTCTCAAACGTTTTATAAAATTCAAGATAATGGTGTAAAAAAGTTAGTTATTCCACATGATTACTCTGATATATCGAATTTGATTGATATGAATAAGTTTGTTTATTCATTGTCTAAAATTAAAATGTTTGATAGTTCAGATGATATTAAGAAATTTGAAAATAAATCTATTTTTGATTTGTATGGGATTTCTCATATAGATGATTTGAATATTCGTGAAAAGTGGAATAAAAACAAATTATCAAGTATGAGCGATATTCCAATAGCTGTTAAAAATAATAAAGAGATATTTTCGATTAATATTCATGCGAAACACAATGGACCTAATGGAATTATACTTGGTGAAAGTGGAATGGGAAAAACGGAATTTATAAAAAGTTTAATTTTGTCTTACTGTATAAATTTTCATCCTAATACTTTAAATTTTATAATTTTAAAATCAAACCATAATTTAAAATTAAATCCGTTTATAAATTTACCACATGTGGTAGACATTTTGGATAAAGAAAGTGAATCTGAAAAAAATAGATTAATTTTATTGATAAAAAATGAGATAAGTAAAAGACAAGCTTTATTTGATAGTTTAAAAGTAAATGATATAAATTCTTATTTAAATATATATGATAATTATTCAAATACATCTATAATACCTCATCTTGTTATAGTTATTGATGATGTTAGTGATTTGGATATAGGATTTATAAAGGAATTGACAGATTTGTATGCTTCCATGTCAGTTGTTGGAATTCATGTTATTCTTTCGACTAATAAGGTAGATTTATTTGTTGAAGGGAATGAAATAGATTTATCCAAGTTTAATTTTAAAGTGTGTTTTAGATTTTCAAGTATAAAAGATATGTATAATATTTTGGAAGATAACAGTATTTCTAATCCAAAAAGCTCCGGTTTATTTAATGTGAAGTTTTCTGATTCTCAAATATTTAAAAATGTAGAAGTTGCTTTTTCTAATGCTGAACATGATATTGAAAATAGTGATGAAAATTTAGATGTTGTTAATAATTGCGGATTGATAGTTAAAAAAGTTAGTAGAATACAGTATTTTGAGGATTCTATAACTCAACAAATTTCAATTATAGATAAAATTATTAATTTGTCTAATGAAATGGATTTAAATATATCTATTTTTAATTCTTCTTTAAGATATTTGTGTCTTCAAGATTTAGTTGGATATGCAAGTAATTTTAATGGTTTTATGTGGTGTGATTCTAGAAATAAATGTTCGGCTATAGTTGGAATTATAGATGATCCTAAATATCAGGTTCAAAGATTTTTAGAGGTTGATTTTAAAAACTTAGGAAATTTATTTGTTTATGGTGCACCTGGAACAGGAAAAAGTACTTTAGTAAAAACTTTGGTTTATTCTCTTTGTTGCGAATATAAACCAAATTATCTAAATGTTTATATGGTTGATGTTAATACGAGAAATACAGATTATTTTAGTTATGCCCCTCATGTAAAAGATATTGCATATAGCAAAGATGAAGTTAATGGATTATTTAAAAAGATATTAGATGAATTTGAATTAAGAAAGAAAATTTTTGAGAATTTAGATATTTCATCTGTTGAAAATTATAAAGTTAAAACAGGAGAACAGCTTCCATATGTAGTTTTAGTTATAGATAGCATTCAAGATATAGTTAATAATGTTTGGGATTATAGTAATTTTATAAAAATGTTAGCTAGAGATGGAAAATCTTACGGTATATTTGTTTGTGTTGTTTCATGTGAGTATGGGGAAATTGAAATAAAGTTATCAGAGTATTTTGATAATAAATTTGTGTTGAGATTAAATAATGAAGAGATTTATAGGAAGATTTTAGGAGAAGATTGTAGTATAAATTCTAAATTTAAAGGAAGAGGACTTGTACGTTATTCAGATGGAAAAGGAAGTAGAATTTTAGAATTTCAAGTAGCTATTCCTATGAATTGTGAAAATGATGTTGAACTTAATAATAAACTTAAGTCTTTATTTATACAAATGAATGATATAAACAACAGAATTTATGACGTATCAGATATTAAAGAAGCACTTGATAATGAAACTATAAAAGATTTTGAAATAAATCATGATTATGAGATGATTGAAGAAAAATCTGAAAAAAGTTTTGATGATAACAGAAAAAATAATTTAGAAGAAACTAAGGAATTAACTTTATCAGAAGTCATAAACGAATTTGATGTTATACCAAAAACTATTTCAATTATGCATAATGGGATAAGTAATAGTAAAGTGGTTATAGATAACATTTTTAATATTTTAAGTAAGAGTGGAGTTAAATGTTATTTCCTAGATAATTCTGATAATAAGATTAAAGAATTTAATCACAGTAAATTTTATTGGTATGCTTCTGATAAAAATAAAGTTAGAGAGTTTTTAATTTGGCTTCAAGAGGTTGTTAAAAATAGAATTGATAAGCAAGACTTTAATTTATCAAGTGAAGAAAAATTATGTGTGTTTATACCTGAGGTAGATATATTTTTAAAGCATCTTGATGATAATATGTTTGGAATTTTAAATAATATTTTAAACGTTGATAAAGAAATTGGAATTTATTTTGTTACTTCTTTAAATAAGAAAAGCGGAATAGATAAAAGATTTTTAAAGATTTTAAATTTCTTGCTAAAAGATGGATTAACTATAGTTTTAAATCATGAACATGATTTAAATATGGGAACATTTGTAGTATATAAATCTGAAAAAATTTCAGTAACTATAGATTAAAGTTTGTTGGGAGTAATTGATATGGTATATATACAAGTTTGTATTCCAGAGAAAAATAGAATTTATGATTTTAAGATATCTACTCAACTTAACATTGCTACACTAAAAAGTTTGATATTAGAAGCAGTGTATAATGTTAAATATGATAATGAGTTTATTAGAGAAAATTATTTATTTTTAAGTTTCAATGATAATAAAAAGTTGGAAGATGATTTAACTATAGACGATTATGCAATTCATAATGGTGAAAAATTTTTATTAATATGACATATAAAAAAGCATGCTATAATTTTAAAAGCATGCTTTTTATTTTTAAATCATATTATTCAATAATATATTTTATTTTTAGGAGGATTAATGAGTAATAAAATAAAAAAATCAATTATAATTGGATTGGTTATGAGTTTTTTTAGTTTTATAGTTGTATTTGCTCAAACAAAATCTAATTTTAATGTGCAAATATTAAATACTCATGGTCAAAATGAAATGATTTATTTAATAAATGAAAATGGAGAATTGATAAAATTAAATAAAGGTATGGAAGATATTGTTCCTGACGATTTACCAGAACTTTTATCTCTCAGTATTAATGAAAATGATTTTATTGCACTTACTGAGGATAACAAAATAATTTCTTCCATTGATTTCAGAATATCTGATGAAACAAAGGTTAGTAAAATTGATGGCAAGTTTCTTTTAACAATTGATGGAAGGGTTCTTTCAGAGAATCAAAAAACCTCAAAATTTCTTGAGAGTTTTAAAAATGTTAAGGATATAAAAGCTTTAAGTGATAAAGTAGTTTTGATATATGAACAAGATGATACAGTTTCAATAGTTGGAGATGGAACTAATGGTATTAGTGTTATTAAAGGTTTGACTAATGTTATAGAAGCAGTTATATATCAAGATAATGTTTTGCTCATAATAAAAAAAGATGGTAGAGTTGTAGGATTAGGTGATGGATATGAAAAAATTTCTTCCAAAGTTGAATTAATCCTTAATGCTAAAAAATTTATAAAAGAAGATGAAAATTTGTATGTTGTAACTTTTGATAATAAAGCAATACCAATATTTGAAAAAGATTTTAAAGCACCATCAGAGTATCTTTCTAATGTAGAAAACATTGTTATAGATAGATTTTCATCAGGAGAAAGTGTTTTATATAAATCTTATTTCATAACTACAGATGGAAAATTGTTTTATCATATACAAAGTGATAATGAAATAAGTGATTTTAATGAACAGAAAATAGAATATATGAATACTTTTGAAAATGTTAAAATGGTTTATGAATCTGGGTATTTAACAATAGTTCTTCATAGAGATGGATCAATAACAATACCTTACAATATTCATCACGAATTAAATGGAGTTACAGGTGTAAAAGATGTTGTTTTAAAGAATCAAAGTTATGTTGTTTATTTTGAAGATGGGCAAGTAGTTACATCACTTGAAAATTTTATTTTGAATAAAAAGGAAAACTTTTTTCAAAATGAAGAAGATATGACTTTGTATAGTTATTTAAATGGAATTTTCTTAAATATTCTTAACAAAGATTTTTCAGAAGAAGAATTTGAATTTTTAAAGTATTCTATAACAAATAGTAAAGAAGAATTTGAGAAATTTATACGTAGTATATGTTTGGATAGAAAATTTTTGATGTTTGATTATTCCTATGAGGAAATTATAAATAATTTATATAAATCAATTTTAAATACTGTTCCTAGTGAAGATGAGTATAGACATATGAATGTTATGATTATTGATAAGATGGTAGAAGAGTCTAAAAATAAAGATGAGATTGTTAATGAAATTTTAAATTATATATTTGAAAATCCTATTTTTGAAGATATATTTAATAAAATTACTCAAATGTAATTTACAGTGGTTGAACATGTTTTAAATGTTTTGTATAGTTATAACAAGATAAGATTTCTGTGTAATAGTGGAGGGATTTTTATTATGAATAGAATTATTACAATTGGGCGAGAATTTGGAAGTGGTGGACGAGAATTTGGAAAGCGTCTTGCTGAACATTTGCAAATAGCATATTATGATAAAGAAATTATCACAGAAATATCAAAGAAAACTAGATTGGCAGAAGAATATGTTCAGCAAGTAGTTGAAAATAGACCTATAATATCTTTTCCTATTACAATAGGACATAGTTTTTATTCAATATTTAATCCTGTTTTGGAACATAGTAATAATGTTTATATGGAACAAAGTAATACTTTAGTTGAAATGGCTAAGAAGTCTGATTGTGTTATTATAGGACGTTGTGCAGATTATATTCTTCAAGATTACAATCCTTTTAAAGTATTTGTGTATTCAGAATTTGATTTTAAGGTTAAAAGGTGTATAGATAAAGCACCTGAAGGTGAAAATTTATCTGAAAAAGAATTAAAACAGAGGATTTTAGAGGTAGATAAAAATAGAGCTAAGTATTATCAATTTATTACTGGTAAAAAATGGGGAGATAGAAAGAATTACGATTTGTGTATAAATACTTCAAAATTATCAATAAAAGATGTTGCTAAGGGAATTGCAAAAATGTTTCTTAAATCTTAAATAAAATAAGAGGGTTAGCTTAATAATAATTAAATTTACAATTGTGAGTTGTAATTTATATTGTTATTTTAATAGCTAGCCTTTTTTTATTTGAAAATTATATATTTACATTTTTTTATATTTTATATATAATAATATTTGATGGTTCATGCAGATATTAGCTATACATGGAGATAGTTGTGTTTAAAATGGTGAATAATAGGAGGAATTTATAGTTATATGATTAAAAAAAATTTTACTTTTAGTGTGGTTATCATATTTGTAAGTTTATTAATTGTAGGATGTAGCAAAAGTCAAAGTAGCAATTTGGATAATTATAAAGGAGATGTTACTGAATATAGTAGTGAATTTAAAAATCTTGAAGAAAGTTATGGTGCAATATTAGGAATTTATGCAGTAGACACAGGGACAGGTAATGTTGTTTCTTATAATGCTGATGAAAGATTTGCATATGCTTCTACATATAAGGCATTAGCAGCAGGTGCGATTTTAGAAAAATATTCAATTGAAGAACTTGAAAATATTGTACATTTTACAGAGCAAGATGTATTGTCCTATGCTCCAGTAGCTAAAGATAAGGTTAGTACGGGCATGACTATTAGAGAAATATGTGAGGCTGCTGTTAGACAAAGTGACAATACTGCTGGTAATTTGCAATTTGATCTTATTGGTGGTCCAGAAGGATTTAAAAAATCTTTAGAAAAAATAGGAGATAATATTACAGAACCTTCTAGAAAAGAAACTGAATTGAATGAAGCTACTCCAGGAGATATTAGAGATACTAGTACACCTAAACAATTAGCATTAGATTTAAAAGAATATGTAGTAGGTAATGTATTATCGGATGATAAAAAAGCTATATTTATAGATTGGATGTCAAATAATGCAACAGGAAATGCATTAATTCGTGCAGGTGCACCTTCTGATTGGGTTGTAGCAGATAAAAGTGGTGCAGCTTCTTATGGAACAAGGAACGATATAGCTGTTGTGACTCCTCCAGGAAAAGATCCTATATTTGTAGCAATACTTTCTAAGAAGCAAGGAAAAGATGATAAGTATGATAATAAGTTAATTGAAGATGCGGCAAGAATAGTTTTTAAATATATTCAATAGAGGAAATAATTTAACATTATATTTTGTTATGAATTATAGTTCAATAAATAAAAGAGTTGGTGAAAGTTTCACTAACTCTTTTATTTTATTTCAATAGTATAAGTTTTAATAATTTTGCCAATTTCAATTGTTATAGTTCCTTCGCATGGAATTTGAACTGGATAGAAAACTCCATTTATATCAAAAATTCCAACATCACTTGTTAATTTTAAATCGGGTAAGAGATAAATATCTATTGGATTTAAATTTGTATCGTAAGCAACAAAGTTTAATTTTTTATTTTCGTCTCTGTTTATTTGTGGTGAATCATGAAAATAAAATTCTTTAATGTCTGTTGTGTAAGGTAGAAGATTTGTAATCATAATTGAATTTGAAATAGATCTATCTTCGCGAGCTAAATTTATTTTTTTAAGTGCATGAATGCCTAATTCTCTAATCATCATAGAGGTTGACCCTCCACCATCAAGATTAATTGCTTTATAAGCGCCTTTTGACTTTAAAAAATTTCCAAGCTCAGGCAAAGACATTCCTTTAAATGAATCTTTTTTATCTACTGTTAAAATTATTAGTGTATTTCTGTCTGTAAGAGCTAATGCGGTTCTGTGATTTTTTGAATATACAGAACTTGAATTCCATGTTTCAGAAAAATAATTTTTATCTGGTATTTCGTTATCGTACAATATGAATTCATGTCCTGTTAATAGATGTTTGATTTGTGGTGTTGAATAATCACTAGATTTTTTGATTTCAAAGTTAATTTCAACATCCATATTATTAAATGCTTTTGAGAATAAACTTTTTTTATCGTTGTAGGCAACTATTGCAATTTCATCTTTGAAAATTTTGTATGTATTTGCTGGATCATTTATAATATTTTTGATTTTTCCTTTGATTGTTTTTAAATTGTAAAATGATGAATCTAGATCCTCAGGTGTTATTAAAATTATTAAAGCATCTTCCTTTTCTTTTGGAAGGTATATTGTTGAATTTTCATTATTTTTATGATTAAAAATATTTATTGTATTTTCTATATAGTCATTTCTGTTTATTGAATCTATGTTTACTTGTGTTTTGTATGAATTATTGTCTATGAGATTAATATTTCCGCTAAAATGGTAATGGTCAATATCTATACTATTATCTTCAAGTATTGCAAAACAAGGTCTTAAAATTTCCTCATCTTTTGTTAATGAAGTTGAAAAAAATTCTCCATTTATTAAGTTGTTGCATACAGGAATTCCACTTTCAAGATTAAAAAAATCCCCATTTATTGCACCAATTATGTTCTTTTTATTTTCTTGTTCTTTTAACACTTGATTATTTAAAGTCTCTTTGCCATTTGTTGTATTTTTTGATTTATGGCACATTAAAGAATAGGTAGAATTTATTAAACCTAAATCCATTTCTATGTAATTGATATTTTGATGATTTGAATTTTTGTTCATAAAATTATAGATTACTTCATTCACATGATTTACACCAATACCTATTTGAGTTGATGAGATTGTTTGTTTATGTTCTTTAAATGATTTTGAGCATATTGAAATTTTTTCAAATGAAATAATAAGAGCAGCCATTAAAAAAATTTTAATAAATAGATTAATATTTCATCACCTCTTAGTTATTATTTTAGTGCTAAATTATTATTCGTAATCTAAATTTAAAAAATACTTAATATTTTAAAAGAGATTTATGGAGGAAAACTTATGAATGTTATGATTGTTGATGACGAAGAAAAATTAGTTAAGATATTAAAATTTTATTTTGAAAAAGAAGGATTTAATGTTTTTGAAGCTTTAAATGGAGAAGATGCTATAAAGAAATGTGATTCTAATAAAATCGATTTAGTAATTTTAGATTGGATGATACCAAAATTAAATGGAATTGAGGTTTGTAAATACATAAAAGAAAATATGAATACAAAAGTTTTGATGCTTACAGCTAGAACTCAAACTGAAGATGAGTTAGAAGTACTTGGAATTGGTGCAGATGAATATGTTAAGAAGCCTTTTGATTTAAGAGTTTTAATAATGAGAGCTAAGAAATTATTAAATATTGATAAAGATGTAACTTTTAGAGATATACGTATTAATTTTAATGATAAAAAAGTTTATAGAAACAATGAAATATTAAATTTGACAAAAATTGAATTTGATTTATTGAGTTGCTTTGTAAAAAATAAAGGAATTATTTTATCAAGAGATAAGATAATAAGTTTAGTTTGGGGAATCGATTATGAAGGAGACTATAGAACAGTTGATACTCATATTAGGCGTTTAAGAGCTAAGATTGGAGAAAATAGTATAAAGACTTACAGAGGAATTGGATATAGTTTGGAGGTGGATTTAAATTAAGATAAAAAATAAAATTTTTGTGAGCAATTTTTTATTTATAATATTTGTATTTTTAATTTTAATGATTATAAATAAATTTTATATTCTTGAGAAAAGACAAGCTTTAAATGAAGTTTATAAAGAAATAAATAATCTTGAACTAGATGAATTATTTAATGTTATTACAGATATTGAAAATAAAACTTTAACAACTATTGTATATGTGAAAGATTTTGGAAATGTTGATGTAATAAATGACGAGATAATCAATGCTTTAGAACGTAAAAAAATAAAATTGAATAAATTTTGGATAACAGAAGAAGTATTAGAACAATTAAATTACACAAGTGTTAATAAAATTTATGATCAAGAATTAGTTAAATATAAGTTTTATGTTAAAATTCTAAAAAAAGAAAATTATATTTTTGTAATTGGTTTAGCTTTATCAAGTATTAGTGAAATAATAAGTATAATCAATAAATTTATAATTTTAATAATTATATTTTCAATTATTTTGAATTGGGTAATTGTTAGGGTGAATTCCTACATGATAATTAAACCATTAAAAAATATAAAGGTATTGTCAAAAGATATTGCTTCTTTGAATTTTAGAACTGAAAATATAAAAACAGGAGATGAAATAGAAGATTTAGCAAATAGTGTAAATGATATGAGTAAAAGTTTGGAAAAAGCACATAAAGAGCTTAATACTCAGAATTTAAAGTTGAAAGAATTATTGTGCAATGTTGCTCATGAGGTTAAAACTCCATTATCCATTATAAAAGTTTATGTTCAGGGAATTGAAGATGGGTTTGATGATGGTACATATTTAGATGTTATTCATGATGAAATACATAAAATTGATGGTCTTATAGAAAATTTGTTATTGTGGTTTAAAATTGGACGTGAGGAAAATGAAAAAGAAAGAGTAGATTTATTTAAAATTATTAATGAGAATTTACACAAGTACAAATTAGTTTTTGATGAAAATAAATTAAAAGTTGATGTTAATATTTGTGATGGTTTAGATTATTTTGTTTTTTCAAATAAAGATCATATTAATATGGTTTTTGAAAATTTATTAACTAATGCAATAAAGTATTCAAATGATAAACGTATTGAAATTTTTTTAAACAAGGAAAATGAAAAAATTAAATTTAGAATTATAAATGTAATTGATAAAATTGAAGATGATATGGAAAAAATATGGATTCCATTTTATGTTTTAGAAAAGTCAAGAGATAAAAATTTTTCAGGAACAGGATTAGGATTACCTATTGTTAAGGAAATTTTAGAAAAATATGAGTTTGAATTTGGTGTTAAATGCACAGATAATAAGTTTGAATTTTATATTGATTTTAATTAATGTAAAATATTGGATAAATGTAACATTCATGTAACATAACCTTGATATATTTCTATCCGAGGTGAGTTAATTGAAAAAAATTGTTTTATCGTTACTACTAATGTTTAATATGGTATCTTGCGTTAGTGGGACTGTAAGCAAAAAAGTTTTAAGTAATGCTGATTATGAATATAAAACTGATTTTAATTTTGAGGTTAATCCAGAGAATTTTGATTTAAAAGTTATGTATGACGGAGTAACTGAAAATGTTTCTGATCCTTTAGAAAAAAGAGAAGTTAGTAATTTTAAAAATGATGGTAAGAAAGCATCGTGGACTTATGAAAAGGAAGGAATAGATGTAAATATTCAAAAGGAAAAGGAATATTTAGATGTTTCTATAAAATCAAATAAAAGCGATGAAAATAATTTTTCATGGCCGATGGTAAGTGGAGAAGAGTATATTCTTCCTATTGGACAAGGAAAATTAATTCCAAATAATGATGAAAATTGGAAAAAATATTTTAATCAAATTGGTGAGATTAAAGGTATTGAAGGATTGTCTATGCAGTTCTTTGGAGTAAATAAAGAAGAGTATAGCTTGGTTTATGTTATAGAAAATCCTTACAATAATACATTAACTTTTGATACAAAAGATAAAATAAAGTTTTCATTTGACCATGAGTTTCCTTCAATAAATGAAGATAAAGAATATGGTTTTAGAATTTATGTAGCTGATAAAGATGTTACGGATATTTCAAAAATTTATAGAAATTATTTAATTGAAACGGGGAAATTTAAAACTTTAAAAGAGAAGGAAAAGGAAAACAACAATATAAAGAAACTTTACGGAGCTTCTCATGTTTATTTTTGGAACAGCGTAGTAATTGGGGAAGACAATATTAAATGGGCAAAACTTAAAAATAATTTTCCAGAAGATTTAAAATCCTGGATACAAAAATTATTAAATGAAAAAGTTGAAGAAGGAAAAGAGTTAGCAGATGCCTTTGATGAGCTTAATAAAGAAGAATATGTAGCTAAGTATGTGAAAAACAACATTATAAAAGGCATAAGTGAAGTTGTGCAATTGAGAGAACTTTATAATGAAGAAATTTTTGAAACTAAAGATAAAGAAATTGAAAAGTATTTAGAAAAGGGAATAGACAATTTAAATGAAATTGAACTTATATATTTAAACAAAAGATTATTAAAATCAAAACTTTTAGATATGGTTGATCCTGTTGAGAAATGGGGAGATTCTTTAACAGTAGATGTCTTAGAAGATATGAAAAATTCAGGACTTTCAAATCTTTGGATTGGTTTTGATGACTGGAGAGCTGGGTTTATAAAACCAGAATTTGTTGATATGGCAAATGAGTATGGATATTTAATTGGAACATATGATTCATATCATTCAATTCATAAGCCAGGAGAAGAACAATGGATTACAGCAAAATTTGAAGATGAAACTTTATTTGAAAATGCAACAGTTACAAATAAAAAAGGAGAAAAGATTGAAGGATTTAACGGTGTTGGAAGAAAATTAAATCCTACACTAGCTATGCCAAGTGTAAAAAATAGAGTAAACAAAATTTTAGATACAGGAATAAATTTTAATTCTTGGTTCTTAGATACAGATGGAACTGGAGAGGTTTATGATGATTATTCTAAAGAACATACTACAACTGAAAAACAGGACATTGAGGGAAGAATTGAAAGAATTAAGTATGTATCTAATGAAAAGAATATGGTAGTTGGTACTGAAGGTGGAAATGATTTTATAAATCCTTATGTAGCATTTTCACATGGAATAGAATTAAATCCATTTGCATGGATGGATCCAGATATGAAAAATAAAGAAAGTGAATATTATGTTGGAGCTTATTACTCACCAACTGGTGGAGTTGCAAAAATGTTTTCAAAACAAATTCCATTAAAAGAGTATTTTAGAGAAATATTTTTAAGTAGTAAGTATAGCATTCCACTTTATAAGTTAGTGTACAATGATTCTGTTATTACAACTTATTGGTGGGGATGGGGAACTTTAAAATTTGTTGATGACATTGAAACAAGAATGTTATATGAAGTTCTATATAACATGCCTCCACTTTATCACCTTGATAAGGAAGAGTGGGAAAAATATAAAGATACAATAGTAAATCATTCAAAAGTTTGGAGCGATTTTTCTAAGAAGGTTATAAATAAAGAGATGACAAAGTTTGAAAAATTATCAGATAATGTTCAAATGGCTCAATACGGAGAGGATATTAAAGTTATAGCTAATTTTTCAGATGAAATTTATGAATATGAAAATAAAAAAATAAAAAGTAAATCATTGTTAATAATTGATGGAGAAAATATATATGAGTATATACCCAAAGCATAATTTTTTTATTGTATTTTAAATTTATTTTTATTAAAATGAATAGTAAATGTTGTTTAAACATATTAAGGAAATGTTATTTTAAAGGAGAGCTTATGAGTAACCAATCAGTTGTAAGAGTCAAAAATTTTCAGGCAGATTATGATTTTAGAATTTGTAATTTAAGTGTGAGTGTGTATTGTGTTGGAAACGGTAAGATAGTTTTAGATATTTTAAATAAACAAACAAAAGAACTAGTATTTGAAAATATAGAAATTAAAGATGGGACTCAATCAATTCAATGTGATTTAGATAATGGAGTTTATAATTTTAAAATTTACGAAGTTTTATCTCAAGAAGATAATTCAGAAAGATATTTATTATATGAAACAAATTTTACTTATAGCAATCCGTATGATCCTAAAGAAGGAGAATTGATAATAAAAAATATAAAGTATAAAGGAGATGAATACGCACTTAGATATTATTATAAAATTACAAATATTGTAGAAGATGAAAATGATAAAAATGTATCTTACGGAGAAATGGTTGGATATGATAAGTTTGATATATTAAAAAGTATAAATGAGTCTTATGAAGTTAAAATAACTTTTTTAGATGATGATAGTAAAGAAGTTTTTTTGGAGTTTAAGGATGAAGAAGAAGGGTTTGTTTATTTTCTATTTCATAGAGATAAAAGAATGCTTTTGAAAGATGAGGAGAAAGTTGAACAAATAAATTACGATAGATATTTTGAATTAATGCAACATGAGTGCAGTTATTTGACAACAAATTATAGATAAATTAAAAAACCATCTCAAGAAATTGAGATGGTTTTTGTTTGGTTAAGTATGTTAATATTTTTATTATTTGAAAATAAGGTACTAGATTATTGTTTTATAATTGAGAAATTATTATTCATTTAGTTTTGAGTTAAGTATCTAGGAAATAAAATATTATTTTCAATTTGAGTGTGAGCTAATATATGATCTTGTAATTTGTGAAGTTCACTGTATACTTTTTTAACAGTTTCACAAGAGTTTTCTGGAACAGAATAGTTATTTGTTAAAGATGCTAATTCTTTAAGTGTTGGACCTATTATGAAATGTTCATCAACTGCTTCTGTTATTGTTTCAATCATAGTTTTATATTCTTCACTTTCTTTTGAAAGTTCCCCATTATTAAATTTAATCATTGCTTTAAATATGTTTTCCTCTTCTAAAATTAAGTGTCCTTCAAAAATATCTTTTATTTTGCAGAAAAGCTCATGAATTTTCCAAAATAGTTGTTTGTGGTGTTTTATATGAGCTCGCATAATTTTTAATATTAGTGCATTTATTTCAGGCATAGTTTTTCTTAATCCTTCATGAAAATGATTTATTACGAAATCTATAACTTCTTCTGAACTTTTGTTTATAAAATCTGTGGATTTAACAACTTCATCACTATTAGATGATTTAAATTCACAGGCTTTTTGTATATCATGTATGAGTTCGTTTACTATATTTTGATTGTCAATGTTCAATTCTTTTAACGTATCTTTTAAAACCTTTCTACCATTACAACAATAGTCGATATTGTATTTATCAAAAAAAGTTTTTGTACTAGGAAATTTATTTAAAATGTCTCCAACTTTTTCATTTAAAATTTTAAAATTATTAAAATCATTATTTATATTAATTATTTTCAAAATAACACATCCTTTTATAATAAATAAAATTATTTTTATAGTATTATTTTATAATATTTTTATTCTAATTTAAACAAAAACCGATATATCCAAATTTTAGATATATCGGTATAAATAGGGAAAATGGAGTGTTATATTATGATTAAGTTATTGTAATTTTAAAGTGTACCTTTGTACATTAATTATATCGATTTAATTTATAAAAAATTTATAGTTAGAAATAAAAAAATATATTTGGGGACATACTGAAGAATTATAAATAAATTTTATGAGGTCTTTTGTATGTTCAAATTTAAGAAATTAATATCGATGTTTGTATTGTTTTTAATATGTTGTAATTTAATTAGTGCAAAAGAAACAGAATTTAAGGAAGAAATATATAAAAATAATGAAAAAATAAGAGAATTAAATGAATCTGAAATTCAGATTAATGAAGAAATAGCAAATTTAGAAAGACAACTTCTTAATATAGCTGAAGAAATTAATTCAAAGCAAAATATTATAGATGATTACACAAAAACCATAGAGGAATATGAAAATAAAATACATGATTTAAACAAAAATATAGAAACTTTAAATGGAGAAATATCATCAATAGAGGCAGAAGTTTCTAAAAATATAGATGAAATAAATATGCTTGAAGAAGAAGTGGAGAAGTTTAAAGATGTAATAAGTAAGCGTTTGAGAAATTTATATATGCACATAGATACATACAATCCACTTATTAAAATTTTTTATACTTCAGAAAATGTTTTAGATTTAAATGATAAAATTGTTAATATTAGTAAATTTATTGAATTGGATAAAAGTATTATTGAGAAAGTTTTGAAAAATATTGATGATATTAAAGTTAAAAATGAAAATATAGAATTTTTAAAAAAGTTGATTCAAGATAAAATGAAATTAATTAATGAAAAGATTAGTGAAAATGATGAAAATTTAAGTTTGTTGGAAATTCAGAAAGAATTGAAGCAAAAAGAAGTAGATGAAATAAATCAATTAAGTAACGAATTAAAAACTCAATATGATAATTTATCAGATGAAAAGAAAATGATTCAAGAGGAAATTGTAAAGATTTATCAAGATAATCATAAACTTCAAGAAGAAATTAAGAAATATTTAGAAAAATTAAACGAAGATAATAAATCTGTAAATTCAAAAGTAAATTATGGAAAATATTTAAAACCAGCTCAAGGTAAAATAACTTCAAAATATGGAAAAAGAACACATCCGATTACAGGGAAAGAAAGTTTTCATACAGGTATAGATATAGCAGGAAGTACTGGAAATAATATAATTGCTTCTTTGAGTGGAAAAGTTGTTAGTTCTGGATGGTATAACAGTGTTTATGGAAATGTTATTATAATAAATCATGGAAATAATATACAAACTTTTTATGCTCATTTAGATAAAACTTTAGTTAAGAAAGGTCAAGATGTTAAAGCAGGAGATGTTGTTGGAAAAATGGGAAGCACAGGTTTAAGTACAGGACCTCATTTACATTTTGAAATACGTATAAATGGTGAACATGTTGATCCTTTAAAAAGAATTAAGCCTTAGCAAAAATTAAAAATTATTTTAAAATTTACTTGTAATTGATTTAGAAAAAATATGTATATAAAGTTATTACTTATGAAATAAATAAACAATGTGAACTTTGGTTCGTATGTAATATATAGGATAAATTTTTTTGAAGATTTATTTTAAAAAAATTTTATAATAAAATTGTTTTAAATTATAAATTAATGAGCATCATTAAATAGTAAGACTAAATTTGTATATTTAAAATTAATAGTAACATATAATGTACAACAGTAAGAAGGGAGTGGTATATTTGGTATTAGTTAGAGTAGTTTATGAAGGACAAGAAAAAATAATAGATGAATTGAAATCAATGTTAGAAGATATGCAAATAAAAAAATCTTCCTTAAAAATTTTAGAAAAAGGTTATTCAGGCGGTAGTTTTATAGATGTTGTTTGTGACCCTTCACAATATACTGATAAATTGAAAAATAAAATATTTAATGTTATCAGTCAGAGTATATATAAATTTATAATAAAGATTTTTATTGATAAAGAAATAAATTATTTTTTTGATAATTCGTATTTTTTTATTAAATANNATTCTCATTAATGATAGATTTATAAATGATAATGATAAATTTTTTATAGATAAAAAGAACAGTATATTGAAAAAAATTCAGAATTGTATTGAAGAGAATAATGAAATAAATATAAATGGCTTTATAAGATTTAGGATGAGAGAATTATTTGAAGATATTGAAACAATTGTAGATAGAGTTGTTGAAAAACATATGGTTGAAAAAGAATACAATGAATTTATAAAGCTTCTCAAATATTTTGTAGAAATTCAAGAAAGCAAAATTCAAGAAGTAAATATTGTAATAAATAAAAGAGGCTCCTATACGATTTTTGATGAAAATAATAATGATATTTATGATTTGTTTTTGGATGATTTAAATGATTTTAATACTTCTATGATGAATGTTAATAAAGATGATTTATTAATTAGTGGACTTATAACTAATTCTCCTGAAAAAATAATTATACATGGAGTAGAAAATAGTTTAAATATAGAGATAATAGAAACTATTAAACAGGTGTTTGAAGATAAGGTTAATTTATGTTATGGATGTTCAAATTGTGTAGAAATATCAAATAAATTGATAAAATAATCTTTACATTAGAAACAAAATGTTGTATAATGATTCCAGATTTAAGAAGAAACTACCGTTTCTCACCTTGGGGCATTGGCTACCTAGGTAATTTTTGTGGTTAAGGTGTTTATTTTAAGTAGACATCATTGTTTTGTATGTTTAGAGGACGGTATTTTTTAAATAGAAATACTGTCCTTTTTTATGTTTTTGAAAATGGTAGTGTTTATTTTTAAATTTGCAAAAAATTTGGAGGTGGCTAATATAGCAAAGGATGTTCAAATTAATGGTGAAATTAAATTCAAGGAATTGAGAGTTATAGATAGTGATGGTTCTCAACTTGGAATTATGCAAACTAAAGAAGCTTTAAAAATTGCTGAGGATAGAGAATTAGACTTAGTAATTATTTCACCTACAGCTAATCCGCCTGTATCTAGGATAATGGATTATGGAAAACATATTTATGAGTTGTCAAAGAAACAAAAAGAGGCTAAGAAAAATCAAAAAGTTATAAATGTAAAAGAGATAAGAGTTAGTCCATCAATAGAAACGCATGACATAAATATAAAGGCTAACAGTGCGAAAAAATTTCTTAAATGCGGTGATAAAGTTAAGATTACTGTTAGGTTTAGAGGTAGAGAGGCAGATTATAGTTACATAGGTGAAAAGATATTGGATAATTTTGTTGAAATATTACAAGATTATGGTGCACCAGAGAAGAAAGCTAAATTAGAAGGTAGAAATATGAGCTTGATTATGTCTCCAAAGAAGTAAAATAATATTAATGATTTTAGGAGGTATTTTGATATGCCAAAAATGAAAACAAAGAAGGCTATTGCTAAAAGATTTAGAGTTACAGGTACTGGTAAGTTAAAAAGATCAAAAGCTTTTAAACAACATATTCTTACAAAAAAATCTGCTAAGAGAAAGAGAAATTTAAGAAAAATTGGGTATGTTTCAGTTACTCAATTGAAAACTATGAAAAAATTAGTACCATATATTTAATTTGTTAATTGATTGTTTGGAGGTAAGGATAGATGGCTAGAGTTAAGAGAGCAGTTAATGCACATAAGAAACACAAAAAAGTTTTGAAAATGGCTAAAGGTTACTATGGTGGTAAATCAAAGTTATTCAAAACAGCTAATGAGACTGTTATACGTGCATTATGGAATTCGTATGTAAGTAGAAGGTTAAGAAAAAGAGATTTTAGAAAACTTTGGATAACAAGAATAAATGCTGGGGTTAGAGAGCATGGATTGAGTTATTCAAGATTTATATATGGCTTGAAAGTTGCTAACATTAATATTAATAGAAAAATGTTATCTGAGATGGCTGTTAATAATAAAGAAGCTTTTACTGAGCTTATAAATGTTGCTAAAGCTAATTTGAAATAATATGGTGCGACTTTTTGATATGTCGCATTTTATTTTATAATTTTGAAAAAATGTGGAGATGAAAATTGAGCAAGTTGAACAAACTACATCCTGTGCAAATATTAGCACTTTTTTTTATAGTAGTTATTTTTTTAGGAGCAGTATTATTAAGTTTTCCAATTTCTAGTAGTTTAGGAGAGAGTACTAATTATTTAGATGCTTTGTTTACAGCAACATCTGCAGCTTCTGTTACAGGGCTTGTTGTTTTGGATACTGGCACTTATTGGAGTTCTTTTGGAAAGACGGTTATTCTCATACTTATTCAAATAGGTGGACTTGGAATAATGTCATTTACTACCTTTGGAGCGCTTAAATTTGGTAAAAAAATTTCTTTATCGACTAGTTTGCTTATTAAAGAAGCATTAAATTTTGATGGATTTCAAGGTCTTTCTTTAATAATGCGTTATGTGGTTAGTTTTACTATTATAGTTGAGTTTTTGGGAGCAGTATTATTAAGTTTTGTTTTTATTCCTCAATATGGATTTTCAGAAGGTTTATATATTAGTTTATTTACTTCAATATCTTCATTCTGTAATGCAGGATTTGATATATTTGGAAATTATGCTAGTCTTACTTCATATTTTAGCAATTCTTATGTTTTGATAATATGTATGATTTTAATAATTGTAGGTGGAATAGGATTTGGAGTTATAACAGAATTTATTACATATAGGCATACTAAAAAGATATCTATTACAACAAAAATTGTTTTAATAGTTACGGGCATTGTTATATTATTAGGAGCCGTGTTGTATTTTATTTTAGAATATAATAATCCTCTCACCTTTCAAAATATGAGTTTTTATGATAAAATACTGAATAGTTTTTTTGCATCGGTTTCTCCAAGGACGGCAGGTTTTAATTCTATAGATTTAGCGAATATGAGATCTGGATCCATATTTTTAACTTGTATACTTATGCTAATTGGAGGTTCTCCTGGTTCTACGGCAGGAGGAATAAAGACTACTACCGTTGGAGTAATTGTTCTTTCAGTTTATCATTATATAAGAAATCAAGATAAAACAATTGTTTTAAATAAGAAAATACCGTCAAGAATAATTAATAAAGCGTTTATATTAACTTTTTTGTCGTTGTTTTTTATAGGTGTATTTATTATTTTAGTTTCTATAACTCATCAGGATGCGTCATTTGAATCTGTAATGTTTGAAGTTTTTTCTGCTTTCAATACTGTTGGATTAAGTATTGGGTTAACTTCAAAACTGACTGAGGTGGGGAAAATACTCATTATGTTGGCAATGTATTTTGGAAGAGTTGGGACATTGACTTTATTATTTGCTTTTACTAATAAGATTGATAATAATAAAAAATGTATTAAGTATCCAGAAGCGCGCATTACGGTTGGATAACTTTTATATGAGGAGATGTTTTTTTGAGAAGAAGGCAATTTATAGTTATAGGAATGGGAAGATTCGGATTTAGTGTTGCAAAATGTCTTTATAAATCAGGATATGATGTTTTGGCAATAGATAGGGATATAGAAAAGATTGAGGAAATTTCTAGTGAAGTTACTCATGCTTTAGCGCTTGATGCTACAGATGAGAAGGCATTGTCTAGTGTTAATATTGAGGATTATGATACGGCTATTATTGCTATTGGAGGTAGTATACAAGAAAGTTTATTGGTTACTCTTTTAGTAAAAGAATTAGGTGTAAATGAAATTATTTGTAAAGGGCAAGGAGAATTACATGGAAAACTTTTAAAAAAAATTGGAGCGAGCAAAGTTATATTGCCTGAAAAAGAAATGGGATTAAGACTTGCAAATAATTTGAAATTTCAAAGTTTGTTTGATTATGTGGAAATATCTAAAGGTTCTTCCATTGCTGAATTTACTGCACCTAAAGAATGGATTAATAAGACAATAGGTGATATTGATATTAGAGCTAAGCACGATGTAACATTGATAGGTATTAAAAAGAATTGCAATTCTGAAATGGATGTAAATATAAATGCTGGTACGATTATAAAAGAACATGATTTACTTATACTTTTAGGTAGAGACGATAAACTATCTAAGCTTCAAAGTAAATTTACTTTTTTGAAAAAAGAGGATTAGCAAATTGAATTATGTTAGTAGTGTTGAAAATAAATTTTTTAAAGAAGTTTGCAGTTTGAAAAATAGAAAGTATAGATATTTAAATAAATGTTATTTAATAGAAGGAATAAGGTTTGTACAAGAAGCTGTAAAAAATAATTGCGATATAAGGTACATAATTGTAAGTGAATCTAAAAAAGATAGTTTAATTGAAAAGTTTAAATTAAATGATTTGAATTTAGAAGTAATTGTTTTTTCAGAAATGTTATTTTCTAAAGTTAAACAAACAGAAAATGCTCAAGGCATAATTGCTTGTTTAAATATGAAAGATACTTGTGAAAAATTTGATTTTTGTGAGGGAATATACTTTTTAATTGATAAAATTCAAGATCCAGGTAATTTAGGAACAATAATTAGAACTGCTGTTGCTGTTAATGCTTTAGGAGTTATAATTGTTAAAGGGACTGTGGATTTATATAATGATAAAGTTTTAAGAGCAACTATGGGTGCTATTTTTAAGATAAATATTTATTTCGTGGAAGAGTATTCATTTTTACATAAATTTTTAAATAATAATTTTAGGCTTATTGTAGCAGATTCATGTAGTAAAAATATTTGTTATAACAATGATTTAACAGGAAAAATAATTTTAGCAGTTGGAAACGAAGGTAATGGTATATCAGATGAGATTAAAAAAATTCCACATGTTGATATATGTATTCCTATGAGTAATGATCTTGAATCTTTAAATGTTGCTCAGGCGTTAAGTATAATTGCTTTTGAGTATGTAAGACAGAGTCAATTTGGATAAATTTTTAGAAGTAGATATTCCTTGATTTATATTTAAGTTAAGGAATTTTTTTAATTTTTTGTACTTTAAAATTTGCAGGAAAGGTTGAGAAGTGTGAAAGAAAAATTACATAATTTATTTAATCATGCTGTAGAACAGCTTAAAAATGTTAGTACTGTAGATGAATTTGAGGAATTGAGAATTAAGTATTTAGGCAAAAAGAGTGAACTTTCTCAAGTGCTTAAGGATTTAAAAAATTTTTCTCAAGAAGAGAGAGCTAGTATTGGTAAATTTGTAAATGAGATTAAGGGAAAAATGGAAAATATTTTTTCTGAGACTATAGAAAATATTAAAAATGTCGAAATGGAAAAAAAATTAAAAGAAGAAGTGTTGGATATTACCCTTCCAGGAAAAAAAATTAGATTAGGTCATAAAAATCCTATTCAAATTGTGTTAGATGAGATTCAAGATATATTTTTAAATATGGGATTTTCAATAGAAGAAGGTCCAGATATTGATACTGAATATTACAATTTTGAAGCTTTAAATATTTATAAAGATCATCCAGCTAGAAGTGAACAAGATACTTTTTATATAGATGATACACATGTTTTAAGAACTCATACATCTACGGTTCAAATAAGAACTATGGAAAATAAAAAGCCACCAATAAAAATAATTTCGCCTGGAAGAGTTTATAGATCAGATGCCTTAGATGCTACACATTCGCCGGTATTTTATCAAATGGAAGGGCTTGTGGTTGATAAAGATATAAATATGGCTCATTTAAAAGGTACACTTGAAAAGTTTATAAAAACTATGTTCGGTGATAATATAAAAACTAAATTTAGAGCTCATTATTTTCCTTTTACTGAACCATCTGCGGAAATGGATGTTAGTTGTTTTGTATGTAAAGGCAAGGGATGTTCAATTTGTAAAGGTAGTGGATATATTGAAATTTTAGGTTGTGGTATGGTTCATCCAGATGTACTTGAACGATGTGAAATTAATTCAGAGGAGTATAGAGGATTTGCTTTTGGATTTGGTATAGATAGAATGGTTATGCTTAAATATGGCATAGAAGATATAAGGCTTTTATATGAAAGTGATTTAAGGTTTTTATCACAATTTTAATTGGAGGGATATTTTTAAAATGAAAATTTCAATTGAGTGGCTTAAAGAATATTTTGATAAAAATTTAGATTTAAATGATTTGTGTGAAAAACTTACAATTAGTGGAACAAAGGTAGAAACAGTTGAATCAAATAAAATTCAAGTTACAAATGTTGTTACAGGACTTATAGAAGAAATTAAACCTCATCCAGATGCAGAAAAGTTAGTTGTATGTAATGTTAATGTTGGAGATAAAAATGTTCAAATAGTTACTGGTGCGAAAAATATGAAACAAGGAGACATTGTACCTGTAGCGTTGCATGGAGCTGTTTTAGCTGGAGGATTGAAAATTAAAAAAGGAAAATTACGAGGTGTAGAATCTCAAGGAATGATGTGTTCGGAAGAAGAATTGGGGATTGCAGACAAAGCGGATGGATTAATGATTATGGACAAGGATACACCAATTGGTGTTGATATAGTTGAGGTATTAAATACAGGTGATGAAATAATTGAATTTGAGATAACTTCTAATAGACCAGATTGTTTAGGTGTTTTAGGAATTGCAAGAGAGATAAAAACAATTTATGATATTGGCATGAAGGCAAGAGATACTAAGTTTGAAGTTGATAGAACTCAAAATATAAATGATATTTTGAGCGTTGAAGTAAAAAATAAAAATTGTAGAAGATATTCTGCTAGAATTATAAAAAATATAAAAATTTGTGAGTCACCTAAATTTATACAAAATAGATTGAAGAATTCTGGTATTAAGCCTATCAATAATATAGTTGATTTAACAAATTATGTCATGCTTGAATTAGGTCAGCCTATGCATGCTTTTGATTATGATAAGATTTCTGGGAAAAAATTAATTGTTGGAAGCTCAAAGGAAAATGAAAAATTCGTAATGCTTGATGAAGTTGAAAGAGAATTGAATGAATCAATGATTTGTATAAGAGATGATGAAAAAGTTTTGGCTTTGGCAGGAGTTATGGGAGGAAAGGATTCTAAAGTAACAGATGATACAAAAACTATTGTTTTAGAGAGTGCGAATTTTAATTTTGATATTATAAGAAAGACATCTAGGTTTTTAAATTTAAGAACAGAAAGTTCACTTAGATTTGAAAAAAATATAGATGATAATTTAGTAATAGATGCGTTAGACAGATTTTGTAGTTTGGTAACAGAATTTTCCTATGGAAATGTTATTGATGGAACTGTAGATATAGTTAATGAATCTTATAAACCTATTTCGTTAAACATCTCAAGTCAATATATAAACAATTTCTTAAAAACTTCTATAAGTGAGAATGAAATCATAAAAATTTTCACAAACTTAGGTATGGAGGTAATTCAAAATAATGAAAATTTTAATGTAAAGATTCCAACTTTTAGAAGAGATATTTTTATAAAACAAGATTTGGTTGAAGAAATTGCGAGAATTTATGGTTATGATAAAATTCCTTCTCTTGAACTTACTAGTGTATCTGCTGATATAGGGAAAAATAAAAGACAAAGATTTATTGATAAAATATTAAATGCCATGATTTCATTAGGATTTAATCAATCTATAAGTTATTCTTTTTATAGCCCAAAATTATTTGATAAATTGAATATAGATAAAGATTCTTTTATAAGAAATGCAATTAGTATTAAAAATCCATTGGGTGAAGATTATAGCATAATGAGAACAATTATGGTACCTTCAATGTTAGATGCGCTTTGTAGAAATTATTCTTATTCAAATAGTGAAGTATGTATTTTTGAAATAGGGAAGACTTACAATAAAGATCAAAATGATAATATTAAAGAAAATAATGTTTTAACTATTGGAATGTACGGAAAAGATTTTGATTATTTTTCAATTAAAGGTGTAGTTGAGTCGCTATTTGAAATGTTGGGAATAAGTTTTACTCTTGAGAGAGAAAATGAAAAATTTTATCATCCAGGAAAAGCTGCTAGAATTATGCTAGGAAAAAATAATTTAGGGAGATTTGGTTCTATACATCCATATGTTCTTAAAAATTATGATGTAGATATTGAATTTTTTGTAGGTGGAATTGATTTAGATAAACTTTTTGAATTGTATAAATGGGAAAAAAAATATAAACAAATTCCTAAATATCCAAGTGTTGGTTTTGATTTAAGTATAGTTATTGATGAAAATGTATTGGTTCAAGAGATTGAAAAAGTTATAAAATCTAAATCAGGGAATATTCTTGAAAAATTTGAGATTTTTGATGTGTATAAGGGACCACAAATACCTGAAGGGAAAAAAAGTGTTTCGTATAGTATAACATTTAGAGATAAATGTAAAACTTTAAATGATAATGAAGTAAACATTGTTGTACAAAAAATTCTTGAAGATCTTAAAAATAAGTTTGGAGCAGAACTTAGACAGTAGAAAGGATAGGTTGTAAAAATGAAATTATTATTATTTGATGCAAAACAGTATGATAAGGACTATTTTGATATTTATTCTGAAAATTCAGAAATAGAAATTAGTTATGTAGATGACAAACTTACTCCAGAAACTTCTTATATGGCAGAAGGTTATGATGGAGTATGTGTGTTTGTTAATGATATTGTAAATAGTGAAGTTATAGATAAGCTTTGTGAATTTGGTGTCAAAATTATAGTGTTAAGATGTGCTGGATATAATGGAGTAGATATAAAATATGCTAAAAATAAAATAACAGTTGTTAGAGTTCCAGCGTATTCACCAAATTCAATTGCTGAAATTTCAGCTGGAATGATGCTCTGTTTAACAAGAAAAATTCCTCAAGCAATTGAGAAAACTAAAAAATATAATTTTTCTTTAGAGGGATTAGTAGGATTTGATTTAGTAAATAAAACAGCTGGAGTAATTGGAACAGGGAAAATAGCACAACAATTTATAAAAATACTAGTAGGAATAGGTATGAATGTAATAGCTTATGATGTTTTTCCAAATAATGATGCAGCTAGAGAATTAGGTTTTAAGTATGTAGATTTGGATACTATCTATAGAGAAAGTGATATTATATCATTAAATTGTCCACTTACAAAAGATAATGCGCATATGATAAATGAAAATTCAATAAATAAAATGAAAGATGGAGCAATTATTATTAATACAGCTAGGGGAGGACTTATTGATACTAAAGCTTTGATTAAAGCTATAAAATCTAAAAAGATATATGGTGCAGCACTTGATGTATATGAAAATGAAAAGAATTATTTTTTCAATGACTGTTCAAAAGATGGAATTGATGATGAGGTTTTGAAAGAGTTGTTACAATTGGAAAATGTTATTGTATTCTCGCATCAAGCATATTTAACAAAAGAGGCATTGACAAGTATAGCTGTTGTTTCAATAAATAATATTAAAAGTTTCCTAAATGGAGAATTTTTAAAGAATGAAGTATTTTACGATGAGTTGCAAGATAAAATAGTTGATTTTAGATAATAATTTAGTTATTGCAGCAATAAAAACACTTTATTGCTGCGATTTTTTATACGATAATATAGTATGTAGTTATAATTTTAAAATAAGTATGAGGTGCAATTAATAATGTATTTCTTTAGAGATTTGAAAAAAATATTTTTTGTCATAATTTTAGTTTTTTTGCAAATTATTTTTGTTGTAAATTCGCAAGTAGTTTTTAGTTTAAATAATAGCAGACAATCAGTATCAAGATATTTTGAGGATAAATTTGAAATAACTGTTCCAGCACTTCCTACAGAATACGATAATTTATCATCAAATTTAGAAGACGTTAGTATTGAAATAAAAGATGGTAAAATAATAATAAGTGATTTAGTTCCAGATCAAGTTTATAATGATGTTAAAATAACTTTTAACGATAATCTTGGAAGAAAATATGAGCTGGAATTTGATAATGTTATAACTTCACAACCCGTTAAGCCTGATAATAAGTTTGTGTATGATGCCTATGGGAATGGTTTAGGACGTAAACCAGATCATTTAGGATTTAAATATTGGTATAATAGACTAGATAGCTTTGATATAACAGCAGTTGATTTTATAATGGAAATGGTTACTTCAGATGAATTTAATTCAGTATATAAAACTGCAGATGAAAAAATAAAAGCATTATATAAAACTATAGTTGGAAGGGAAGCAGAAGAGGAAGGATTTATTTATTGGATGCTTGAGTTTTCAATTTTAGTTGATGATATGGGATTAACAGATAGACAAGCTATATTGGAATTAGTAAAAAGAATGATAATGAGCGATGAATTTAAAGATTTAGTTGAAGAAGCTGGATTTTTATATATTAGAGAATAATGAAAAAACTCCTATACAAGTATAGGAGTTTTTTATTTAAAAAAGCTTTATTTTTAATTCATCACTTTCATTATCAAATAGATCTACAACTTTAATTGATACATTAATTGATTCATTAAAACTAATTGATGAATTTTTATCTACCTGTAAATATTCACCATCATTAATTTTGTATAAAATTTGCTTGACTGTATCGTGATTTTCTAAATTCAAATTTATTCTTATGATAGAATCATTTACAGATATTGAAGGTGTTGGTGGTCTATTTAACATGTCAGATAAAACATTTATTATGAAATTCGAACATTTTGTTAAATCGCTTGCGTTTGTTTCTGAAACAATTCTAACAAAATCTATATTATTTGAAGATATGTTTTTAAAATTATTTTTGTTTACAATTTCTGAAATATTAATAAAATTGAAAGAATTGTATTTTATAGAGTTTTCTAAAAATATTGAGAGTTTGTCTGTGCTGTCTAACTTAAGTAAATTTACTTTATTAAGTGTATTTTCAAATTGAATATCTATTATAGATAGTATGTTTAAATGTAAAATATCATTTATTGCATAATCTATTGAATTATTTAAATTTGATGAATTATTTATAAATAAAACAGATAGATGGTATTCTTTGTCAAAATACTCAAAAAGACGTAATATCTCAAACATCATTGATATGTTTTTTACGTTAAATTCATTATTGGAATTGAAATATGTCGTTGTTAAAAGAATAGTTTTTGTTTCTGAAGTTTGGTATTCAGATCTTTTTGTAAAAAGTAAGTTATTATCTTTTGTTCTTTGGTCGTGATTATAAATAATTTCTTCATTAAAACCAATATTATCTAGAGTATTTATAATTTTTTGATTTAGGCTTTCAATGAAATCTTTATTTGATTGAGAGTTTTCTTGTATTTTTTGTAATTCTGCAGAAGTAGTATTTATGTTTGAAATTTCAAAAGTGGTTTCATTAACCGTAAGATTTTTATTATTTTCGTTAATATCAACACTTATAGTGAAATTTTTGGTTGAGTTCATTTTTGAATAATAATTGTTTGATATTGTATGTTGTGAACATGATGTAAATGAAAAAAATATTAGAAATATAAATAAGCATAGTTTTAATTTCATGAAAAGTCCTCACAGTTTAAATTATTATTTTGTATTTGAATCATCAGAAATATTTTTTAAGTAATCAAATTTTGTATTTATTGAATCTAATAGAGAATTTTTAGTATCATTATTTAGATTTTTTATGTTTATATTATTTGCATCTAAAATTTTTTTGATTTCAGTTAATTCAGTATCAATTTTTTTTAAATTTAATTCGTCGCACGATTTATTAAAATCTTTTAAAGATTTATTTATGTTATTCATATTTGGGGAAATTTTATTGAATATTGAAGTTAAATTTGAAAAATTATTGTTATCCATTCTAATCCTTTCCACAAAATACTTATATCTCAAATTATACAAGACCTATTAATTGTTTTCAAATATGGTTATAAAGGACATTTTTTAAAATAAAAAATAATAAAATAAAAAGTAATAGTTTTGTTGGGAGGTTTGGGTGAATAGTAATAAGATTAAATTACTTAATTTTATTTTATTTTTAGATTTTGTTATATATATTTTTTCAAATTTGATTATTTTTAAATATAGTCCGTCTACTGCATATTCAATATTTACATTGTGTATAAGAGATATAATTATTTTTTTGTTTTCAATAGTTTTATACACATATTTTTGTAATTCTAAAATAAGTTCCATAATATTGTTTCCAAAAATAAACAATAAAATTATTAAAAATTCGATAATTATAGGTTTATCATTTTATTTTGTGGCAAATGGGATAAATTTAATTTTTACGCACATATTTAAGTTTACATTAAAAAATACAGTATACCTAAATAGTATCTATGATGTCTATGATCTGGGGATAGGATTTATTTTTTATATTGTAATTTATACAATTTTTGTTGAGATATTTTTTAGAGGAATTTTAAATGATGCTTATAAATTTTTATCATATAAAATTAAACTTGTATTAACTTCATTTATTTTTGCAATATTTTTCTTTGGATTGTCACAATTTTTTTATGGATTTATTTTAGCAATATTATTGATGAGTTTTTTTAATAAAGTAGGCAATATAGGACCTGTAATAATTGCAAGTAGTGTTGTAAATGTTCTTAACTATGTTGTTAAATTAATCGGAAAAAATGTTATGAGTACTGGTGTTGGGAGAATGATTACGGTTCTGTCTAAAGGAGATATATTTACAGATTTTTTATTTCCGTTAATTATAATTCTTTTAGGGTTAATTATTTATTCAATTTTTGAAGATAAAATAAAAGTTAAGAATAATGGAGATTCAAAAAAATTATCTAATGTAACAGAACTTACTTTTAATATGGGAGTCAGAAATATAGTTGATATATATTTTATATTGTTTTTAGTGTTCTCTATTTTTATATTGTTTGTTAGTTATGTATTTTTAGGATAGCGTATAAATTTTTGTAACACTTTAGATTGATGTGAGTATATTAAAATACGAGAAGATTAAAGGAGAATATGATTTTATGTTCAAAAACAGACTTAGAAATTACGGATTATGGGTATCAATTGCAGCACTTGTTCCTCTTTTATTATCTGCTTTTGGAGTAAAAATTGTTGATGAACAAAAGTATATGGAATTAATTAATGCGGTATTGGCAATATTGGTTGGTTTAGGATTAATTAATAATCCTGATACACAAAATAGATGGTTTAAAGATGATAAAGTAGAAGATGTTAAGAAGATCGAAGAAAAAGAAAGTGTTTAAAATAGATAATTAGTGGTGGGTATTAACCCATCACTTTTATTTTTGTATAATAAATTTTTAAATTTGAAAGAATAACTATATAATTTTATAGATGGAGATAAAATGAGTAATAAAATAATAATTAAACATATATTATTTATATTTATTTGTTTTAGTAGTTTGTTTTTGGTTAATACTCAGGTTTATGCAAATGATACATGTATACATAAACTTGAATTTGTAGATAAATTAGAAAAACATTGGTGGGGATATAGACGGTATGTAAGTAATGAGCAAATTTTGAAATTTTCTAGTCAATTTGATTCTATGGCTGCAGAATTCAGTTTTTTTGGAGGATTATCATTTCCGATTGGATTTTTAAATCCTTTAGCGGGTATTTTAATTAGTGGTATTTTGGAATTATCATCGTCGTATTGTTGGTTATTATCTACATATATGGTAAAAATAAATAAAGGAAATGGAGTAATCATTGATTTTAGTAATGGATTTATATTTAAGATAAAGGCAATATAAAAGCTATGATTTTTTATAATCATAGCTTTTTATTTTATAAGTTTAACATTGAATTCATGTCGTATATTTTAGGTTCTTTTCCATGTAAATATAATGCAGCTTTTAATGCTCCTTGAGCAAAAACATCACGAGATAAAGCTGTGTGTTTTAATTCTATTATTTCGTTATTTCCTGCAAATATAACTTCATGTTCTCCAATTATGTTACCAGCACGGATTGCATGAACACCAATTTCTTTTGCTTCTCTTTTTTTCTCCCCTAATCTTCCGTGATTAAAGATTACTTCTTCATTAAAATTTTGTTTTACAAAATCTTGAATAGTGTTCATTAACATTATTGCAGTTCCACTTGGTGAGTCAAGTTTCTGATTATGATGTTTTTCTGTAATTTCTATATCATAATCTTTATATAATGCTTGCAATCCTTTTTGAATAAGAATTTGAAGAACATTTATTCCAATACTCATGTTGTATGACATAAATATTGGAATTTCTTTACTTGCATTTTTAATTTTTTCAAGTTGTTCTTTGGTATGACCAGTTGTACAAAGTACAATTCCAATTTTATTTTTTATGGCATAATCTAAAAGTTCGTCTAAAGAATTTGGATGAGAAAAATCAATTATTACATCAACATCTTCTTTTACATCATTAATATTTTGATAAGTTGGAGTTGTAGAATTTTTTGTTACTACATTATCAACTCCACATGAAATTTTTAAATTATCATAGTTAAGACTTAAATTTTCAATAGTCTTTCCCATTCGTCCATTGATACCGTTTAAAAGTATTTTTATCATTTTTTCCTCCAGAAGTTTTGTAAAATTATTTAGAATTATATTAGATTAATTTTTCTCATTTCATTTTTCAAAATATCTAGATTTTTTTCCTCCATATCTACAAGAGGTAGTCTTAAGTTTCCAACGTTTTTGCCAATAAGATTTAATGCAGTTTTTATTGGAATAGGATTTGTTTCGATAAATAAAGAATTTATGAAATCTAGATATTTTAATTGTAATTCTAGAGCTTCGTTTGTTTTTCCATTTATATAGTGGTGAGTCATATCATGTATAACTTTAGGTAAAATGTTAGCAGCAACAGAAATTGTTCCTTTTGCACCTATACTCATTAAAGCTACAATTTGATCATCATTTCCAGAATATAAATCGATTTGAGGGCAAAGTTTTCTATATAGGATTGCTTGGCTAATGTTTCCTGATGCTTCTTTAATTGAAGTTATATTTTTTAAAGTTGATAAATTTAAAAGGTCTTCAGGAGTTATATTCATTCCAGTTCTTGATGGAACATTGTAAGCCATAATTGGTAAATTTACTTGGTCATTTATTATTTTAAAATGTTCGTATAATCCTTTTTTTGAAGTTTTATTGTAGTAAGGAGTTATAACTAAGAGAGCATCAGCACCTACTTCTTTTGAAAATTTGGATAGTTCAAGTGTTTTAAGTGTATTATTTGTACCAACACCAGCAACTACAGGAATTCTTTTGTTAATAATTTCAACAGTTGTTTGAATAGCTTTCTTCTTTTCTTCATCTGTCATTGTAGAGCCTTCTCCAGTAGTTCCACAAATTACTATAGCATCTGTATTATTTTCAACATGCCAATTTAAAAGCTCTTCTAGTTTTTTAAAATCTATACCATTTTCATTAAATGGAGTAACAACAGCAACTCCAGATCCAATAAATAAACTCATTTTTTTTATCTCCTTTTATTTTCAATAATATATTCTGCAATTTGAATTGCATTAAGAGCTGCACCTTTTAAAATATTGTCAGCTACAACCCATATGTTTATTGAATTGGTGCAAGATTCATCAATTCTAACACGACCAACATATACTTCATCTTTTCCAGAAATGTATTTTGGCATTGGGTATGTATTAGTTTGAATATCATCCATTAAAATAAGACCTTTAGAATTTTTAAGTTCATTCAAAATACCATCGAGAGTTACAGAATTTTCAAATTCAATGTTAATACTTTCACTATGAGAATTTTCTACAGGAACTCTTACGCAGGTTGCAGTAATTTTTAGAGAATTGTCTTTTAAAATTTTTTTTGTTTCATTAATCATTTTCATTTCTTCTTTTGTGTAACCATTATCTAAAAACACATCAATTTGAGGAATTAAATTTCCTTTTATTAGATATTGAAATTTATTTAAGTTATTTTCATCATCTACATTTAGATCTTTAACTCCATAATTTCCAGCACCTGAAACAGCTTGATATGTTGAGTAAATTATTCTTTTAATTTTAAATTTATCATGTAGAGGTTTTAGTGCAACAACAGCTTGTATTGTTGAGCAATTTGGATTTGCAATTATTCTATTATTATTTAAAGCATCTTCACCATTTACTTCGGGAACTATTAGAGGAATATTTGGATCCATTCTAAAAGCACTAGAGTTATCAATTACGATAGCATTTTTTTTAGCAAATATAGGAGAAAATTTTAGACTAGTATCTCCACCAGCAGAGAAAAACGCAAAATCTATATCCTCTCTAATATTTTCTTCAATTAATTCGATTACTTCAAATTCTTTATTTTTAAAATTTAATTTTAAACCGGCAGATTTTTTAGAAGCATAAAGATAAAGATTGTTTATGGGAAAATTTCTTTTTTCTAAAACTTCAAGGAATGTTCTTCCAACTTTTCCAGTTGCTCCTACAATAGCCACATTATATTTCATAAAATAACCTCCAAGTTGTAAAGTACAAATATTATTATATATAAATGAATTTAATAAGAATAGTATAAAAATTAATAATTTCTTATTTATTTTTTATGGTTAAGTATATTTAGTCGGGGGATGGTTAGAATATCATTATATAAATATATACTTTTTTACTTAAGAGGTGATTTATTATAGGTAATAGTAATTCTTTAAAGCGTATTATAAAACAAAAATTGAAATCAAATAAAAAATTAACAGAGTTGGAGCAACTTAGAGAAAATTTAAAGTATGAAATTGCAGAAGAACTTGGATTAAAAGAAAAGGTAGATAAGTA
>NZ_LXFF01000024.1 GCF_001655775.1 Candidatus Arthromitus sp. SFB-turkey
CATTATAAAAATGAAATGGAATTTACCACTGATAAGATGCTTAATTCTTCAAAGGAAAATTATAAGGAAGGAATTCTAGAGTATCCAAAACTTGAAAAAATTATACCAGCAAAATTTCATGAAATAACAAATAATCTTTTAATTGATTTCAAAACACTTAGTGATGAAGATTTTTATGATAAATACGAACTTATTGATCGAATAGATTATGATGATTATATTGAACAAAAGAAAAGATCTGAATTACTTGGGAGAGTTTTAATTTATTTGTTAATAGATAATTGGTATATTCTAGAATTTGATGAATTAGACGCACTTGAAGAAGTTGATCATTATAAGGATTTTTGGGGTAGAAGAAAAGTAAAGCCAGTATGTTTTTGTTTAGATGAAAATTGTTGTTATATAGCGTATATACCAAAGTCTTCAAAAATCAAATCAATATTTAACATAGATATTGTAGATATTAAAGAAATTGAAGGATTTGATGAGTATGAAGAATACTTTGGACAATTTGATAATGAATAAAAAACAACTAGATTCTTCTAGTTGTTTTAAAAAAGATTTTGTTAATTTTTACACGATTCAATGTAGTTATTTATTTCATCTAATGTAGCATATGAAGAGATAGCACCTTTTTTTGTTGTGCTGTATGCTGCGTAGTAATTAGAAAATAATAAGTATTTTTCTAATGTAGCATCACTTATTTTATCGAGTTCTTCAATGTTTATATTGTCTTTGAGTAAATTAAATAAAAATGAACCAATAAATGAATCTCCTGCACCTGTTGTATCAATTGCGTTTACAACATTTCCAGCTACTTTTATAGTTTTATTTGGAGTATGTGCTTCAGAACCATCTTTTCCTTTGGTAAAAATAATTAATTTAACATTTCCTTTAAACAAAACTTCTTTTGCTTTTTCGATATTATCAAATCCAGTTATAAATTCTAATTCTTCATCAGATATTTTTAAGATGTTAGCAAGTGGTAAAAATTCAAGTATAGCATTTCTACAATCTTCCTCTTTGTTCCAAAGAGGAAGCCTTACGTTTGGATCAAAACTTATTATTGAATTATTTTCCATTGCATACTCTATAGCTTTTTTGTGAGCATATTTCATAGGACATTCAATTAAATCAACTGAACAAAAATGAAGACTATGACAATCATGAAACCATTCTTTTTTTATTTCAGATTCTTCTAAGAGCATATCTGCACTTGGGTTTCTATAAAATGAAAAATCTCTATTTCCATTTTCTTTTAGTGAAACAAAAGCAAGTCCTGTATTTGCTTTGTTAGTTCTTAAAATATAATTTGTATCTATATTTGCTTGATTTAGAATATCTATTATATAATCTCCAAAAGCATCATTTCCAAGTTTTGAAATAAAGCTAGATTTTCCACCAAGTTTTGCAACTACAGCACTAACATTAGCAGGTGCTCCTCCAGCTACTCTTTCAAAATTTTGTACTTCTTTTAAGGAACAATTTTTTTCATTTGGAATAAAATCGATTAATGCTTCACCAATACTTATAACTTTTTTCATATTTAATCTCCTTTTATGTTAAAGCTTCCCATCTCGTAAATTTCAACCTTTAAATTTTCACCAGTTAAGTTTATTTCACGTACATTTTTATCTGGATAAAATCTAGATGTAAATACTTCTTCACCATTATTTAAAAATATTTCTATAGAAGATGTATCAACAAATGCTCTTAGATTTTCTATTCTTTCAAGCTTACAACTTCTTTTAGTTCTTCCAAACCCTATTTCATTAAAGCTTAAACTAAATAATTTTTCCTCTGATGAATATTCGAGAATTGCACCTTTTTTTATAATTAATTTAAAATCATTAGATTTTTCAAAATCAATATTTATTTCAAAAGTATCAAAAGCTTCATCAACTAAAGTTTTTTCAACTTTAAAATCTTTTTTAGTTTTTCTAAGACTTTCTAGTTCACAAATAGGTATTTGAATTAATTTGTTATTATTTATTTTTAATTCTCTTGGAATTGTTAAAGCGTGTTGCCAATGATATTCAGTTGTTGGATTAGTATATAAATCTTGTATGTCAGGAAGTCCCATCCAACCTATTAATATTGTTCTTTTCTTAGAATCAACAAATGTTTGAGATGCGTAAAAATCAAATCCTCTATCTATTTCATTAAAATCACTTAACTTATAATTTGAAGTTTTATAGTCTCCTTCTATGAAGTAATATCCTGTTTGATAAATGTTGTTATATTTTATATCATCAGGTTCGATACCTTGAGGTGACATAATCAATATATTTTTATTTTCTAATTTTATTAAATCTGGACATTCCCACATATATCCAAAAATTTCTTTGCTTTTTATAGTGTTTATGAATTTCCAGTTTTTCAAATCATGACTTTCAAATAAAAGAATTTGTCCCACGTTTTGTTTATCTCTTGCCCCTTGAACCATATAAAATTTATCGTTTTCAATAAATACTTTTGGATCTCTAACATGACAAGTTAAGTTATCTGGATAGTCAGAATTTCTCATTAATAAAGTTTTGTTTTCAAAATTCTCTCCATCTTCACTTACTATTAAAATTGTATTATGTTCTCTACCTGAATTTATATAATCGTGATTTCCTATGTTTTTAACATTTCCAGTATAAAATATATACATTTTATCATTATGAACTAAAGTTGAACCAGAATAAGCACCATGGCAGTCATACGGTTGATCGGAAAAAATTTTTGCTCCTTCATCTTTCCAATTTATAAAATCTTTAGTTGTATATAGTCCCCAAAATTTAGTTCCACCATTTGAATCGAATGGTGAATATTGGTAAAAAATATAATATTTTCCTTTAAATTCACAAAGACCATTTGGATCATTTAACCAACCAACAGGAGGCATTAAATGAAATTTTAATCTATGGTAATCTTCATTAACTTTTTCTTTGAAAGTGTTTTTATATAGTTTTACTAATTTTTTAAAGTCTCTATTTAAAGCATTCATAATATATCTCCTATCTAAAAGGTGTCATTAAAGACACCTTTTAAGTATTTATTTAGATTCTTTCCAACCAAGAGCTAAAGCTGTGAAAAATGCAACTCCAACCGATATAACCATCATTATTAAATAATGAACTGGTGCATGTAAATGAAGTAATAGACCAAATATTCCTGTTACTCCAGTTCCAGTTGCTCCAAGATTTACAATTGATGCATATAAAGCTCCAGCAGCTCCTCCAATTGCACCAGCTATAAATGGTTTCATAAATCTTAAGTTAACACCAAATATTGCAGGTTCAGTTATACCAAGCATGGCACTAATTGCTGCAGGAAATGCAAGAGATTTTATTTTTTTGTCTTTAGATCTTATAGCTACTGCAAGTGTTGCCCCACCTTGAGCTAAGTTTGCTGCTGATGCTATTGGTAACCAATAAGTTAAGCCGTACTGTGATAGTTGACCTAAATCAATAATTGAATACATGTGGTGAATTCCAGTTACAACAGTTGATGAGTAAATACCACCAATTATTGCAGAACCTATTCCAAAAGGAATTTGAACTATTTGTCGTACACCTGATAAAAGACCATTTTCTAAAAATACAAAAATTGGACCGACTATAGTTAAAGTAAGATATCCTGTTGTAAATAGTGTAACTAATGGAGTTACAAATAAATCAAGAGTTGAAGGTACTATTTTGTGAAGTTTCTTTTCAATAATGCTCATTATAAAAACAGCTATAACGATTGGTATAACATGCCCTTGATATCCAACTAAAGGTATTTCATAGAGTCCAAACCAAACGCTTTGCATTGTTTGATATCCATCTGAAGCAACGGTCCAAGCGTTTTGAAGATCTGGATGTATCATAATCATTGCCATAACAGCACCTAAAAATTGATTTGCACCAAACACTTTTGCACTACTGAATCCAATTAAAATTGGTAAAAAGATATATGCTGCATTACTAAATATTTTTAAGAATACAAACCAAGATGCACTAGTGTTAATTGATAAGAAACCGTTATTAACACAAAACATTATAGCTTCGGTGAGTCCCATCATGAGACCACATGCAACTATGGCAGGAATTATTGGAACGAAAATATCTCCCAAAACTTTTATAATTTGTTTTAATTTGTTTTGATTTGAAGTTGCCACGTTTTTTAATTCTTCTTTTGAAATTTCTTGTTGACCTGTTAATTTTGCAAATTCAGAATAAACATGATTAACAATACCTGTTCCAAAAATTATTTGAAGTTGACCAGATGCAAAGAAAACCCCTTTTACACCTTCTATTTCTTCAATAGCTTCTTTGTTGACTATTTCATTATTTTTTATAACTAGTCTTAATCTAGTTGCGCAGTGGGCTGCTGAAATTACATTTTCAGAAGTACCTATTTCTTTTACGATACTTTCTGCAATTTTTTTATAATCCATATGGATGTTCCTCCTTATATATTTTTGTAACTATATATAAATCCAATTAGATATTTTATATAAAAAGAATTATGTTTGTAAACACTCTTACTTGTTAAAATAAAATTGTTTTTGTTTAAAAAGTTTTGAAGTTTAAATGAAAAATTAAATTTAAAAGGAAGTATAGAAATTAATTTATACTTCCTTTTTTTTTTAGTAGTTAGTAATGGAAAATGTTTAAATATTGATTTTGGAAGGGAAAAATTGTAGAATATTGTAGTTTGTGGTTATTAATTTAAAATTATTTTACAAAAGATTTAAGTAGAAGATAAATTTCAATTTTTAAAATTAAGGAGGTATTGTTTGATAAAATGAAAAATCGAAAAAATAATAATTTTTCTATTTCTAAGTTGTTTTTTGCTATTGCTTTTATAATTGTAGTTTTTACAGCATTTTTCTATTATGAGCAAGTTTTAAAATATACTTATGAAGATAGAGGGGTACATGAATTTGTAGCTACAAAAATATCAACAGGAGAAGATGTATACCGAATAGGTTGGGGAATTGGATTTAAAAGAACTTTTTATACAGTGCATTATGAGTCGATTGATGGTGAAAATTATAGATGGTCAAGACGTTTAAGTGGAGAAAAAGAAGTAGAAAGATTAATTGAAAATGATGGTGAACAACTTAGTTTACGTGTTTTATATATTCCAGAGAAAAAAGAAGTGGTTGTAACTAAATTTGATACATTAGAAGGATATCTCAAAAATTTAAATATAAAATATCTCATACCAATTGGTTTAGGAATTGGATATATGATTATATATTTTGTATTTTTAAGAAAACGATTTAGAAAAAAGATTGATTTGATGAGAGATAGTAGATGTGATATGTATTTAGTGAAAAAATACAGGGATGATATGAAAAGTGATATAGAAGAATATAAAAAAGTTGCAGAACAGGCAGAGGGACATGCTTTTAATTCGGTTTATGCGTCTATTATTAATATGAGATTTTACGCACTAAGATACGGTTATATACTTGGTAGTGATTTAAATCAATTACATAAGGAATACTTAGAAATTAGCAATGATTTTCAAAAAATTGACTATTTAGTTCACAGCAATAACATTGTGGATATACTTGCACTTGGAATATTATTTGAAGATTCTATAGAAAATCTTAAAAAAATAGTAGAGCTAGGTAACCTTTCTAAAGTAAACGATATTGTGTTTGATTATCTTGCTAATGGTTGTGGAATTAAAAGGACATTTAATTCAAAGTATTTCCAAGATGATGACAATAAGATTTTAACAGAAATTATTCAATTGGCTCAAATAGATAATAAACAAGCATCTGAAAAATTTATAGATTACATAGAAAATGAATTTCCTAAAAATTATTGGGGAGAAGATTGGACAGGAGATGTTGGAGAAAAATTTTTAGGGGTATGTCTTTATGCTTATGCTGCTATTGCAAAAATTTTAAATTTAGATGATAGTTCGTTAAAGGACAATCCTTATTACACTTATGATCTTGTTCATTATAAAAAAGGAATGAAATTTTTCCCAGAAGAAACAGGAGATATGTTTAAAAACTATAAAAAAGGTATTTCTGAATATAAAGAATTGGAAAAATTAATTCCTGTACAATTCCATGAAGAAGCAAATAGAGTTTTTCTTGATTACAAAACTCTCAGTGATGAAGAGTTTTATAAAAAGTATAATCTTGAGCATGCAAGTCGTTATATGTGGAAAGTAGAAGATTACATTGAACGCAAAAATGAACCTTATTTATTTGGATTTCTATTAGTTTGTGTATTAGCAGATTATGGATACTTACTTGAAATTAAAAAACCAGAAGAAATTGAAGAATATGCGTTGTATAATTTCTGGGAAGATATGGAAGACATTGAGGTAAAAGCTGTAAATTTCAATGTTGATAATGGAAATTATTATTTAGCGTACATTCCTAAAGATGTTCAAATTGATTCTATTTTAGATGTAAAAATTGAAAACGTTAAAGGTTTAAGAGAATTTGATAAATATAAAGAAGAATTTTAATAGATAAAAAGGAGTTTATATTATGGCATATTTTTCTGTAACTATAAAAGCAAAGAAATCTTTATTTAGAAGGATACCTAAGTTAAATTTAGAAAAAATACTTAAAAATTGTAAATTGAGTTTTGGAAGCTATAATGATTTTTATATTTTAGAAGAGGATAACACGTATGATGATATGATGACTGTTTATAATCCTGAAAAAATTGGACGAGGTATATGTTTAGATTTTAAGGAAATTGGGAATGGTGAATTAACATTAGCTTGCATAGTACCAGCAACACCTACTGAAATAGATGATTTTTTTAATATAATTCGTGAAGTAAAGTCTCAATATAAAAATATGGAAATATATTTTGAAGATGAAAAAGTAGATGAAGATAAGTTTTTTGGTTTAACTAATACTATTTTAAATGTTTCTCTTGACTATTTAAAGAAAGATTGTTCTAAAGACTCAAAGATCGTTCATAAATTAGCGTGTTTTCCTTATACATTTTCAGATGAACAACGAAATTTATTTAAAAATGCAACTGATTTAAAAGAATATGAAGATTTATTACATAATGTACAAAGCAGAGATTCTTATTATGCAAAACCAACACTTAGAAAATTTCCAACAAATGATGGGATTTTAGCATGTTATGTTTTTACAAGTGATTGTGAAAGTATATTTCCTATAAAAGGAAATATATTTTTACACCGAAATAAATTTGAAATTAGTGATAGTTGTATTAATTTTTTTATAGGAGAAGCGAGACTTATAGATGGAATATATAAGTATGATGAGTTTATTGAATACGTATTAGATAAAGGTGTTGAGTATTTTGATAAAGACCACATAATAGTAAATATGTCTGATGAAGAAGTGCTTGAAATGGTAGAATCTTTACAGAAAATAGATTTGATGTAAAAGTTAAAAATATTTTTAGGTTTAATATTTGAATTTTTAATTTGAGAATACTCTTTCAAAAGGGTATTCTTTTTTATTTGTAAAAATATTGAAGAAAAAATTGAGTTTTAATATAATTTATTTATAGTATGTAGATTAAATGAGGGGATGATATATGTTTAAATATTTTATATATTTTATATATTTTATACTTGGAGTAGTAACTTATTTTTTAATATCGATAATTTTAGAATTCATGTAAACGTTTCATTGATTATTTAAAGAAAGATTGTTCCAAAAACTCAAAACTTGTTTAAAATTTAGCATTATTTTCTTATATGTTTTCAAATCAATAATGAAATTTATTACATGATTTATAAAACAGTTATTATAGAAAGCTGAGATTTAAAAAATTTAAATTTTATGTATAATCTAGTAAAAATATGTAGAATAAGTAGTATAAATTATAATCAAATTATTTTACAATAATTTTACCAAAATATTATAGAAATAAGAATTCACATATATTAGAATATAAGACGGAAATAAAATTAGATAATTTTCATCTTGCGTCTTAGAGTTTGAGTGTGACAGAATAATGTTTTTTATAATTAAAAGTGTGTTTAAAGAGGCAATAATAATTGCTGATTTGACAATATATTTATTTTTATTAAAAAAAGGAGATAAATTATGAAAAAGCGTGTTACACGTATGATGGCAGGTAGTTTATTAGCATTGTCACTTTTAACTGGATGTGTGGGTTCTTCAACAACTGAAGAAGATAGCTCAAAAATTGAAACACTAAATGTAGCTTTTGTACCTTCCAAAGATCCAGATCAAATTATTACAGCAACAGAGCCGTTAAAGGAAATGTTGAAAACTGAGTTAGAAAAAGAAAGTTATACAGTTGATAATGTTAACATTACAGTTGGGACAAGCTATGAAGCTGTAGGTGAAGCTTTAGTTTCTGGAACTGTAGATGTTGGATTTATTCCAGGTGGTACATATGTTTTATACGATGATGGTGCGGAAGTACTGTTAACATCAACAAGAGATGGTTTAAGTAAAAATTCTGAAAATCCAAAGGATTGGAATGATGGAATGCCAACAGAGTATATAGATGAGCAAGCTGTTTTTTATAGATCACTTATTATTGCTGGACCTTCTGAAAAAGGACAAGAACTTAGTCAAAAAATAAATAATGGTGAAGAATTAACTTGGGAAGATTTAGATAGTGCTAAATGGAGTATACTTGGTCCAACTTCATCAGCTGGATATATTTATCCAACACTTTGGTTGAAAGATAATTATGGTAAAGGATTATCAGATTTAAGTAATAAGGTTCAATCTGATTCTTATGGAAGTTCTGTTGCTAGGTTAGCTTCTGGACAAGTTGATATTGCTGTTATTTATGCTGATGCTAGAATTGATTATGCTGATAAATGGAATAGTGATTATGGAAGAGATTTATCGGTTTGGGAAGAAACTAATGTTATTGGTGTAACACCTCCTATTTATAATGATACGGTTAGTGTAAGTAAAAATTCTAAGATTATGACAGATGAGTTTAAAAATGCTCTTTCAAGAGCTATGATAAATATTGCTAAAACAGAAGAAGGAAAAGAGGTTATTTCGATTTACAGTCATAAAGGTTATGAACCTGCAAAATCTTCTGATTATGACAATGAAAGAAAAGTTCAAGAATTAATTCGTGAACTAAATGCACAATAAAATTAGGATTTGAGCAGGGTTTTTCCCTGCTTTTTTTATAAGTAAAAAGAAAGAAGGATTTTTATGATTGAATTTAAGGACGTTTCTAAAATATATCCAAATGGTGTTAAAGGGCTAGATAATATAAATTTAAAAATTGATCAAGGTGAGTTTGTAGCAATTATTGGATTATCAGGAGCAGGAAAATCTACGCTTATTAGAACTATAAATAGGATGATTGATATAACTAGTGGAAAATTAACTGTAAATGGTAAAGAAGTAAATAATTTAAAAGGAAAAGAACTTAGAAAATTTCGTCGTAAAATAGGAATGATTTTTCAATCTTTTAATCTTGTTACAAGAACAAGTGTAATTAAAAATGTTTTAACTGCAAAAGTTCCAGATATTCCATTTGTTCGTTCTGCATTTAGTATTTTTACGAAAGATGAAAAACTTCAGGCTTTAGAAGCCCTTGATAAAGTTGGTATTGTTGAAAAGGCATTTATAAGAGCAGATCAACTTTCTGGAGGACAGCAACAACGTGTTGCACTTGCAAGAACTTTAGCACAAAATCCCGAAATTATTCTGGCAGATGAACCAGTTGCAGCCTTAGACCCAATTACTGCACGAAGAGTTATGGAGGATTTTAGAAAGATTAATAAAGAAATGAATATTTCTATTTTGATTAATATTCACCATGTTGAACTTGCGTTAAATTATGCTGATAGAATCATAGGTATACGAGATGGAAAAATTGTTTATGATGGTAAAGCTGAAGACGTTACTGAAGAGATTTTAGATGATATTTATAAAGGAAAGGCGGATGGAGTGGCGTGAAGAAAAATTTTAGCAAATTATTTCTGCCTCGCAAATTAAAGTTAAGCAATGGAAAAGAAGTTTTAGAATACCCTTCAAAGACACCATTAATAATTTTATTGTTAGTTATCGCTATAGTTGTGTCAGTTAGAATTACAGGATTTAATTTAATGACATTAATAGAGAGAGGAAAACAGTTCTTTACAATTATTGGGCAAATGTTTCCTCCAAAATGGGATTACATAAATAAAATTTGGACGCCTTTGTTTGATACAATTAAAATGTCATTGTTAGGTTCTGTTATAGGTTCTTTAGCTGTTATACCTTTTTCCATTATAGCTTCTAGCAATATTGTAAAAAATAGGTTTATTTTGTCGATATCAAGATTATTCTTAAGTATTATTCGTACTCTTCCAACTCTTGTTATTGCTTTAATAGCAACTTATGTATTTGGATTGGGTACTTTTGCTGGTACTGTTGCTATAGCGATTTTTACTTTTGCTTATGTTGGAAAAAAGCTTTATGAACAAATTGAAACAGTAGATATGGGAGCTTATGAAGCAGCTCAAGCACTTGGAGCAAGTAAGCCAAGAAGTTTCTTTAATGCTATTATTCCACAGGTTTTACCAGCGTATTTGTCTACTTGTCTATTTTGTTTTGAAGGTAATGTTCGTCATGCTGCAATTTTAGGTTATGTTGGAGCAGGTGGATTAGGATTAATTTTAAATGAGAAAATAGGGTGGAGAGAATATAGTAGTGTTGGTATGATATTAGTTGCGCTTTTTTCAGCTGTAGTTATTATTGAAATGTTAAGTCATTATCTTAGAAATAAATTGACGTAGGAGGATTAGTATGAATGAGAAAATTTTAAAACAATATGAAAAGGCTCCACGTAATTTTGGTATCAAAATAGTAATAACACTAATTTGTGTTATGCTTATTGTTTGGTCAGGGACAGCTGTGGAATTTAATGAAGTTTCAAGTAATGGATTGAAAATTGCAAAAAATATTTTCTTGGGGATATTTAATCCAGATAAACAGTTGCTTTTTAATTTTACAACAGCAGGTGTTGCATATCTCTTACTTGAAACAATTTGTATTGCATTTTTAGGTACACTTGTTGGGGCAATTCTTGCCATACCTTTTGCTTTTATTTCAGCAACAAATATTGTTCCAAAATTTTTAAGTGTTATTGGAAGATTTATAATAATGGCGATTCGTACAGTTCCGTCTATTGTTTATGCTTTAATGTTTATTAGAGTAACTGGACCTGGACCTTTTGCAGGACTTTTAACAATGTCTCTTTCGTCAATAGGAATGATTTCTAAAATGTACATAGAGTCGATTGAAGATTTAGATACAAAAATTTTAGAATCTTTAGATGCTTGTGGATGTAATTTTTTTCAAAAAATACGTTATGGAATATTACCTCAACTTTTTCCAGATTTTATATCAACGGTAATATATCGTTTTGATATGAATTTAAGAGATGCTAGTGTTTTGGGGATTGTTGGTGCTGGTGGAATTGGTGCACCTCTAATTTTTGCAATGAATGCTTATAGGTGGAGTGAAGTTGGTTCTATTATAATTGGATTGATTGTTCTTGTTTTAATTATAGAATTCTTTTCTACAAAAATTAGGGTTAAATTGGCTAGGGGGTAATAATGAAACAGGTTTTAAGGATTATTTTTACATCAGATGTTCATGGGTATTTTTTTCCTACAGATTATAATGATAGAAATGAAAAACCTATGGGATTATTTCATATTGCTTCAAAATTTAATAAAGATGAAAATACTCTTATTATTGATGGAGGAGATACACTTCAAGGTTCACCTTTTACATATTATTGCAAACTTAAAGATAAGCCCGAAATAATTTCAAAAATTATGAATGAGGTTGGATATGATATTATAACTATTGGAAATCATGATTTTAACTATGGATATTCATATTTTGAAAGATATTTAAATAGTTTGGATGCGGATTGTGTATGTCAAAATTGTTTTGATTCTCAAAATAAAGTTTTGTTTCCTTATAAAATATTCACTATGAAAAATGGGTTTAAAGTTGGAGTTGTTGGATGTATTACAGAATTTGTTAATTTTTGGGAGCGTAAAGAGAATTTAAACGGAATCTATATTAAAAATGTTTTTGATAGTGTAAAGCAAGCCTATATGGAAATTAAAGATAAAGTTGATGTAAGTATATGTGTTTATCATGGTGGTTTTGAATGTGATCTCAATTCAGGAGAGACATTAGAAACGTCTGGAGAAAATATTGGTGGAAAAATCTGTCGTGAACTTGGATTCGATATTTTATTAACGGGACATCAACATGTAGGTATTGAAGGAAAATATTTTTATGGTACTTATGTAGTGCAAAATTTATTTAATTCTTTAAGTTTTCAGGAAATAAATATTTTTAAAGAAGATGATGAAAAAATTATAAATTCTAAAATGATTTTATCAAAAGATATTGAAATTGAAGATAGAGAATTACCTTTTAGAGATGAGGAAGATAGTGTACAAAATTGGTTGGATAATGTAGTTGGATATTTAGATAAAGAACTTTTTCCTAAGAGTCATTTAGAAATGGCCGTTAATGGTTCAGAGCTTGCAGATTTTATAAATAAAATACAAATAGAATTTAGTAGAGCAGATATTTCTTGTACAAGCTTTGCGAATAAAGTAACTGGATTTCCTAAAGAAGTTCGTATTAGAGATGTTCTTTTGACATATCCATTTCCAAATACTTTGGTGGTTTTAGAAATTACAGGAAAAAATTTAAAAGATGCTCTAGAGCGTATGGCAGAATATTTTGATATTAAAGATGGAAATATATGTATATCGGAAAGATTTTTGAAACCTAAGATTGAGCATTATAACTTTGATTATTTTCTTGGAGTTGAATATGATATTTCCTATGAAAAAAATATTGGAGAACGTATTTCGAATATAAAAGTTAATGGAAATCCTATTGAAAATTCACAAATCTATAAAATATGTATGAATAGTTATAGAGCCAGTGGAGCATGTGGATATGATATGTATAAAAATTGTAAGGTTATAGAAAAATCTAAGGAAGAAATTTTTGAAATTATTGTATCTTATATAGAAAAATTGAAACATAAAAAATCTTGATTTTGTAGTCGTATTATTGAAAAAATAGTACGACTATTTTGTTTTAAATTGATAGATTTTTATGTTATACTTGTATGTGTTAAGGGGTTGTTTTAAAATTTATGTAAAGGATTACAAAAAATAATTATAAAGGATGTTTTAGAAAATGAAAAGATTAGGAATTTCAATTTATCCTGAAAAATCTAGTAAGAAAGAAATTTTAGATTATATAGATTTGTCTTCGGAAATGGGTTTTTCACGTATTTTTTCATGTTTGTTATCGGTTAATAAGAGTAAAGATGAAATTAAAAAAGATTTTATTGAAATAAATAAATATGCTAAATCAAAAGGATTTGAGGTAATTGTTGATGTAGCACCAAATATATTTTCAAATTTAGGTATAAGTTATAATGAGCTTGAGTTTTTTGATGAAATTAATGCTGATGGTGTTCGTTTAGATATAGGATTTACTGGCAATGAAGAAGCTATTATGACATTTAATAAATATAATTTAAAAATTGAAATCAATATGAGTAATAATGTTCATACAATTGATACAATTATGGATTATATGCCAAATCGTTATAATTTGTATGGATGTCATAATTTTTATCCACATATTTATAGTGGTTTAAATTTAGATTATTTTATTAAGTGCACTGAGCGTTTTTTAAAATATGGAATTAAAACAGCTGCATTTGTTACAAGTCAAAATAAAAATACATTTGGTCCATGGCCTGTTACTCAAGGGTTGCCAACTTTAGAGATGCATAGATTTCTTCCTTTAGATGTTCAGATTAAACATTTTTTAGCTATTGATTGTATTGATGATATTTTAATTTCAAATTGTTATCCAAGTTATGAAGAATTAAATTCTTTAAAAAATTTAGATATGCGATTAATAACTTTTGATGTTGAAATGAAGAAAGATGTACCAGAAGTTGAAAATGATATTGTATTTAAAGAATTACATTTTAATCGTGGAGATAAAAGTGAAAATATGATTCGTTCTACTCAAAGTAGATTGAAATATAAAGGATATGAATTTAAATTATTTAATGCACCTGAAATTATTAAACGAGGTGATATTGTAATTGAAAGTAGTAAGTATGGTCATTATGCTGGAGAATTACAAATTGCATTAAAGGAAATGAAAAATACGGGAATGTCTAACGTTGTGGGAAAAGTTTGTGATAATGAAATATTTTTATTAGACTATATAAAACCTTGGCAGAAATTTAAATTTAGAAAGAAAGATTAATTAAAAAAATAGATAAATATAATTTTTGACAAATATATAGCAAAACAAGTACAAATTAATATTTGTACTTGTTTTTTTGTTTACAACTTTATTATTATTAGTGTATAAAGCGTTATAAAAAGGGGTGATTATTTTGGATTTATATATTCTTGTATATTTATTGAGTAATATTTTTTTAACATATATTATCAATAAATTCATGTATCTGTTTTATGAAAAATGTAGAGTAAATAAATATATTGAATTTTGTATTTATAGTTTATATTTTGTTTTAATAACGCTTGTATTTTTGAATTTTGGTAATCCGGTTATAACTGTAAGTTTTAATATATTATGTATTTTTTTATTTACTTTGACTTACGATTGTATAAATTTAAATAAAAGTATTGCCGTAGCTTTTATAATATATTTGATATTGTTTTCCGTAGAAGCAAGTGTAGTAATTTTGATTAATTTTAATAGATTTTATGATGTTAATTTAGATAATTATAGAAATATGATTTCATTAATTATTAATAGTGTTATATATGTAGTTGTATATAATTTTATGTATATAAAAAAAATAAATTTTAGAAAAATGGATATTATTTTTTTGAATAGATATTGTTCTTTTTTTATATTTTTTCCATTTATATCAATATGCTTAATTATCATTGGTTCTATTTTTTTAAATAATATTTATTTGATAATTATATTAAATTTAGTATTACTTTTTTTAAATATATTTACTTTTAAGTATTGTAATTTTATTTATGGTATGTATAAAAGTTTTTTAGATAAGTTTTTAAATGATAAGCTTAAAAATTATAAAAGAGAAGTAGAAATTTTTGGAGATGGAATTGATTTTAAAAAGTATATAAATTCTAATAATTATGTTATAAATTCTATGCTAAATTTTAAAATTAATAATATATATGAAGAGGTTAAATTGACTTTTGATGTTTCTATTGAAGAAAATTTGAGGATAAATTTAAATGACTTGATAATTATTATTGGAAATTTAATGGATAATGCAATTTCAGGAGTAAAGTCCACTTTGAAAAATGAAGAAAAATACATAAATGTAAAAATTAAATATGTTAAAGGAACAATTATTTTGAATATAAAAAATTCATTTAATGAAACAAAATTGATGAAAAAAGGAGCAAAAATATTTAATAAGAAAAGAAAATTTCATAATTATGGATTAGGACTTTTGAGTGTTAAAGAAATTGTTGATAAGTATAAAGGAGTTTTAGAAATAAAATTTAGTAAAAGTAATTTTGAAACGTATGTGTTACTTTATGATGTGAAAGTTTAGTAATAAAAGTTAGATTAATCTAATAAATATAAAATGATTTTTAAAATTTTATATTTAGGAGATTTTTATGAAAAAATTATGTTTAAATTCATTATTTGTAAAATTAGGAACTATAGTTGCGAGTTTATCATTTGTAGTAACTGCTTTTAATGTTAATACAACTTGTGTTGGATTTATACATCAACCAGAATTACCTGAGGGAGCAAAGGATCTTCGTAGATTTTAATAATGAAGGTTATTAATAATTTTACAGAGTTTCTTATTAAAAACAATATTATTGAAGAAAAACGTAGAGAAATTTATGCGTATGGATTAAATCAGTTAATTGTTTATTTATATAATTTTTTAACTGTAATAATTGTAGGCTGGATTTTTGGAATGGTTTGGCAAAGTATAGCATTTACTGTATTTTATATGATGATACGTCCGTATGCTGGAGGATATCATGCAAGAACTCCAAAAATGTGTTATGTATTTTCTTTAATGATGATTATAGCAGTCTTATTTTTAATTAAAATAATTCCTTTAAATGGATTACTTTATTTGTTGATTTATGCTGTTTCAAGTATAGTAATTTTTAAATTATCTCCTGTAGAAGATGAAAATAAGCCTCTTGATAATATTGAAAGGGTTGTTTTCAGAAAAAGAGCCATTAAATCACATATTATATTGAGTTTATGTTGTTTGATTTTTTGGTTTGTAGGATTAAAGGAGTTGTCACCATGTGTAGTATTAGCATTATTTGTGTTATCAATTATGTTAGTATTAGGAGAAATTAAAAATAGGCGTTTGAAAAGAGAGGTTTAAACCTCTCTTTTTTATTTGTATTAAAATTTGGTTTATGTTACTATTTTGTCAAAAGAGAGGTGAATTTGTGTGAAAAATACTAAGTTTTCAGGTAAATTATTTGAAATAAATTTAAGGCACATTCGGCTTATAATTGGAATTTGTTTTACGATGATTCTATCAATTATAACAAGTGTGCTTTTAGGAAAATTTATAGATGTTTTGGGAAGTGGAAAATTTAGCGGAAGAGAAAACGTTTTTTATATTGTGGGGCTGTTTGTTTTAACAATTTTATCATTAATATGTACTTTGTTATTTGTAAAATGGTTTCCATTAAATATTCAATTACAAAAATCTATTGATATTTCTCAAGAAATAATGGAAGGAGTTTTAAAATTACCACAAAAATTTTACCAAGCAAAGGATTCAGGACATTATATTAATTTGGTAACTTCATCATCATTCACCTTTGCAACTATTTTTTCAGAAATTAATACGAATTTAATAGGAAATATTTTTTGTGTAATAATTTTAATAGTTGTATCTGGATTTATAAATCCAATTTTTGCAATTGTGTTTTTGATTTACATTCCATTGTTTTATGTTATGATTCATGCTCCGAGTAAACGTATATCGGAACTTCAAAAGAATGGATTACCAACGCAGGATAATTTTTTAAGTGGTACAAAACAAATTGTAACAGATAAAAAGTCTATTAATATTTCTAGAGCTGATGAATTTTATAATAAATCTTATCATGAAAAAAGTAATAAGTATCTTGATTTTGTAACAAAGTATAAGTTTTTTGAAACGGTGTCTCAAGAAATACCAATTATTTTATCTGGAGTTTTACAGATTTTAACTTTAGCTTTATCATCATATTTGTTTTACAAAAAACAAATTAGTTTAGGGACAATTATTTTAATGTTTCAATTTTCAAATCTTTTGCAATCGCCTCTTAATACATGTTTTCAAATTTTAATTTATAAGTCAGTTAACAAAGCTCATATTGAACGTATACGAGATTTTATAAAACTTTCTTCGGAGAAATCAGGATTTGAAAAATATTATAAAGATCAAGAAGAGTTGATATGTATTAAAAACGGAAAATTCTTTACAACAGGTGATAAGGACAAGTTGTTGTTCACAGTTGATGATTTGAAAATTACAAAAAATAGTTTGGTTGTAGTTAAAGGAGAAAATGGTTCTGGAAAATCTATGTTTGTAAATTTCATTACAGGATTTTCAGATCCTGAATCTTTTGAGGGAGATATAAGTTTAGATTCATCTCTCCAGAAAAGTTCGTATTTAAGCTATCCAATTTTATTGGTTCATGGGTCTTTGGAAGAAAATTTATTCAATGAAAAATCTAAGGAGAATTTATTTGAAGTTTTAAATATTGATTTCAGAAACAAAATTATTGATGACAAAAGTCGTAATCTAAGTTTTGGGGAACAACAAAAATTAAATCTTCTTAGAGTTCTTTCAAGAGATAGTAGTGTAATTATTTTGGACGAACCTTTCACAAATCTTGATAAAGAAAGTATTGATAGTTTAACAAAATATATTTTGAGTTTGAAAGGAAAAGTTTCAATAATTGCTATAACTCATTCACCTGAATTTGATGAGAGTGCTGATTATATTTTAAATATTGTTGACGGAAAAATAGTTTTATAAAAAAAGACTACGTAAAATTACGTAGTCTTTTTGATTTATTTCACAGGACGTTTTAAAAATCCTAAGATAATAGCTCCAACTATAGCTCCAACAATTATAGAAACTAAATACATTGGCCAGTTACCTATGATTGGTAAAACAAAAATTCCTCCATGAGGAGCTCTAAGTGTACAATCAAAAATCATTGTTAATGCTCCAGCAACTGCAGATCCAATTGCACAAGAAGGTATAACTTTTAATGGATCAGCTGCAGCGAAAGGAATTGCTCCTTCTGTAATGAATGATAGTCCCATTATATAGTTAACTTTTCCAGCGTCTTGTTGTTCTTTTGTGAAACGATTTTTAAAGAACGTTGTTGATAATGCAATTACTAGAGGAGGAACCATTCCACCAGCCATTACAGCAGCCATTATTCCAAAATTCCCAGACTCAAGTGAAGCAATACCAAACACATAAGCTGCTTTGTTTATTGGACCACCCATATCAATTGCCATCATTCCAGCTACAACAATTCCAAGTAAAACTTTTGAACTTGTTCCAAGAGAATTTAAAAATCCAATTAACGCGTTATTTGCAGCAGCAACAGGAGGGTTTATTGCAAATTTCATAATTACGCCGATTAATAATGTACCAAACAATGGGTAAAGTAAAACTGGTTTAATTCCTTCAAGAGATTGAGGAAGGGTGCTGAAAACTTTTTTAAGTAAAAGAACTAAATATCCAGCAATGAAACCAGCAAGTAATGCTCCTAAAAATCCAGCACCACCAGAATTTGCAAGAAATCCACCAACAAAACCTACAACCATAGCAGGTCTATCAGCGATACTTACAGCGATGAAACCAGCAAGTACAGGTAATAAAAATCCAAAAGCTGCATCTCCAACAGATTTAAAGAAGGCAGCAAGTGGAGTGTTTGATCCAAAGTTGCTAGGATTGATTTCATAATTATCAAATAGGAATGCTAAAGCAATTAAAATTCCTCCAGCTACAACAAATGGTAGCATATTAGAAACACCATTCATCAAATGTTTGTAAATTTGACGTCCAACCGTTTCGTTTGAATTTTCATTGGAAGAATTTTCTGACTCAGAAGAATGATAAACAGGAGCATCTCCATTTAATGCACGATTAATTAGCTCTTCTGTTTTATGAATTCCATCAGCGACTTTTGTTTGAATAACTTTTTTACCATTAAATCTTGCCATGTTGACTTTTTTGTCAGCAGCCACGATTATAGCATCACAATTTTCAATTTCTTCTTTTGTTAAAACATTTTTTGCTCCAGCAGAACCGTTAGTCTCAACTTTGATTGAGATTCCCATTTCTGAAGCTTTCTTGTTTAAAGCTTCTGCCGCCATAAATGTATGAGCGATTCCAGTTGGGCAAGCGGTTACAGCTAAGATGCGAGGAAATTTTGAAACTTCTTTTGAATCATTTTGTTTAGCTTCTTCAGGAAATTTTTCAGATTCTGTTTTATCAATCAGTGATAAAAATTCATCAGCAGAGCTTGCATTTATTAATGAGCTACGAAAATTTTCGTCCATTAAAATTGTTGATAATCTAGAAAGAACTTCTAAGTGAGTGTCGTTAGCTCCATCTGGTGCAGCAATCATGAAAAATAAATTTGATAGTGCTCCATCAAGAGAATCATAATCTATTCCAGTTTTACTAACTCCAGATGCAAGACAAGTTTTCTTAACAGCTTTTGTTTTTGCGTGAGGTATTGCAATTCCTTCACCAATTCCTGTAGTGCTTTTTGATTCTCGAGCAAGAATTTCTTGTTTATATTCGTTTTTGTTATTAAGATTTCCACTTGCGTCTACTAAGTCAACTAGCTCATTAATAACAGATGTTTTATCAGTAGATTTCAGATTAAGATTTATGGATTTTTTGTCTAATAAATCTATTATTCTCATTGTTACCTCCTAAAGTTTTGTAATTTGAATTTGGCTAGACAATTCATTAATGAAAGAAATTTTGGCAAGATCGTCTGAGTATGCGGTAGCACTTCCACTTGCAGCTCCAAGCTTTAATGCTTCTTTATAATCATTTGTTTTTAAATATCCAGTTATGAAACCACCAACCATAGAGTCACCTGATCCAACTGAATTTTTTAAAGTTCCTTTCGGAATATTGCTTCTGTAAATTTCATTTGACTCTGTAATCAAAATTGCTCCATCTCCACCCATTGAAATTAAAACATTTTGAGCTCCCATTTCTTTAAGTTTGTTTCCGTGGAAAATTAATTCATCAATTGTTTTAATTTCTTTGTTAAAAATCTCGGAAATTTCATTGTGATTTGGTTTGATTAGAAATGGACGATACTTTAGAACATTTAATAAGAGATTGTTTCTTGCATCAACAATAATTTTGACGTTTTTAGTACTTAATTGCTTCATAATTTCTTCGTAAAAATTATCTGATAGTGATGGAGGAATACTTCCTGCTAAAACTAAAATATCATTTGAAGAAAGTTTTTCAAGTTGATTAAATAGATCTTTAATATTTGAAGATGAGATTGAAGGTCCTAATCCATTAATTTCTGTCTCATTTTCATTGGTTTTAATTTTCATATTAATACGAGAATATCCATTCAAAACATTGATAAAATCATTTTTAATTCCGCATTGCTCTAAATTATTTTTAATGAATTCACCGGTGAAACCACTTATAAATCCTAAAGCAATATTTTCAACTCCATGTTCCTTTAAAATTTTCGAAACATTAATTCCTTTTCCACCTGCATAAAAGTTTTCGATATTTACTTTATTAACTATTCCTTCTTGTAATTCATTCATTTCAATAACGTGATCTATAGAAGGATTTAATGTAACTGTATAAATCATTACATCACACTACTTTCAAGGTCTAAATTTTATTTTTAATAATATATATACCCAAATGTTTTTTATATATTTAAAATTTTTTAATATTTTTTCGATATTAACAGATTGATTATATAAAAAAATATGTAATCAATCAAATTGATTAATTTAAAATGAATTTGTATAATAAATAATTATTTTTAAAAAACGGGGTGTTTATTTGGATATTTTAAAAATTGCAAAGGCAACTAATGGAGATTTTTCATTATAATAGAGATAAAATTTTTGATGCAAGTGCTGTTGTTATTTTTTCACGAAGACTTGATGTTAATGAAGATTATCTTCTCCATTTAGTTGACGTGGAAGATAAAGATAAAAGATTTATTAAACCAGATTTTAAAACTCGTGCTCATGAAGTTAGAAGTATGTTTGTTAATTTACATAAAGAAGTATTAAAAGATTTTAATGTTTGGACGGATAAACAATTGTATTTAAATTTAGGACATTTTCTTTTAGGAGCAGCAGCGATGGGATTGGATACCCTTGCGATGGAAGGATTTAATAATAAGATAATTGATGAAGAATTTTTACTTCGTGAAAAAGGCTTTGCGTCTTCAATTATAGTTGCGGTTGGATATCATAGAGAAGATGATTTTAATAAATCTCTTTCAAAATCAAGATTGCCAAAGAATGAAATAATAGAGCGAGTTTGATTTTTAAATAAAGTAATTAATTTTGATATATTTTTATTTTTTATGTAATATCTGGAAGGTGAATATTTATTTTTAAAAATTTTGTATAATGGTCGATAATAATAAATATAAATTCTTTGAGGAGGAATTTTTATGAAATATGCATTAGGAATTATAAGCTTAATTATTGGTATTGTTTCAAACTTTTTAATGTTCACTCAAGTGGGAAACAAAATTGTACAAACTTATTCTATAAACATGATGTATTTTGTAGTTTTGTCAGTTATAGGACTTATACTTGCTGTGTTCAATTTGATTAAAAATAAGGAAAAAGTATTAAATATCCTAGGAATTATATCAAATGTAATTTTTGTAGGATATTCACTTATGTTAATTAGCTTTGTACTTTAAAAAAATGCGAAAGATTTTATCTTTCGCATTTTTTTGTTTGCTGTTTTTGTAAATGATTATTTTTATGATATAATTTAAAACATAGTTTTTAAAAATTTAGGAGTAAAGTTAATGGTATTAAATTAACTTAGTTTTGGAATTATTATGAATGGTTATAGAAGTAAATCAAGAGAATTAGTTTTTCAAATTATTTTTGGGTTGAATTTTTATGAGAATAAAATGGATGATTACGAAGAAATTATAAATGAGTTTGAATCAGAACTTAAAGAAAATGATTATGAAATTGATGTTAAATTTTTAAACAAAGAATATTGTTTAGAAATTTTAAATGGTATAAAGTTTAATCAACTTAAAATTGATGATTTAATTCAACAAAATTTAAAAAAATGGAAATTAGAAAGATTATCTAAAGTTGATTTATCAATTCTTAGATTGGCTACATATGAAATGTGTTTTAAATCTTTAGACCCAAGAATTGCAATAAATGAAGCTGTGAATCTTAGCAAAAAATATAGCGGTGATAAATCTTCTTCATATATAAATGGAGTTTTAAATTCTATAAAGGATGTTCAAGTAGAGGAAAATTAATTTTATGAAATTAAAAAAGTTTAGTGTAACGTCTTTAACTAATTATATAAAGCTTAGTTTGGAAAGCGATATAATTCTTTCTAATGTGAATGTTGAAGGAGAAGTTTCAAATTTAAAATATCATAGCAATGGTAATATTTATTTTTCTTTAAAGGATGATACGTGCAAAATAAATTGTATTATGTTTAGTAGGTATGTTGAGAATTTAGATTTTGAAATTAAAGATGGGGAAAATATAAATATTGTTGGTAAAATTTCGGTTTATGATAGAGAAGGAACATATCAAATAGTTTGTTACATGATTGAGAAGCAAGGTATAGGTGAATTATATAAACAATTTGAAATTCTTAAAAAGAATCTTGAACAAAAAGGATATTTTAATGAATTACATAAAAAACCAATACCTAAAATTTGTTTTAATATCGGTGTGATTACCTCTGCGACAGGTGCAGTTATACAAGATATCTTAAATGTATCTAAACGAAAAAATAGATTTGTAAATATAAAAGTTTTTAATTCTTTAGTTCAAGGGAATGAAGCTTATAAAGATATTGTACAAGGTATCAGATATTTTAATATTGAAAATAATGTTGATGTTATAATTATTGCACGGGGTGGAGGTTCAATAGAAGATTTATGGGCATTTAATAATGAAATTTTAGCTGAAGAAATTTATAAATCAAAAATTCCAATAGTAAGTGGAGTTGGACATGAAACAGATGTAACGATTTGTGATTTTGTTAGTGATTTAAGAGCATCTACACCAACAGCAGCAGCTGAAATTTGTATACCAGATTTTGATTCAATTATTTTTTTAATAGATGATTGTAGAAACAGATTAGATAAAAATTTTAAAAATTACATAGATGTTTTGAAAAATAAAATTTTTGAAAGTAAAGTTTGTATAAACAAGTATTCTCCTTTGAATATTTTAAGAGATAAAAAATTTTTAATTAGCAATTTGTTTGTTAGGTTAAATAGTATCGTTAAAAATAAAATTATGGAAAGTAAAAACAAATTAAATGATTTGAAAATAAATCTTGAAAAAAATGATTTTAATCAGATTTTAGAAAAGGGATTTGTATTGATTTGTGATGAAGAGTCAAATTTTATAAAGAAGGCTAAGCAAATTAAAAATTCTCAGGAAATTTCTTTAATTTTTAAAGATGGAAAAGTAAAAGGTAAATTTTTGAAAGAAAAGAGTTGAGAAAGATAGAAAATTTAACATTTGAACAAAAATTAAGTTTGTTAGACAAAATTGTAAAAGAACTTGATAAAGGTGATTTATCACTTGAGGCTGTATTTGAAAAGTATAAATGTGGCGTTGAACTTTGTAATGAATTAAGCGGATTTATCAAAGAGTTAGAAGGTAAGGTTGAGTATATAGAGTCGTCTTTTAAGGGAGATTGAAATATGAATTTTGATTATTTAAAACAAGAAGTTGATTATGAGATAAACAAAATTTTTTCTGAAAAACAAGGGTTAAATAAAATTATATATGAATCAATGAATTATAGTTTGAACATGGGTGGAAAAAGGATTAGACCAATTTTATTTTTGTATACATATTCTCTATTTAAAGAAAATTATAGAGACGTAATTCCCTTTTCTTGTTATATTGAAATGATACATACCTATTCTCTTATACATGATGATTTACCAAGTATGGACAATGATATGTTAAGAAGGGGAAATTTAACAAATCATATAAAATTTAGTGAAGCAATTGCATTGCTTGCAGGAGATGGACTTTTAACAGAAGCATTTAAAAGTATGCTAGAGTATTCCATAAAAAATGGAATTAACGCTTTGTATGCAAGTTTTATAATTGCAAAAAGTGTTGATTGTGATGGTATGATTGGTGGTCAAGTTGTAGATATTATAACAAAAGGAAGAGAACTTGATGAAGAAACATTAAATTATATAAATAAAAATAAAACTGCATCACTTATAAAAGCTTGTGTGTTGGCTGCAGCTTATATGGGAGATGCTAGTGATGATGAAATAAATAAACTTTCAAGGTACGGATATTACATAGGAATTGTTTTTCAAATAATTGATGACATTTTAGATAAAACATCAGATACCTCAACACTAGGAAAGACTGCTAACAGTGATGAAAAAAATAACAAATTTACTTATGTTGATTTATATGGAATTGAAGAATGCAAGAAGATTTGTGAAGATTTAAATAATAAGGCATTAAATATACTTAATTCTTTAGATAGAGATGTAACTAACTTAGTTGAATTTACGAAATTTATGTTAAATAGGAAATTTTGATAATTTATGGGTGAAAAGAAAAGATTAGATTTAATTTTAACCGATAGAGGTTTTTTTAATTCTAGACAAATTTCTAGAACAAATATTATGTGTGGAAATGTTTTAGTTGATGGGATTAAGGTTTTTAAACCGGGTGAAAAATTAGATGAAAATGTTAAGATAGAAATTATTGGTAAGAAAGAAAATTTATATGTTAGTCGTGCGGGTGTTAAGTTAAAAAAGGCCATTGATGAATTTGGTATAGATTTAAAAAATAAAATTTGTTTTGATATTGGAGCATCTACAGGTGGATTTACTGACTGTATGCTAAAAGAAGGAGCCTCAAAAATATTTGCCATTGATGTTGGTTATGGACAACTTGATTATAGACTTCGTATTGATGAACGAGTTGTTGTTTTAGAGAGAACAAATGTTAGATATGTTGATGAGGATTTTTTTGATGTTAAAGGTGATTTCTCTTGTATTGACGTATCATTTATTTCTTTGGAAAAAATACTCGGTAAAGTTAGAAGTTTTTTAAAATCAGATGGTGAAATTGTAGCTTTAATAAAACCACAATTTGAAGCTGGAAAAGGAAAAGTAAATAAAAAAGGAATTGTTAAAGATAAAGAAATTCATTTTGAGGTTATTGATAAGATTTTAAATTTTTTAAGATTAAATAAGTTTGGAATTTTAGGATTGTCATATTCTCCCATACGTGGTGGAAATGGCAATATAGAGTTTCTTGTGCATTTGAGTGTTGGATCTAAAAATGATTTTATTGATGAAAATTATATTTGGAATATTGTAGAACTTTCACATGAAAATCAGAATTTTAGTTAAGGAGAAATTTTATGATATTTGGCATATCTGTTAATACTTCAAAAGCTAACTATGAAACAATTTTGAAGAAGATATGGGTAACATTAAAAAATAAAATTCCTGATTGTAAAGTAAAAATATTTTTGGATGGAATTGATCTTGAAAAGGAAAAGCATACATTATCATTTTTGTTTATTATTGGAGGAGATGGAACGATTTTAAGGAATGTTAGGATTCTTAAAGACCATCAAGTTCCAATAGTTGGAGTTAATTATGGAACTTTAGGTTTTCTAGCTAGTATAGAGATAAATGATATAGGTGAAGCAGTAGAGTTTATAAAAAATAATAATTATTATATTGAAAAAAGGATTATGCTTAGTGCATTTATGGATGCGGATGATTGTGTGAAAAAGTATGTTGCGCTAAATGATATTGTTGTAATGAAATTACCTATGTCTAGATTATTAAAATTTAAAATTTTTATAGATGATAAATATTATAGTACTTTTTCAGGTGATGGTTTAATAATTGCAACTCCAACTGGTTCTACAGCGTATTCTTTGTCAGCAGGTGGTCCTATAGTATTACCGAGTATTGAATCTATAATTATAACACCGATTTGTCCACATTCTTTGAATGCCAAAAGTTTAGTTATTGGTTCAGAAAGTACAATAAAATTAGAGATTGATGGCATTGATGATAATTGTTATGTTGTTGTAGATGGTCAAAGACAGGAAATGCTTTTAGGAAAACAACTTCTTAAAATTTGTAAATTTGAAAAAAGTTGTTCAATTGTTAGATTTGATTTTTATGATTATTATAGTGTTCTAAGAGAAAAATTAATTAACAGAATTTAAATCTACAAGGAGAAATACTGATATGTTGAAGAATAAACGGCATGAGAAAATAATAGATATCATAACTAATAAAGATATAGAAACTCAAGAAGAATTGGCTGATGAATTAAGAATTGCAGGTTTTGATGTAACTCAAGCAACGGTTTCGAGAGATATAAAACTTTTAAAACTTATAAAGGTTTCAACAAGTTCGGGTACATATAAATATGGAATTTTGAGTAATAGAGAACTTGAAGAAGCTAAGAAGATAGAGAGATATAAAAACATAATTGCTAGTAGTATTTTATCTATGGAAACTATAGATAAAATTTTAGTTATAAGAACACTTCCAGGAGCAGCGTCTGTTGTTGGAGAAGTTATAGATTCATTAAATTTAGAAGATATTGCAGGAAATATTGCAGGAGATAATACTATTTTTGTTCTTGTTAGAAATGAAAATTCACTTAACTATATACAAAATAAAATAAATAAACTTATAAAAAGTTAGGTGAATTTAAATGTTAAAGGAAATGAAAATAGAAAATTTTGCTTTAATAGATAATCTTAATTTGGAATTTAAAAAAGGTTTTACTGTAATTTCAGGAGAAACAGGATCCGGAAAATCTATATTAATTGATGCTATTTGTTTTATATTAGGTTTTAAATTTAACAAAAATATTGTAAGAAATGGAGAAGAGAAAACCGTAGTTGAAGCAGTTTTTGATATAGATCATGAAAAAATAAATAAGATTCTTGAGGAAAATGGTATTAGCATAGATGATTATTTATTTATAAGACGTGAAGGATATTTAAATGGAAAAAGTATTGTAAGGATAAATGGGAAAACTGTTACAAACAATATTTTAAAATTGATTTCAAAATATTTGATGGATATTCATACTCAACATCAAAATTATGAGTTGTTGAATAACAGTAAACACATTAATTATTTAGATAAGTATATAGGAAGTAATATAAATTTTGATAGTTATTTAAAAATTTATAAAGAATGGATTTTTGTTAAATCTAAAATAGATGAAATAAAAAATAGTAAGTTAAATGAGAGTTATATAGATTATGTAAAATTTCAAATTAATGAATTGGATAAAGCAAATCTTATTGTGGAAGAAGATGAAGAATTAGAATCTAAAATTAAATTGTTAAATAATAGTGAGAAAATAAGTAAAATAATTAATCAATCGATGGACAATTTAAAGTATAAAGAAGAGAATTCAATAAATACAAATTTGATGAATGTTATTAAATCTTTAAAGACCGTTGATTATATTTTAGATGATGTTAAAAATATAGTTGATAGGTTAGAAAGTATTTATTATGATTTGGAAAGTATTTTTGATGATGTAAAGTCTATTGGAGATAATATTCATTTTGATTTAAATGAATTTGATAATATAAATTCTAGAATATATTTTATAAATTCTTTGAAGAAAAAGTTTAATAAAGCCACGGTTAAAGATCTTATTGATTATAATGAAGAATTACATATTTACTTGGATGAAGTTTTAAATCAAGAAAGTATATTGAAAAATTTACAGAATCAAGAGAAAAATTTATATGATGAATTGTGTTTTGAAGCAAATAAAATAAGTGATATTCGTGAAAAATATTCTAAGCGTATTGAAGAAGAAATTATTTCTGAGCTTAATTATATGGGAATGGAAAATATTGTTTTTAAGATCGATATAACTAAAGATTCTGAATTTGGTTTACTTGGTAATGATAACGTTAATTTTTTTATATCGACTAATAAGGGAGAGCCTTTAAAAAATTTATCAAAGATTGTATCGGGCGGAGAATTATCTAGAATAATGCTTGCTCTTAAAATAGTATTTTTAGGAAATGAACCTATTTCAGGAATTATATTTGATGAAATTGATACGGGAGTTAGTGGTAAGATAGCACAAAAAGTTGGAGAAAAAATGTATTATTTATCATCACGATGTCAAGTTTTTTGTATAACACATTTACCGCAAATTGCTAGTCTTTCAGATAATCATTATGTAGCAACGAAAAAAATTGAAAACGAAAAAACTTATACAGAAGTTAAAATTATAAATTTTGATGAAAAAATAAATGAGATAGCAAAAATGATTGGTGGAGAGAATGTCACAGAAAGTGCTTTTATAAGTGCAAAGGAACTTATTGGTAATAAAAAATTGATAGAATAAAATATATTTAAAATGAAACAATAAATCATGAGTATATTTGCTCATGATTTTTTTTGTTTGTTTTAATATGTTCTTGTGAAGAGGAGGAATTAAAATGCGGATGAAAAATTTTATTAAAATTTTCGCAATATTTACTCCTATATTAGTATTGTTTTTGTATATTTCCTCTGTTTTTATTAGTATTCCAGAGGTTGTATTTTTAAGAGATGGAAATAATTTAGAATCAAATAAAGGAATAATAAATTATACTTTAAAAAAAATATACGATAACATATCAGAGTATGATGCTGAATTCTTAGGATTTAAGATTAAAACTGTTGAGGTTATGGCAATTCCTAAAGAAATTCAATTGTATCCTGGAGGTAATGTTGTTGGAATAAAACTTCAAACTAATGGACCACTTGTTGTTGGATTTTCTGATATAGAAAATGAAGAACAAAAACCATACAGTCCTTCCAAAGAAAGTGGTATAAATTTAGGCGATGTTATACTAGCTATAAATGAAATAGAAATAAATTCATCTGAATTTTTAGCTGAAACTTTAAATTCTCTAAAGTTAGATGAATTAGATGTAAAAATAGAAAGAGATGGAAAAATTTTATATAAAAAAGTAAAGCCTGTAAAAACATCTGATGGAAAAAATAAAATTGGTTTGTGGGTTAGAGATTCGACAGCTGGTATTGGAACTGTAACTTTTATTGATCCAGAAACAGGACTTTATGGAGCGTTGGGTCATCCTATAACTGATGTTGATACTGGAGACATAATAAAAATAAGTAAGGGGAACATTGTTAATTCATCTATAGTAAATGTTAAACGAGGAGAAAAAGGAAATCCAGGTGAATTAAAAGGTGTTTTTATAAACGATGATATAAAATTAGGTAGTGTTAAACACAATACTAAATACGGTATATTTGGAGAATATAGTTTAGAAAATTTTTATGGTGAAAAATTGAGTATAGCATTGAAAAATGAAATACAGGAAGGTCCAGCTAAAATAATTTCTACAATTGATAACGATGAACCTAAAATGTATGATGTAGTAATAGAAAAATTACTACAACAAGACAATCCTAGTTCTAAAAGTATGATTATAAAAGTTGTAGATGAGGAGCTTTTAGAAAAGACTGGAGGTATTGTTCAAGGTATGAGTGGTAGTCCTATAATACAAAATAATAAACTAGTTGGAGCTGTTACACATGTGTTAGTTAATAAACCAGACACAGGATATGGTATATATATAGAATGGATGCTTAAAGAAAGTAAAATTTTCGATTAATAAAACTACATTAACTAAGTTAATGTAGTTTTATTTTTAGAAAAAAATATTAAATAAAAGGATATTTTTATCTTTTGTCGAACAATTTAAAGTAGATTAAAAGAGGCGAATTTTTTAAAGGAGCGAAAAACATTGGAAGATAAGAATATAAAAATTTTAATTGCTGATGATAATGATGAATTTTGTATAATTTTAAAAGATTATCTAAATAATCAAGAGGGTTTTAATGTTGTTGGTATTGCTAAAAATGGTATTGAGGCATTAAAGTTTATAGACGAAAATAAACCTGATTTAGTTATACTAGATATAATAATGCCGCATCTAGATGGCTTAGGTGTTTTGGAAAAATTAAATTTAAATAAAGACTCAGAATTAGCTCCTAAAGTTATTGTATTATCAGCTGTTGGACAAGATAAAATTACACAGAATGCTATTAAATTAGGTGTTGATTACTATGTCCTTAAACCTTTTGATATGGATGTTTTTATTAAAAGAATAAGACAAATGTTTAATATTGCATCTGATCAAAAATATTTTGTTCATAAAGAAGAGTGTGTTGTTAAATCTTCAAATCAAGATTTAGAAAATTCTCCTAAAGAGATAGAGTCTATGGATTTGGAAAGTGAAATTACAAGTATTATACATGAGATTGGAGTTCCAGCTCATATAAAGGGATATTTTTATTTAAGAGAAGCGATTTCGATGGTTGTTAATGATATAGAATTGTTGTCTGCGGTTACTAAAGAATTGTATCCGTCAATTGCGAGAAGATATAATACAACTTCTAGTAGAGTTGAGAGAGCTATTAGACATGCTATAGAAGTTGCTTGGAGTAGAGGGCAGATTGAAAGTATAAATAAAATCTTCGGATATACAATACATAATGAAAAAGGAAAACCAACAAATTCTGAGTTCATTGCAATGGTTGCAGATAGATTACGATTGAAAAATAAAGTTGGATAAGTTTTAAAAACAAAAAGCAAGAGTTTGATTTTTAAAATCTTCTCTTGCTTTTTAAAATTATTTACGAACTCTTTGAACTTTAGTTAAACTTTTAGGTTGTGGTTGGTCAACGGGAATTAAATCTTGTCTGTTAGATAAATTTCTTATATTTAATATTTTTAAATTTTCTCTCACTTTTTTATCTTTTAGGGCTTGAACTATAACAAGGTGTCCTTGATTAATATTTATGAAGAAGGGTTTTTTAAACCATCGTTTTTTCTTATAAGTACATTTTATTATATTTTTGCTACGTTCTGGTTTAATCAAAACAACAGCTGTAAGTACATAAAAAATCCACAAATATCTTTTTACATCAATTTTAACTGATAGTACATTTCCTTGAGCTTGAGTTAATCTATCTCCGTATTTTTTGAGATAAGATTTCGTGTAATAATCTGTTATTTTATCTTTAAAACCCATTTATAAACTCCTCTTTCTAAAAATTATATACTTATATAGTATTATTTTATTTTTTGTAATTCAATATTTTTTTTATTAATAACGCTTAACTTTTATTATATGTTATAATTACAAAAATAAAAAATATCAAATTAAAGGGAGATAATAATGTTTAGTAAATATTTTGATCATACAATTTTAAAAGCAGATGCAACTGAAAAAGAAATTATAAATTTATGTGAGGAAGCTAAAAAATATAATTTTGCTTCAGTTTGTGTTAATCCATGTTATGTAAAAAAATGTGTAGAAATTTTAAAAGAAACTGATGTAGATGTTTGTACTGTTGTTGGATTTCCTTTAGGTAGTATGAGTACAGAATCAAAATTATTTGAAACAGAGCAAGCTTTAAAAGATAATGCTGATGAAATAGATATGGTTATAAACATAGGAAAACTTAAAGATAAAGATTATGATTATGTGAAAAATGAAATTAATCTTTTGAAAAAAGCTTGTGGAAATAAAATTTTAAAAGTGATAATAGAGACTTGTCTTTTAACTGACGAAGAAAAGATTAAAGCATGTGAGTTATCCAAAGAAGCCGGAGCAGATTTTGTTAAGACTTCAACTGGAATGTCAAAAGCAGGAGCTAAGAAAGAAGATATAATTTTAATGAAGAAAGTTGTTGGAAATGATTTGGGTGTTAAAGCATCTGGAGGAATAAAAGATTTAAATTCTGCAAAAATTATGATTGATGCTGGAGCAACAAGAATTGGTTGTTCTTCAACGGTTAATATTATGGAAGATTATGCACAAAATACAAAATAATATAATATTTTAAAATATTTTAGAATATAAAATTCTGGTGCGATAAAATTAATTTGCCACCAGAATTTATTTATATATTTAAAAATAATATAAAATCTACGAAAATGAAAATAAGATTTTTGGATATGTGATTATTAGATGAAAGGGGGAGCAATTTATGGAGAAAAATATTTGTTTTGGTGAAATAAAATTGAACGAACAAGATTATAAAGATATAATTAAAGAATCCTTAAAGGAAACTTTTGAATAAATATATTTTTAAAAATATTTATTTTGTAAAAAAATAGTGAATAATATATATGTAAATAATTTTAAATATTTGTGAGGAATTTAAGTGGCAAAGAATTATTTATATGAAAAATTTCAAATAGAAGAATATATGGTAAATTTTTTAAATAGTGTACTTTCTACACAATGGGACGGAGAAACTAAGGAAATTGTTTTTTTAGGTGATTCGTTAATTAGAGATTATGATTTAAATAGATTTTTTCCAGATATTAAAAGTAAGTTGTTTAATTGTGGGGTATCTGGAATAACTACAGAAGGATTGTTTTATATCATTAAACAAGGAGTTATACGTCATAATCCTAAAACAGTTGTTATGTTAGTTGGTACGAATGATATGAGTGAGTATTATAATAAGCGGGATGAAGAAATAATTTTTAATATTGCTAGAGTGATAACTGAGTTAAAAATTATTCTTAAAAAGGTTAATATAGTATTGATATCAATATTGCCATGTGATGAGGCAAGATATGGAAAAGATGCAATAGGTGGAGGCGGAAGAGAAAATTCTCGTATAATAGAGATAAATAAAACTCTTAAAGAATTTGAAAATCATTTTAAAGATCTAACTTATGTTGATGTATTTAAAGATTTATCTGATAAGTCAGGAAATTTAATTAATTCTTATACTCATGATGGAATACATCTTACTTTAAAAGGTTACGAGAAGTTGACTTCTGCATTGAAACCAATTATTCAAAAATTACTTAAAAAAGATGAAGATTAATATATAAACTAATTTAAGTTTACATACTAAGTATGTAAACTTAAATTTTTTTTTGGCACAATAGATTTTTATGGTTTTTATTGTTAATTATGATGTCACTTATGTGATTGTAAGCAGATACATATAGTTTGATTAATACGTCCATATCTTCTTGATTAAATTCATTAAATTTATAATCATTTTTGTTTGAAGATTTAGATTTTAAATAGAGTCTAAAATTGTTTTCTGCGTATGTACGCGACAAATTTCATATTGATCTGTCATTGGAAAAAGCGTGTTTAAATTCACGAAAAGTTATACTCATTTTTAAAACTCCTTATCCTTTAATTTATTTAATTATAATTTATATAGGGATTATGTGAGTTTAATTAAAGTAACAAATAGTTAATATTTAAAATATAGAATTTGGTTTAAGAAAATTTTATAATATATAAGTTGTTTATAATATTTTTAAATTGTGTGAGGTTGCAAATGAAAAAATTCTTATTGAAAACATTGATAGCTGTTACTTTATTCTCTTTTACAGGTGTTGGAGGTTTTTCTGGTTTTGAACATAAAACAATAATTGTACAAGCTCAACAATCAATAGTTAATGCGTTAGGTAATCCAACTGTTTATTATACTCCTAGTGGAAAATCATTTCATTTAAGTAGAAATTGTTCTGCATTATCTAGGAGTAAAACTGTTTATAGCGGACAACTTAAAGATGTAATATCAAGTAAATCTGATCCTTGTAATATTTGTGTAAAGTATACATCTTCAACAACATCATCTAGTTCAAGTAGTAATGTATCTAATTCTAATACAAGTACTCAAAAAAATAATGTTGTACAGTTAAATGTTAATAAAGAAGAATTGAAAAAATATTTAGAAAATGCATATAAAAAAGCGTTTGAAAGAGAGATAGATGATGAGGGATTAAATTATTGGATGAATCAATATAATAAGAATTTGAAAAATAATAATTCTAAGAATGCTATTGTATTAACTGTAAAAGAAATGATGAAGTCTGATGAGTTAAAACAAATAGCACAAAAAATAGGAATTTTGTATTAAAATTAGAAACCATTTAAAAATAAAGTTGTGAAATATAAATATTTTAAAAAACCTTTAGTATTTTTACTAGAGGTTTTTTTATTTTACTAAAAATTGAAAAAAATTTTTTGTTTATTCTTTTAGTAATTATTTAAATAAAAAGAAAATATATATTTACTAAATAATTATGATGGAGGAAAAATTGGTGAAAGATATAGGATTAAATGGTTTAACTCAGGAACAAGTTGAAAAAAATATTAAAGATTATGGTAAAAATAAAATAAAAGAAAAGAAGAAAAACTCTGCATTATCTATTTTGTTGTCTCAATTCAATGACATAATGATTTGGATTTTAATATTTGCAACGATTATTTCTGGAATTCTTGGAGATGTTGCAGATTCTATAGTTATAGTTGTAATTATTGTAATAAATGCTATCCTTGGTTTTGTTCAAGAATTTAGAACTGAAAAATCATTAGAATCATTAAAAAAACTTTCATCTCCCACAACAAAAGTTATAAGAGATGGAAATTTAAAAATAATTGATGCTTCAGAATTAACAATTGATGATTTAATACTTCTTGAGTCTGGAGACAGAATACCTGCAGATGCAAAAATTATAAATGGAAACTTGAGTGTTGATGAGTCTTTATTAACAGGAGAATCGGTTGGTGTTAATAAAAGTATTAAAGATAAAGAAAATAATATTTTCATGGGAACAACAGTTTTAAAAGGAAAAGCGTATGCCAAAATTTCAAATATCGGAATGGATACTGAAATGGGTAAAATAGCCAATATGCTTCAAAATATTGATCAAGATAAATCACCTTTAAAAGAAAGATTGGAAGGTTTAGGAAAAGTTTTAGTTATTATTTGTTTAGCAATTTGTGCAGTTGTTACTGTTATAGGAATAGCAAGAGGACAATCTATAACTGATATGTTTTTAATTGGTGTAAGTTTAGCTGTTGCAGCTATACCTGAAGGATTACCAGCAATAGTTACTGTTGCTTTAGCACTTGGAGTTTCAAAAATGTTAAAGAGAAGAGCTTTAGTTAGAAAACTTCCATCAGTTGAAACATTAGGTTGCACTTCTGTTATATGTAGTGATAAGACAGGAACTTTAACAGAAAATAAAATGGCAGTTAGAGGAATTTATTTTGATGGAAAAGTTTATGAAAATTATAATGAAGAAGTAAATAAAAATGAAATTTTAAAGAAGATTTTTGTAATATGTAATGACTTTAATATAAACAAAAGTGAGCAAAATTTTAAAGACCAAATTGTAGCAGACCCAACGGAAAAAGCACTTATTGAGTATTATTTTAACGATGTTGAAATGCTTGAAAAATATTATAACTCATATAAGAGAATAAATGAGATACCATTTGATTCAGATAGAAAGATGGCTACGGTAATTGTTCGCGATCCAATTAATAAGGAAAATATTTTACTTTCTAAAGGAGCGCCAGAAAAAATTCTTTCAAAGAGTAAATATTACTTACATAGGGGAAATGTTGTTTCTCTTACTCAAGCTAAAAAGAGAGAAATTTTAAAAGAAATTGAAATGCTATCTTTAAGGGGTTTAAGATGTCTTGGGGCAGCATATAAACAAGAAAATTTAACAAATATAAATGATGTTGAAAAAGATTTTATCTTTGTTGGATTTTGTGCAATAATAGATCCTCCGAGAAAAGATTCTAAAGAGGCGGTTGTTAAATGTAAAGAGGCTGGAATTACAACTGTTATGATAACTGGTGACCATAAAAATACAGCTTTTGCAATAGCTAAGGAGCTTAATATTTGTAATTCAGTTAGTGAAGTTTTAACAGGGAATGAAATAGAAGATATGTCCGATAAAGCTTTAGAGCATGCGACTAATACGGTAAAAGTTTTTGCGAGGGTAACACCTAAACATAAATTAAGAATTGTACAAGCTTTTAAAAATAAAAATCATATAGTTGCTATGACTGGTGATGGAGTTAATGATGCTCCAGCAATAAAAGAAGCTGATATTGGAATTTCTATGGGGATATCAGGAACTGATGTAACAAAAGAAGCTTCTTCAATGATTTTATTAGATGATAATTTTAGTACCATTGTATCTGCAGTTGAAGAAGGAAGAAAAATTTATTTGAATATCAGAAAGTTCATAAGATATCTTCTTTCATGTAATATTGGAGAAGTTTTAACAATGTTCTTAGCGTCAATGTTTAGTTTACCTAATCCACTTACGCCAATTCAAATTTTATTTGTAAATTTAGCAACTGATGGTCTTCCAGCATTGGCTCTTGGTGTTGATAATTCTCATGATAGTATAATGAGTCAGCCACCTCGACCTAAAAATGAAAGTATTTTCTCAAGGGGGCTTTGGGAAAAAATATTATTTAGAGGTACATTAATTGGTATAAGTACAATTTTTACGTTTATTATTGGGCTTTATATGGGATTTAGTATTCGTACTTGTAGAACTATGACTCTTGTAACCCTTGTTTTATCTCAGTTAATTCATGTTTTTGAATGTAAATCTGAAAGTAGAACTTTGTTTGAGATAAATTTATTGTCAAATAAATATTTGTTATTATCTGTGATTATATCAGTTGTAATGATTTTAGGCATAATATATGTTCCTTTTTTACAACAGATTTTTAAGACTACTTCTATGAATTTAATACAATGGGGAATTGTTCTTTTATTTTCAGGATTTATCGCAGTTGCTAGTAGTGTTTATGCACTTTTTAAAAGAAGTAAGTCAAAGTAAAAAAACATTGAGTATTTATTTAAAAAGTATATTATAATTAATTATAAAAATTTAAATAAATAGGTGATAAGGGTTTATGGAAAAAATAGATTATAGTTCATTGAAGAAGGAAGATTTTTTAAAAGAACAAAAAGATAGACATGAAATTTTTGAAAAGATTGCAAATAGCATTTCAAGTAAAAGCTTTGATGATGAAGATGTACAAGCTCAAATTTTAAATCTTTTTAATTGGATGAATAAATTTTATGATTGTTCAATTGAAATGTTTAAAGGTTTAGCTGAAGTGTATGAATTTAATTCTGATTTTTCACAAACATTAATTAAAAATTATGGTGAAGATATGCCAAGTTATTTATCAAAAGCCATTGTATATTTTTGTGATGAAAAATCCAAACATTAAGATGGGATAATTCCCATCTTTTTAATTTTTTTGTATAATATTAAAACTTTTCTGAAAAAATGAAATTTATAGTTTTGAATTTATATTCTAAATATTTGTTTTAAAAATTTTTATAATAAATATTTTAATTTGATTAATAAATTATTATAAAAAATATTGAGAAAAAATTTTGTTTACTATAGAATGATTGTAATAAAGAGTGTGTTTATAAAAATTCTTAAATCTATGGAGATTATAATGCTAAAAATAGCTATTTGTGATGACGATTATGTATTTGCAAACAAGATAAAAGAGTACATAAATGAGATAAAGAATAATAATGATGATATTGATTTAAAAGTTAATGTATTTTCATCAGGGATAGACTTTTTAAAATGTATAAATAATAATGAAAAATTTGATATTATTTTTATGGATATTCAAATGCCAGGTATAAATGGAATTGAATTGGGAAGAAAAATACGCTCTATGTTTGATACGATAATTGTTTATATATCTGTTAGTGATCAGTATTTTGTGGATATATTCAATATAAAACCGTTTGGTTTTTTAATAAAGCCTTTGAAGTTTTCAGATTTTGAACATGTTTTTTTTGTAATATATAGATATATTTTTGATTCAAATAATTTTTATGAATTTAAATCTAGGAAATCAAATTTGAGAATTAAGTTTAAAGATATAATTTATTTTAAAAGTTTTAGAAGAATGGTAATTGTGTATGCTGTTGATGGTCAGCATGAATTTTATGGAAAGTTAAGTGAAATATATAAGATAGTTAAAAATTTTGATTTTATGTTTATTCATAAATCTTATATAATTAATTACCATCATATTTATCAAATAAGATATGACTACGTTATAATGAGTGATGGACAAAAATTAGATATAAGTGAGAGAAAAAAGAAGGATACTAGGAAATTGTATATGCAGATAAGTGAAAGAAATGATTTCAAATTTAAATAGTGTTATTTTTGAAACACTTATATTGATGTTTGTTAATATTTTTTATATTTACGTAGTTTTTTTGTTTTTGGATAATTATTTTGAAAAAAATATCTTAATTGGAAACGATTATAAAAGTTATATATATACATGGTTTTCAAGTGTTATTTCAATTATACATATGGTTCAAATGAAATATTTTCTTGTTTATTTGTTATCTTTTTCAATAATACTAGTTATTTGTTTGAAAAATAAGATTGGGTTGAAAGATACATTTAAAATTTTAGGATTGTTTTGTTTTATAACGTTAATATTTAATTTTTTACTTAGATTTTTATATGTGTTTTATAATGTTACTCAGGTGATTTTTATAGAAAAATGGATAGTACATATAATCATAATTATATTTTTGAAAATATTTATAGGTCTTATATTAAAATTAATAAAGCCTTATTTTGATTTTTTAAGGTACAATAAAAATTTGAAAAATATTTATTTAATTACTTTAACTTTGATACCATTATTCATAGGTTTTATAGTTGGAGTAGCTTATAATATAGAGCGTAATCAGAATGTTATAGGAAATATAATATTTTTTATATTTATAATGAATACAGCTTTTATAATTAATTTTATAATTGTTGTTTTATATCTTAATTATAACCAAGAGATAGTAACTAATGCTAAATTTAAAATAAATTATTATGACGAATTGATGATTCAGTTTAAAAAACATATTGATGAAGTGAAAAAACTTAGACATGATTTTAAGAATCATATTTTGGTTATGTCTGTTTTGATTAAAGATAAGCGATATGAAGAATTATCAAATTATATTAAAAAAATGTTTTATGAAGAGCAGATTGTTATTAGTAGATTAATTATTACAGGCAATCCAGCGATGGACGTTATTATTAATAACAAATTAAACAAATCCATTATGTTAAATATTAAAGTGCATACAAATATTTATGTATCGCAAGGATTAAAAATTGATGAATTTGAATTAGTAGTTGTTCTAGGAAATATTCTTGATAACGCAATAGAAGCCACATGTAAACTTGAAGAGAGTATGAGATACATAAAAATATTTATAAGGTATTATGATAAGAAAACCTTAACTATTTCTGTATCAAATACTTATGATGGTAAAAATCGATTTTTAGAATCTAAAACAAGTAAAGAAGACAAAGAAAATCATGGAATTGGACTTAGAAATGTTAAAGAAGTTATGAAGAGAAATAATGGATTTTTTGAAATTTACTGTGATGATAAATTTTTTAAAGTTAAAGTTATGTTTTATGATGTTGATCAAATAGATGATAAAGATAAAAAAGTGTAATTAAATTTTTAAATTTAGTTACACTTTTTTGTTTAAACAGATCTTTGAACTTTTCCAGAACGTAAACATCTAGTACAAACTTTTATAGTTTTTGGAGAATTATTCACTATAGCCTTAACCTTTTTTAAATTAGGAAGCCATTTTCTATTAGATTTTCTATGTGAGTGACTGTATTGGCAACCAAAAACTACACCTTTATCACAAACTTCACATTTCTTAGACATTTTATATACACCTCCATCTTTTGACGTTATGATATATAAACAACCTCAATCGTAACACGAAATAATAAAAAAATCAATAACTATATTATTGAATTAATATTATCAATAATATAAAATAAAAAAAAGAGAAAAAGGAGACCGTTTATGTTACAAATTGAGACATCAAGAGGAAATATTTATTATAGTGAGGAATTGATAAAAAATATAGTGGCTATATCTGCAATGGAGTGCAGCGGTGTTGTTGGAATGGCTAATCGTAATGTTAAAGAAGGTATTGGAGAAATTTTAAAAAATAATAACATAAACAACGGAGTTAAGATTAGTTTTGCTGATAAAAAAATAAATATTAATGTGTTTGTAATTGTAAAATATGGAATTAAAGTATCTGTTATTGCGAATGATGTGATTCAAAAAATTAAATACAGTATTGAAAATTATGCAGGAATTGTTGTTGATTCAATAACTGTTAATATACAAGGGATTAGAGTTGAAAGTTAATTTTTATAATTATGTAGTTTGAATTTGTAGAAGGTGAGCATGCTTAATAAAAATATTACAAGTGTAAAAGGGGTAGGGAAGAAATATTCTGAATTATTTTTTCAAAATGGAATTAATACAATTGAAGATTTGATTATGTATTTTCCAAGGGGATATGATTATATTAATTTAAATTCTGGGAAATGTGTTTTTGAGGGAATTGTAAGTGAAGTTTTAAAAGATGTTATTGTAAGAAAAAATTTAATAATAACCACAATAAAAATGAGAAATGAAAATCAAAAATTTGCAAAACTAGTTTATTTTAATAAACCTTATATGAAACATAGTTTTATAGTTGGAAATGAATATAAAGTTTATGGTACTTTTAAGGAAAGTAAAAATTACATAGAGATATTTAATGCTGAGAAAGTTAAAGATTTTACAAGTGATGTTGTACCAAAGTATAAAACTATAAAAGGTATGTCAAATACATATTTAATAAATATTGTTAGAACGGTTTTAGATAGTGTAAATCTTAAAGAGAATTTGCCTAAAGAAATTATTAGTAAGAGAAAATTAATTTCATTAAATGATGCGATAAAAAATATTCATTTACCTAAGAATAAGGAATCTTTGGAAGAATCTATAAAGAGATTTAAATATCAAGAGTTATTATATTTTTTCATAAAAACGAAATTTTTAAGGGATAAACTGAATCGTAAATCGGAAGGAATTAAATTTAAAATTTTCACAGATGAGCTGATAAAATTAAAAGAGTCGTTAGATTTTCAATTAACAAGTGATCAAAATAAAGTTATAAAACAAATTTTATTAGAACAAAAAAGTGATTTTTCAATAAATAGGCTTTTGCAGGGAGATGTTGGTTCAGGAAAAACCATTGTTGCATTTATAACTATATTTAATGTTATTTTAAATGGTTATAAAGTTTGTATGATAGTTCCTACTGAAGTTTTGGCAATGCAACATTATAACGAAGCAATGCATTTGTTTGAAAAATTTAATATAAACATAAGACTTTTAGTTGGAAGCGTAAAAGAAAAGGATAAAAAAATTATAAAGGAAGAACTCAAAGGAGATAGTCCAATTTTTTTGATAGGCACTCATGCAATTTTAGAAGATGATGTTGAAATAAATAAGCTTGGATATATTGTTTTTGATGAACAACATAGATTTGGCGTAAGTCAAAGGTCTAAATTAATACATAAGAGTAAAGAAAAGAATTGTGATGTTTTGGTTATGACAGCAACACCCATACCAAGAACATTATTTTTGTACATATATAATGGCATGGATATATCCACTATAAAAGAGCTTCCATCAAATAGAAAAAAAGTTGAAACTATACATATGAAACAGGAAAACAGAGATGCGATTTATACAATTTTAAAAACTGAAATTAATAAAGGGGGACAATGTTATATTGTTTGCCCTTTGATTGAAGATAGTGAAAAAATGGATTTAGTTTCAGTTGAATCAATCTATAACGAATTAAAATCCTCGGAACTTTCTTCATATAGCATAGGTTTTTTACATGGTAAAATGGATAATAAAACAAAAAATGAGGTTATGAAGAATTTTAAAGATGGAAATTTAGATATTCTTATTTCAACTACGGTTATAGAAGTTGGTATTAGTGTTTCAAATGCTACTGTCATTGTTATTGAAAATGCAGAGAGATTTGGTCTTTCACAAATTCATCAATTAAGAGGACGAGTTGGAAGAGGATCAAAAGAAGGAATGTGTTTGCTTGTAACAAATTCGATGAATAACGTAACAAAGAAAAGAATTTCAACTCTTGTTGAAAGTAATGATGGTTTTTATTTATCCGAACAGGATTTAAAAATAAGAGGTAGTGGAGATGTATTTGGATATAAACAACATGGAGATACAGGGTTTGTATTTGCAAATGTAATGAATGATATAGATGTTTTAAGAAACGTTAAAGAAGATATTGAGTATATGGATAATTTGAATAAAGAAGAAATAAATGAGTTTTATGTTAATGTACAGAAAAAGTTAGATGCAATTGATAAAACTATTTGTTTTAATTAAGGAGATAAAAATGAGAATAATTACGGGAAAAGCTAAAGGAAAAAAACTTATTTCTCCAGATGGTTATGATGTTACAAGACCTACATTAGATAGAGTTAAGCAATCTATTTTTAATATACTTCAAAATAATTTGAATAATGATACTGTTGTGCTTGATTTATTTGCAGGTACGGGTAGTTTAGGTCTTGAGGCTTGCAGTAGGGGAGCTAAGATTACATATTTATGTGATAGAAATGATGTTATATTTTCATATTTAAAAAAGAATATTGAAAATTTAGGTTTTGAAAATAGTGCATTTGCAATAAAAGGTGAGTTTGATGCAAATCTTGGACGATTTAAAGGGAAACAAAAATTTGATTTAATTTTTGTAGATCCACCTTACAACACTGATTATGTTGAGAAAAGTATAAATCTTATTGATGAATTAGAGATTTTAGATAAAAATGGTATTATTGTTACAAAAATCTCAACTTCAGAAAGAAAATTTATTGAATCAAAAAATATAAATTTGGTTGATTATAGAAAATATGGAAATACAACAGTTTGTTTTTATAGATATAAGGAGAATTTAAATGAATAGAGCAATAATACCAGGTAGTTTTGATCCTATAACTTTAGGTCATCTTGATATAATAGAACGTTCTTCAAGAATTTTTGATGAGATAACTGTTTGTGTACTTGTAAATCCAGATAAAAAAACATTATTTTCTATAAAAGAGAGAGAGAAACTTATTATAAAATCAATATCTACTATTGAAAATTGTGGTAAAATAGTTGTTGATAGCCACACTGGTTTATTGATAGACTATATGAATCAAAAAAATATTAACATAATAATAAAGGGTCTTAGAGCTTTTTCAGATTTTGAATATGAAATTCAAATGGCGTTTTTGAATAATAAAATGGCACCAAATATAGAAACGTTTTTTCTTATGACTACAGAGAATTTGTCATATATAAGTTCATCTTCTATAAAACAAATTGTAAAATTTGGTGGCAAAATTTCAGGATTGGTTCCATCTAATATTGAGCAAGATATAATACGTAAAATTTTGGAGTGATTTATTATGGATGTTTTACAGTGGTTAGATTATTTGAATGAAGTTGTTGAAAATGCTACAGAAATTCCTATAACAGGGAAAATTGTTTTACATAAAAAAGATATGTTAGAATTGATAAAGAAAATTTTACATGCTTTACCTGATGAATTGAAAAGATCTAAATGGATAATAAGTGAAAGAGATAGAATAATTGGAGAAGCCAAAAAATTTAGTGAAGAAGCTATTAAAGATGCAAAACTTAGAATAGAGAAAGAAGTAGAGGAACATGATATAGTTATCGAGGCAAGAAATAAAGCGAAAAGTATAATTGATATAGCTAAAGGGGAGGCTAAGGCTATAAGGTGTGGTGCTAATGACTACGTAAAGGAAGTTTTAAAGTCATTAGTTGAAGATATGGAAAATAATAGGAAGAGTTTTGTAGAAACTTTGGAAAAAATTAATTCTAAAAATGTTTATGATATGTCTGAATTATATAAAGATATATCTGAGAGAGTTAAGGCGGATTTAGACAAAATAAAATAATTTCATTTTAATTAATGGAGGTTTGAATTTGTATAAGTTAATATCTATTGATATGGATGGTACTCTTTTAAATAGTCAAGGAAAACTTTCTAATGAAAATATTTCTGCTATAAAAAATGCAATTAATAAAGGGGTAAAAATTGTTTTTACAACTGGAAGAGGAATCAGAGCTATAGTTGAATTTATAAATGAAGTTGGACTCGGCGATAGAGAGGAATATGCTATAACAAATAATGGTGTATCTTTGTACAATACTAAAACTCTAAAATGTTTAAAAGCGAATTTAGTTAGTGGAAATGATTTAAAAACTTTGTGTAATACTGGTATTGAGCTTGGAGCAAAACTTCATATTTATGATTTTAATACTGAAGGATGTATTGTACTAGAAGATAATGAATTTACTCAGTTTGAGAGAAAGCATATAGGTATGCCGGTTTTTATTGAGCCAAATTTTTATAAAAATATTGATGATAGTAAAAAAGCGTTTAAAGTTTTATATTTAGGAAAAGAAGATAAAATAAATGAAATTCAAAAAAATGTACCGAACTTTATATATGAAAAATTTGCTGTTGTTCGTAGTCTTCCTATAGTACTTGAGTTGTTTCATAAAGATTGTAATAAGGGAAATGCTGTTAGAGATTTAGCTAATATGTTTAATATTTCAAGAGAGGAAATTATTTCGATTGGTGACCAGCAAAATGATTTTGAAATGATAAAATTTGCAGGTTTAGGTGTCGCAATGGGGAATGCAATTGATGAAATTAAGAATGTTGCAGATTATATAACAGATACTAATGATAATAATGGAGTAGCAAAAGTTATAAATGAATTTGTGTTATAAATAATTTTAAGTATAGATTAAGCATCTATACTTTTTTGTTGCTGTAAAAAATAATTATAAAATTTTAAAATTGTACTTGCATTATTTTTGAAAATTTGTTATATTATATTTATGATAATGATAATCACTATTAAATAAATTTTAAAAGTCATTTTAATTTATCCATACGAGATTTGTTAGTTTTGAAATATTATGTTAAATTTTTATACCTCCAAAATATAAAGATTTGCAAATTATTAATTTGAAACTAACATGAAAAAACCTCTGCAAATTGTTTTGTAGAGGTTTTTTCATGTAAAAATTATACAACTTATGTAAGTGATAATAAATGAGATTATAGATTGAATTAATTTGTAAAATATATATTTGTTTAATTTGAAAGATTGATTTTTATAAACAAACGAGTAACATTGAAGAATTATACAAATTCCACTAAATGCACAAAGAGCACTTATAATAGAAAGTTTTAATGGAATAGAAATATTTGTTTGACTTAATAAATTTATCCCATTGGTTATTTCAAAAAAGCCAATTACTAAAGATTTTAGTATTGGAAAATTATTAAATAAAATTTGAGAGTAAATGTTATTTATAAGAATTTCTTTTATTAGAGAAAACAGTATGATAAATCCTCCAACAATTGAACAAGTTTTTATAGCATTTTCTAATGAAGCTTTTAATATTTCCCCAAAATTATTTTTTGTGTTTGTACTTTTGGGAAGTTCATTTATTAAAATGTCTTTTTTATATGGAATTAAAAAAGATATTAGTATACATGATAAATAATTTGCAATTAGAAGTATGTATCCTAGGGTTTTGTTATTAAGCATTGATACTCCAACTGTTCCTATTAAAAATAAAGGACTTGCATTCGATGCGATGTTTATCATGCGTTGAAATTCATTGTTTGAAATTAAATTTTTATTATGTAAATCATTTAGATATTTTGTTCCAAGAGGATATCCACAAATAAAACTTACCATTAAAGGGAAAATTGAATTTTTAGAAATTTTTAGAGGTTTAATTAATAACTTTCCAAATAGTTTTCCAAATATGTTTATCCCACCGTAGTTTATTAAAATATTTGTTAAAATCAAAAATGGAAATAATGTTGGAAATACGGATTTTATAAAAAGATTTGTTCCTGATGATACAGATTCAATTGATGATTTTGGAAATATTACTAAGTATGTGATTATGATTGTTATTAAAAATGTAACTAATACGTTTATTTTTGATTTTTCACATATATAGAAAAATATTAGAATTACTATAGAAAAAATAAAAAAAATTAACAATTAAATATACTCCCTTTCTTTTGTTTGTATAATTAATTGTTATGAAAGAAAAAAAATATTATGATATTATAAATTTCAAATGAATTATAATTTTATTATTGGAGGTTTTTCAAAATCTTGAAGAGGAGAAATGCTTTTATTTAAAATTGAATAGGATTTTGTGGCTAGAATGTCTAGTGGAGCAAGTGTAGAATTTTTTTTATTAAATTTTGAAATTAAGTTTAGTTTTGATTTCTTTTTTAACTTGTTTAAAAGTTCCAATCCTTTTTTGTCAAATCCAAGAATTCTTACGTAGTTGTCTAAAGTTTTTATGTAATCTCTATCAAAATTTTCAAATCCAATAAAATATTTTGACAAAATTCTGCTGATTCTTGAATATGTATAACGTTTTGATTTTACATTTAATATTAAATCATTTAAAGAATTTGATTTTAAAATTTCACTGTAGAATTTATTTTCTAAACCTTCATTCACATCTTCTATTTTATGTATGTTTTTGTTTGTCATAAGTTTGTATTTTATATATTTGAACATGAATTCTTTGTTGATGAAATTTTTATTTGAATATTCTTCGTTTAATATTTTATACGTTTCTTCAGGGATATGATTTTTTAAAATTGAAATATCATTTTTAGAGTCTAAGAGAACATTTCTTATAGCGCTTGCAGAAGAAAATTGATTGTGTAAAAATGTATCGTTATAATTTCCACCTATTCTTTGTATTGGAATTATTTTAATTGGACTATTTAAAATTTTTATAGATTTCAAATATTCGATTCCTAAAATATTGTTTGGTGATTTTATGAAATTCGTTAAATTAATATCATTAAATTTCTCAGATATCATTAATTCTTGAGATTTTGGAAATGAAAATCCTAGATCTAAATATTTTTTTAAATCATTTTTATTAACTGAGATTAATGTATCTGCAATAATATTTAATTTATTTTCATCAGGAATTTCACACCCAAAACAAATAAAATCTATAAGTTTAAATTCATGAAGAATTTTTATAGCTCCATATGCAAATCCTTCAGCAGACGAAAGAGAAACTTGAACAGGTATTTCAAAACATAAATTTATTCCATTATTAAGAGCTGTTTCACATCTTTTGAACTTATCAATAATACTTGGTTCCCCACGTTGTATAAAATTTCCACTCATTATTGAAATTATTATTATATTTTCATTTTTAAATATTTTTTTTATTTCATTTATTTGGTGTAAATGTCCAAGATGAAACGGATTATATTCGGAGATTATAGCAATAATTTTCATAATATTTTTACCCCTTAAAAATTCAAATAAAAATTTGTTTTATAACAATAATAAGAGTATAGTACATTTTTAATTATAAATATATAATTTACTTTTGTGTTATATTGGTAACAAATATTGAACACGTTAATTAACTGGTTTATAATTGAAATTAAGTTTATTGTGCTGTAGTTGAAGGGAGTTTATTATGAGATTATTAGATAAAATATGGGAATTGGCTAGGAATAACGTACAAAGGGTAGTTTTACCAGAAGGAAATGAAGAAAGAACAATTAAAGCCACTGAGATTATATTGAAAGAAAAAATAGCAGATGTTTTATTAGTTGGAAACGAAAATGATATAAGAAAACATGCTAAAGATTTAAATGTTAATATAGATGGTGCAACAATAGTTGATCCTAAAACTTCTGAAAAATATGATGAATATGTGAATTTATTTTTTGAGCTTAGAAAGAATAAAGGAATGACCCTTGAAAAAGCTAAAGAGATTATAAAAGATGAAATGTATTTTGGAACTATGATGCTTAAATGTGGTGATGCAGATGGACTTGTGTCAGGTGCAGTACATACTACGGCTGATCTTTTAAGACCAGGTATGCAAATAATTAAAACTTCTCCAGGAACTAAAATTGTTTCAAGTTTTTTCATAATGGATGTTCCTAATAGAGAATACGGAGAAAATGGAATAATGTTTTTTGCAGATTCTGCTGTAAATCCAAATCCAACTTCAGAAGAACTTGCATGTATTGCAATATCAACTGCAGATAATGCTAGAGCATTAGCAGGAATATTGCCTAAAGTTGCTTTGTTATCTTTTTCATCTATGGGAAGTGCAAAACATGAGTTGGTTGATAAAGTTGTTGAGGCTAGTAGGATAGCAAATGAATTGAGACCTGATTTATTAATAGAAGGTGAGCTTCAATTAGATACTGCTATAGTTCCTGAAGTTTGTAAATCAAAAGCTCCGAACAGTAAGTTAGAAGGTAAAGCAAATATTTTGATATTCCCAGATTTGCAATCAGGAAATATAGGTTATAAACTTGTTCAAAGATTGGCTAATGCTGAAGCTATTGGACCTATATGTCAAGGGTTTGCAAAACCTCTTAATGATTTATCAAGAGGTTGTAGTGTAAGTGATATAGTAAATATGGTTGCAGTTACAAGTGTTCAATCACAAAGTAAAAATTAGGGATAAAAATAAAATTTGTTTATAAGGAGATGGTTTTAAAATGAAAATTTTGGTTATAAATTGCGGAAGTTCTTCTTTAAAATATCAATTAATTGATATGAAAACAGAAATTGCTATGGCAAAAGGATTAGTGGAGAGAATAGGGATAAGTGGATCAAACTTAGAACAAAAAATTGAAGGATCAAGTGAAAAGTATAAAGTAGAGAAAGATTTAAAAGATCATAAGGAAGCAATATCATTAGTTTTAGAGACTTTATGTAATGATAAGTTTGGAATTATAAAGAGTTTAGATGAAATTAATGCTATAGGACACAGAGTAGTTCATGGTGGTGAAAAATATTCAAAATCAGTAATCGTAGATGATGAAGTTATTAAAAATATAGAGGAATGTTCAAAACTCGCACCTCTACATAATCCTGCTAACCTTGTTGGAATAAAAGCGTGTCGAGAATTAATGAAAAATACTCCTATGGTTGTTGTATTTGATACTGCATTCCATCAAACTATGCCTGAGAAAGCGTATATGTATGGATTACCATATGAAATGTATGAAAAGCATTCTATAAGAAAATATGGTTTTCACGGAACAAGTCATTTTTATGTAGCCAATGAATGTGCTAAAGCAATGGGAAAAAATATAGAAGAATTAAAAATTATAACATGTCATTTAGGGAACGGCGCAAGTGTGAGTGCTATTAATAAAGGAAAATGTGTTGATACTTCTATGGGGTTCACTCCTCTTCAAGGTTTAATAATGGGTACTAGATGTGGTGATATAGATCCTGCTGTTGTTACTTACTTAGTAGGTGATTTGAAGATGAGTCCTGATGAAGTAAATGATATTATGAATAAAAAATCTGGATTCTTAGGAATTTCTGGAAAAAGTAGCGACTCTAGAGATATAGAAGATTTAGAAGAAAAGGGCGATAAGAGAGCTGTTTTAACATTAGAAATGTATTATTATAGAATTAAATCTTATATAGGTTCTTATATTGCTACAATGAATGGGGTAGATGCTATAGTATTTACTGCAGGTATTGGTGAAAATTCATCAAAAACTAGATTTGGTGTTTGTAAAGATATGGAGAATCTTGGAATAATAGTTGATGAAAATAAAAACAATGTTAGAGGTAAATTAACAGAAATTTCTGCTGATAATTCTAAGGTTAAAGTATATTTGATTCCAACTAATGAAGAGCTTGTAATAGCAAGAGATACATGTGAACTTTTAAAATAATTTTAAATATTGACAATTAATGTTATTAAATTATATAATCTATATGTTAATTTACTTCAAATCAAAAGAAGTGAGGTTAAATGAAATCTTATGCAAATAAATTTGAAAGAATGTAGTAAGAATAAAGTTATTGAATTTTTAAATAAAGAGTCTGTAATAAAAAATGATGAATTTGATATTCTTCATGGAGAAGATTTAAAAATTATTGACGATGTTGCAGTTAATGGCGATATTTTTGTTTTAGATAATTTGTTGAAAGTTAAGTTTAATTTGTCTACAAAGTTTGAGTTTGTTTGTTCAAGATGTTTAGGAAATTTTACTTATGATTTGAATTTAAATTGTAGTGATGAAATTTTATTGGATGATTTAGATGAGGATATTATTTTAGATTCAGATGGAAATTTGGATTTTACGGATTATATAAAAAATTACATAATTGTTAATATTCCTCAGAAGAAATTGTGTAAAGTTGATTGTTTAGGTTTATGTCAATATTGTGGTGTAAATTTAAATAATGGCACATGTAGTTGTCAAGGAAATGAGTTTGAAAATGCGTTTTCGCGGTTGAGAGAAGTTTTTGTTGATTCTAAGGAGGTGTAATAGTGGGAAATCCAGCGCGTAAGTTTTCTAAAGGAAGAAGAGATAGAAGAAGGGCTCAAACTTTTAAGTTGTCAGCACCTAGTATAGTTGAATGTCCACAATGTCATGAGGTTAAGTTATCTCATAGAGCTTGTAGGAAATGTGGTTTTTATAACGGTAAACAAGTTATATCTGTAGAAGATTAAATAAACTACCTAAATTAGTTTTTCTAGTTTAGGTAGTTTATTTTTAGAGGGAGAAAAATGGTAAATATAGTACTTGATTGTATGGGAGGAGAAAATTCTCCTAAAGATTTGGTTAAGGGTGCTGTATTGGCGTTAAATGAAAATGAAAATATAAATGTAATTCTTGTTGGTAAAGATGAAAAAATTGTTTATGAATTGAAAAAATATAAATTTGATAAAAATAGAGTTGATATTATTAATGCAAATGATGTTATAGAAGGTAATGATGAACCAGTTAAAGCGATGCGGATGAAAAAAAATTCAAGTTTAATTGTTGCTCTTAATGAGATAGTAAATAAAAATTATGATGCTATAGTTTCTGCAGGAAATAGTGGCGCTTTTTTGGCAGGATGTTTGTTTTTAGTAGGTAGAATTAAGGGAGTTAATAGAGCAGCTTTAGCACCTATTATTAATAGTGAAAATAATAAATTTATTCTTTTAGATGCTGGTGCAAATGTTGATTGCAAAGTAATTGACTTTGTACAATTTGCTAAAATTGGAAGCGTGTATTATAAAATATTATTTGGTGAACAGAATCCCATAGTAAAACTTTTAAATATTGGAGTAGAAAGTAATAAAGGAAATTTTATTGTAAAAAAAGTTTATGATGAACTTTTAAATGATAAGAGTATAAATTTTAAGGGAAATATTGAAGCTAGGTACATAATGAATGATGATGTTAATGTAGTTGTTTGTGATGGATTTGTTGGGAATATAGTGCTTAAAACAATTGAGGGCACAAGCAAATATATAATATCTAAATTAAAAGATGATATTAATAAATCATTTATCTATAAAATTGGGAAAAAAATATTTTTTAACAGTGTTAAAAATAAATATGATTATCAAAAATATGGTGGTGCTATATTTCTTGGTGTAAAAAAAATTTGTATAAAATCTCATGGTAATTCTAATGAAATAGCTATTAAAAATTCAATAGATATGGCTTATAAATTAAATTCTAGAGATTTTATAGGAGTTTTGGAAAAAAATTTATTTATAAAATAAAAATATTGACTATGAAAGTTTTATATTTTATTATGTTTATGAGGTAACAGGAGGTGATTTTTAATGTTTGAAAAAGTTAAAGCGATTATAGCAGAAAAATTAAATGTTGATCAAGATGAAATAAAATTAGAGTCATCAATTGTTGATGATTTAGGTGCTGATTCTATAGATTTAATAGAATTGATTATGAATCTTGAAGAAGAATATGGTATAAGCATATCAGATGAAGAAGCAGTTAAGCTTAAAACTGTTGGAGATGTTGTTGATTTTATAAATTCTCAAATAGAAAATTAATTAAAGTTTAATATATAGTCGTCTTGTAAACTCACTATGTTTGTGTTTTATAGGCGACTTTTAAGTTTTAGGAGAAACATGTATGAAGGAAGGGTTTATTGATAAATTTCAACATAAAATTGGAATTAAATTTGATAATTTAAAAATTTTGGAATTAGCATTAACTCATAGTTCGTATGCAAATGAACATAATCTAAGTGAATATAATGAGAGATTAGAGTTTTTAGGAGATTCTGTGTTGCAATTATGTATAACAGAATATTTGTATGAAAATTGTAAAGATAATAATGAAGGTGATTTGACTAGAAAAAGAGCTACTATAGTTTGTGAATCATCACTTTATAAAGTTGGTAAACAATGGGATTTAGGAGAATTTATAAAATTAAGTAAAGGTGAAAGTTTAAGTGGAGGGAAAACACGTATTTCCACAATAGCTGACACAGTTGAAGCTGTTATAGCTGCTGTTTATTTAGATAAAGGATATAAATTTGCGTGTAAATTTATATTAAAGTTTTTTAAAGATATTATTAAAAGTAGTGAAGTTATAAATTATTTAGATCATAAAACAAGACTTCAAGAATTTATACAGGCTAAAACAAGTGATAAGATAAAGTATAATCTTATTAAAGAAGAAGGACCTTCTCATAAAAAAATTTTTCATGTTCAAGTTGTTATAGGTGAAAAAGAATATGGTATGGGAATCGGTAATTTTAAAAAGGAAGCTGAACAAAGTGCAGCTGAAAAAACTTTAAAAATGTTAGAATAATGACGACATTGAATTAGGTGTTTAATTAATTAAAAGTCTAGTTGAATGTATACGTTATATAAGTATTTTTGGTACTTTAAAGAGGAGTGTATTTTCGAAATTTTAAGTGCGTAATTTGTAGAAATTAAAATAAAGGAAAAAAAAGGAAATTATAGAAATCATATAAGGGAAAATATTTAATAAAACTTAAGATAATTTTGGGAGGTACACTTATGGAAATTTTAAAAGTATCAGCGCAATCTCAACCTAAAGCAGTTGCAGGAGCTTTAGCAGCAGTATTAAGAGATAAAGCAGTAGCAGAGGTGCAAGCAGTTGGGGCTGGTGCGGTTAACCAAGCTATAAAAGCTATAGTTATAACAAGAGGCTTTGTAGCGCCAAATGGAATTGATTTGGTTGTTATACCAGCATTTTCTGAAATTTCAATTGATGGAGAAGAAAGAACAGCAATTAAATTTATTGTTGAACCTAAATAAATTTATATATAAAAAAGGAGTAAAATATTTTTTACTCCTTTTCGTTTTTGTAATTTATAAACTTTCGTATATGTTTTTCATTAAAAGTGCATCTTTTTCAAGAATTGGACTTTCGCAAATTATACATCCTTTAACATCATAATTTAAAAAAGCTTTTAAACAATCTTTTATATTAAAATCACTTTCTTCAAAAGGAAGGTGATTTTTTTCACCTTTTGCTGTGTATTCAATTCCAGATAAATGTACGTGTATATCTTTTAATGCTTCTTCTCCTAAATTTTCACCGATATAATCAAAAATTTTTGCGAAATCATCGTATTGTTTTAATATTCCAACATATCTTGCGTGAATGTGTGAGAAATCAACACAAAGTTTTACATGTTTATGATTTTTAACAAGTTCACATAATTCTTTTAAATTTCCAAACTGAGTTTCTTTTCCAGTAGTTTCAAGTCTATAAAAATTGTTTTCAAGCACTGGTAGTTTTCCAAGTTCTTCATTTATTGATTCAAATGCTTCTTCTTTTGTTGAGTCTAAATAAAATCCAGGATGAAAAATTATATCAGTTCCACCAACAGATGCAAGAGCATTAATTCCTTTTGTAAGTCTTTCGATTGACTTTTCTTTCTTTTCTTCTTCTTTTGCATTCATATTTACAAAATAAGATCCATGGGCTGTTAAATGAAAATTTAATTTTTCACGAATGTTTTTGACAGCATCACGGTTTTTATCAGTGATATTTACAGAACGTACAAATGGTAATTCCATCGCTTCAAGTCCCAAAGAATTTAAATATTCAATTCCAGTCACATATGTAAATTTTTCTGAACCATTTCCTAATGGTAATCCAGAAATTCCAAAAATTAGCTTATCCATTTTAAAAAGTTTGCTCCTTTAAATAATAATAATTATTATTTATTATATCACGTAAAAGATATAAATTAATGAAAATACAAAAATTTATTTTTCTTGAATAATTTTTTACCCTAATCTATAATTAAAATGGTTTAGAAATGGAATTAAATGTATGATAAATTTTTATAAATTAACTGATTTTGTTAAGCAAATTTTAATTGAAAATGTCAATAATAAAGACGTTTCTGTTGATTTTACATTAGGTAGAGGAAATGATACAGTTTTTCTTAGTGAAAATTTTAATTTTGTATATTCTTTTGATATACAAAAAGAATGTATTGATGATTTTGAACGTAGAAAAATTGAAAATGTAAAATTAATTTTAGATACTCATTCTAATGTAGATAAATATTTAAATTGTTTTGATTGTGGTATGTATAATTTGGGATATTTGCCACGAGGAGATAAAACAATAACAACTTTAAAAGAATCAACTATAATAAGTTTAATTAAAGCTACCAATATGTTGAATGTTGGTGGTTTTATATCTATTGTGCTTTATGTCGGACATGAGCAAGGTAAAGATGAAAGCTTAGAAGTTTTAAATTTTTGTAGTAAACTAGATAATAGAAAATTTAATGTTGCTTATTTAAATTTTATAAATAAAAATTCTCCACCATCTCTTGTATTGATTAACAAAGTGAGGTAGATGATAAATGAAAAATGTAATAGTTGTTGGTTCTGGTCCAGCTGGAATGATGTCTGCTATATCTGCTGCAAAGTGTGGGCATAAAGTTACATTAATTGAAAGAAATAATAAAATAGCTAAAAAATTGTATATTACAGGTAAGGGAAGATGTAATGTAACGAACAAGAAAACTATAGAGAATTTTTTTGAGAATGTACTTACAAATAAGGAGTTTTTATATAGTGCGTTATATACTTTTACAAATGAAGATACTATAAAGTTCATAGAAGATGGTGGAACTCAACTAAAAGTTGAGCAAGGTGATAGGGTTTTTCCTATATCAGATAAATCTGTAGATATAATTAAAAGTTTTGAAAAGCATTTACATAAAAATAAGGTTAAAATTAAATTGGATTCAAAAGTTTCAAAAATTAATGTTGAAAATAGTTTGATAAAATCTCTAGTGTTATCAAATGGAGAAGAAGTTTCAGGAGATAATTTTATTTTTGCAACTGGAGGAGCATCTTACCCGTTAACAGGATCTGATGGAAAATTATTTGATGAATTTAAAAAAATGGGACATAGCATAGTAAAGTTAAAGCCATCATTAGTTCCCATTGAATTGGTTGAAAAATGGCCAATAAATTTACAAGGTTTAACTATAAAAAATGCTTTGTTAACTTTATATAAAAACAATAAAAAGGAAATTTCATTTCAAGGAGATTTTATATTTACACATTTTGGAATTTCTGGTCCAATAGTTTTGAAAATGAGCAGGTATATATTTGAGAACAATATTATTCTATAAAAATAGATTTAAAACCTGCGTTAGATGAAAAAGCTTTTGATTTGAGAATTCAAAAAGATTTTATGAAATACAAAAATAAAGATTTTATGAAATACAAAAATAAAGATTTTAAGAATTCTTTAGATGATTTATTGCCACAAAAATTTATACCAGTTATGATTGAACTTACAGGTATTAATGCTGAGAAAAAAGTAAATTTCATAACACGTGAAGAAAGGAAAAAACTTGTTGAGTGTTTTAAGAATCTAATGGTTAATGTTAAAAATTTGAGACCTATTAGTGAAGCGATAGTTACTAGTGGTGGAGTAAGTGTTGATGAAATAGATCCAAGTACTATGAAGTCAAGAATTATAAAAAATCTTTCCTTTGCTGGAGAGGTTATGGATGTTGATGCTTTTACTGGTGGCTATAATGTACAAATAGCAATATCTACTGGTTTTTTGGCTGGTAGTAATATTTAGGAGAGGGATGATGAGTTTATGAAAATATCTATAGCAATTGATGGTCCTGCTAGTTCTGGTAAAAGTTCTATTGCTAATTGTATATCTGAAAGATTTAATTTTGAATATATAAATACCGGATTACTTTATAGATTAGTTACTTACGTGTCATTAAATGAGAATATAGATTTTGATAAAGATGAAGATCTTTTAATAGAGAAATTGAAAAAATCAAAAATAGAAATACATAGTGATTATGTTATTTTTAATGGTAAAATTTTAAATTTAGAGTTGAGAAGTCAAGAAATTGATTCCAATGTTTCATTTGCTGCAAAAAAGATTAAAGTAAGAAGTTTAGTCAATGAAATATTAAGAAATATTGTTTTCAAAAAAAGTGTAATAATGGATGGGCGTGACATTGGAACAGAAGTTTTAAAAGATGCGGATTTAAAATTTTTTATAACAGCAGATAATGAAGTAAGGGCTAAAAGAAGATACGATGAATTAGTAAGAAATGGTTTAGATGTAGAATATGATAAAATATTAAATGAAATTGAAAAAAGAGATAATATAGATTATAATAGAAGTGAAAGTCCTTTAAAAAAAGCAAATGATGCAAAGATTATCGATACTTCTAATATGAGTTTTAGTGAATCAGTGGATGAAGTTTCAAAAGTTATAGTTGAATATATGATTCCTAAAATGAAACTTAAAAGAGTTAGAGTTGCAGAAAATAATGGATTTTGTCACGGAGTTTTAAGAGCCGTTAATGAATTAGATAAAGTTGTTGAAAGTGAAAAATGTAAAAATGTTAGCACTTTAGGAGAAATAATTCACAACAAAGAGGTTATAAGATATTTTTCTAAAAAAAATGTAAATATAGTTCAGAAAGATGATTTAGATAAATTAAAATTTGATAAAGATATTTTGGTAGTAAGAGCACATGGAATTCCCAGAGATATTGAAAATGTTTTAATAGATAAAAATGTAGAGTATGTGGATGCTACTTGTGGTAAAGTTAAGTTAATACATAAAAAAGTTAAAGATTATTATGAAAAAGGTTATGACATTGTAATAGTTGGAAATAAGAATCATCCAGAAATAATGGGTGCAAATAGTTATTGTGATTATAATGCTAAATTTTTCTTTGGGGACAAGTTGGAAGGAGAAATTTCATCGGATAAAGTTTGTGTTTTATCTCAAACAACCGAAAAATATGAAAATTTTGAAAAAGCAATAGATTTAGTGAGTCAAAAATGTAAAGATGTTGTTTCTTTAAATACTATTTGTGATGCTACATATCTTAGACAACGTGACGCGGCAGAATTGGCAAAGAATGTGGATTATATGATTATTGTTGGAGATAAATTAAGTTCCAACTCTAATAAGTTGTATGAAGTTTCTAAAAAATATTGTGAAAAGTCTATAATAATTGAAAGGGCTTCAGATTTAGATAAAGAAATTTTGAAAGATATAAGTATAAATGGCTATGATGTAGGAATAACATCTGGTGCATCGACGCCAGATTGGATTATGAAGGAGGTAATTTTAATGATAGAAAATAGAACTGAAAATGATATGAAAATAGGGAAATTGTTGTCAGGAAAAATTGTATCTGTTAATGATAAAGAAATTGTTTTAAATGTGCATGAGAATGTAGAAGCTGTTTTACCGATTACAGAAATTAGTAATGATGAAAAAAATAATTTTAATGAAACATTTAATGTTGGAAGTGAAATAGAAGGTAAAATTATTTCTTTGAGTAATTCAGAAGGAAAAATTGTATTATCAAGACTGGAAATTTTTAGAGAAAAGTCTTTGAGCTTGTTAGAGGAAAAATTTAACAATAATGAAAGAGTTGTTGTTTTAATTAAAGAAGATGTAAAAGGTGGAGTTATAGCTGAGTTTAAAGGAATTAAATTATTTATACCAGCATCTCATCTTGACTTTGTACATATTGAAAATTTAAATGAGTTTGTTGGAAGAGAATTAGAAATTAAAATTTTAGAAATGAAAGAGGAAAAAAATCAATTTAAGATTATTGGATCAAGAAGAGCTGTTCTTGAAGAGGAAAAAAAGATTAAAGAAGCTCAAGTTTGGAATAGTTTGATTTTAGGTGATGTAATAGAAGGTGAAGTTAAGAGAATAAATACATTTGGAGCGTTTATTGATGTAAATGGTGTTGATGGTTTATTACATATATCTGAAATATCATGGGGAAGAATTGATAAAGTAAGTGATGTTATAAATATAGGGGACAAGATTAAAGCTAAAATAATCGGAATTGATGTAGAAAATCAAAAATTATCTTTAAGTATGAAAGTTTTACAACATGATCCTTGGTCTGATGTTGAAGAAAAATATCCAGTTGGAGCTGTTGTTCTTGGAAAAGTTGTGCGTTTTGCAGAATTTGGTGCTTTTATAGAGTTAGAACCAAGTGTTGATGCTTTAGTACACATATCTCAAATAAGTCATAAGAGAGTTAATGACATTAGAGATTTCCTAGAAATAGGACAAGAAGTAAAAGCAAAGATTGTTGAAATAAATAAAGACAATAAGAGAATTGAATTAAGTATAAAAGTAATAGAGTAGAAATTTAAAATTTGAAAGCTTAAGGGCATTTTTGTTCTTAAGCTTTTTGTTTATAAAAAAATGTAAAGGAGAAAAATTGTGGCAAAAAAATTTTATGTTGTGAAGAAGGGATATAATTGTGGTATTTATGAAAGTTGGGATGAATGTAAAAAACAAGTAGAAGGTTACTCAGGAGCTGTATATAAAAGTTTTAAAAATATTGATGACGCAAAAAAATTTTTTCAATCTGATAATAATGTTAAAGAGAATTCAGAATTTGATATAGTTGCATATGTTGATGGAAGTTATAATATTGAAACAAAAGAATTTTCGTATGGAATGGTAATTTTATTGGGAAAGTATGAGAAACTTTTTTCTGAAAAATTTGATGATAAGGAATTATCAGAAATGAGAAATGTTGCTGGAGAGATTATGGGTGCGATGAAAGCAATGGAATATTGTTTAGAGTTTGGATTTAAAAGTATTCTGATTCATTTTGATTATGAGGGAATTGAAAAGTGGTGTAACGGAGATTGGAAAGCAAATAAAGTAGGAACTCAAAATTATAAAAAGTTTTATGATTCCATTAAAGATAAAATAAATATAACTTTTAAAAAAGTAAAAGCTCATTCAGGAAATAAGTATAACGATCTTGCAGATAAATTAGCAAAACAAGCATTAAATATATAAAAATTTTTGCAATATAACAATTTATGTAGTATAATTCATTTAATTTTTATGTGGAGGTTTAATATGGCAAAAATTATAAAAAATGCTTATACGTTTGATGATGTTTTGTTAGTTCCAAATAAATCTGAAATTTTACCGAATCAAGTTAGTTTAAAGACAAATCTTACTCAAAGCATAGTTCTTAATATACCTTTAATTAGTGCTAGTATGGATACAGTAACAGAAAGTAAAATGGCTATTGCCATAGCCAAAGAAGGCGGATTAGGAATTATACATAAAAATATGTCTATTGAAAGACAATGTGAAGAAGTAAGAATTGTAAAAGAAACAAATGTAGAAAATGATTTGAATTATTCTTTAGATAAAGATGGAAGCCTTTTGTGTGGAGCGTCTATTGGTGTTACAGATGATATGATGGATAGAGTTGATGCTTTAGTTAATGAAAAAATTGATGTTATAGTTTTAGATACGGCACATGGGCATTCAAAAGGTGTGCTTGTTGGAGTTGAAAAAATAAAACAAAGGTATCCCAATATTCAAATTATAGCAGGAAATGTTGCAACCTCAGAGGCTGTTAAAGATTTAATAGATGTTGGAGCAGATTGTGTTAAAGTTGGAATTGGTCCAGGGTCTATTTGTACAACAAGAATAGTTGCAGGGGTTGGAGTTCCACAACTCACAGCAATTATGGATTGTGCAGAAAAAGCAAGAAAATATAAAATTCCAATTATTGCTGATGGAGGAATTAAATATTCAGGTGATATTGTTAAAGCTTTAGCTGGTGGAGCATCTGTTATTATGATAGGATCAATTTTTGCTGGGTGCGATGAAGCGCCAGGAGATAAAGTAGTTTTTGGTGAAAAAACTTATAAAATTTATAGAGGTATGGGTTCCCTTGGAGCTATGAATAGTGGATCTAGTGATAGATATTTTCAAAGTGGAAGTAAGAAATTTGTTCCAGAAGGTATTGAAG
>NZ_LXFF01000025.1 GCF_001655775.1 Candidatus Arthromitus sp. SFB-turkey
CATCATAATAATTCTTTCCTGTCTTCTTATTTATCTCTATCCAATAATTTATTGAGTTGGAAAACTATTAAGTTTTATGTTTACATCTATTGTTGGTGAATCGTTAAATAGATACATACTCATTTTTATTTTCCCTATTCTTTAATTGAAACATAAAAATTGTTTTTGTATAATTTATTTCAAAACTGAATTTTTAGAGAGGATTCTTTTTCAATGAAATTTTTACGTTCTATAATTTTATCTTTATTTTTATCTCTATCTTTATTTCTTTCAGGTTGCTCATCTAATCCATCTACTCCCACAATAAACAAAACCACCCAAACTTTTAATATAAACTCTATTCCTGAATACAACGGAGAACCGTATACAGTTATTAATGACAATATTCCATTTTTCTCTGAATCAGATTTAACCACAAAATCTTTTGAAAAATATAGCGACTTAGATTCACTTGGACGAGTTGGTGTTGCATTTGCAAACATTGGAAAAGATATTATGCCAACAGAAGAAAGAAAAAATATATACCACATTAAACCTACAGGTTGGCACAGTGTAAAATATGATATTGTTGATGGAGAATCTTTATACAATAGATGTCATCTTATAGGATTTCAACTTTCTGCTGAAAATGCAAACGAAAAGAATTTAATGACAGGAACAAGATATTTAAATACTCAGGTAATGCTCCCTTTTGAAAACATGGTTGCTGATTATGTAAAAGAAACAAATAATCATGTTCTTTATAGAGTTACTCCAATTTTTGAAGGAGATAATCTTATTGCAAATGGGGTTTTAATGGAAGCAAAATCAGTTGAAGATAATGGAAAAGGAATTTTATTTAACGTGTTTGTATACAATGTTCAACCAGGAATAGATATAGATTATAAAACAGGTGAAAGTTCTTTAACAAAAACATCATCTAAAAATAATTCTACAACCTATGTTTTAAACACAAATACAAAAGTTTTTCATTATGATTTTTGTTCATCTCTTTTAAATACCAAAAATTCAAATAAACAAAATTCCAATGCTGATAGAACAATTTTAATTTCTCAAGGATATTCCCCTTGTCAAATATGTAAACCATAAAAAAGGATACAAGAAACTTGTATCCTTTTCTAATATTTTAATTAAATTTTTTAGACAATTTTAATTTAAACGATTTTTAAAAAAACATCTCATTAAATCGATTTTAAGAGGTTATTTTTGCATACTTAATATAAAATTACATTTAAAAAGTAAATTCTTTTAAAATTGATGTAGAGTATATTAAAATCAATTATATTTATTTTGTAATTATTTGTTAATATTTTTGTTACATTTTTCTCAAAAAAAGAGAACGTTTATAACGTTCTCTAATATTAAATTATTTAGTTTTGAGTTGATAATACTTTTTTCATTCTTGAAAATGCTATAAAACACAAAATCATTTGAACTATTACAAATGGTGCATATATAAACATAAGCAAAATAGATACAGCATACAATATGCCTGATACTAACGCTGCCCATCTCAGTTTCATTGCCCATCCTATCCAATTAAATAAAACTCCTAATCCAACTAATAACATATGTGGCGTAACTAATGCTGACGCTATTCCAGCAGATATACTTTCTATACCATCTGATGAAAATATTCCACCAATAAAATAATTTAAAATATAAATCAAATACGCTGTGCTTAAAATTCCTGATATTAATAATAATTTACTTCTTTTCATAACCTTAACTCTCCTAACTTTCAATCAATTTTTTACCTTCATATAAAGTGCAAAATTCATCATAATAAGGATTTTTCCAAGTAGTTCCATCAAATGTTTCATAAGATTCTACAATTGCTTTAAAAGTTTTTATTTTTGAGTTTTCGCTTAGAGCTAGTCCACTATTTTCATCAAATGTTCCACCAGCAACAAGATTTATATCAGAAAAATTGACTTTCTTAACATATGTGGTATCAGAAAAATCAAATTGACCTTCAATTTTTACAGGTAAATTATTTTCATCCCATGCAACGAAAGATACAACTACATTTTTTATATCTTGATCTGTATTATTTTTAATAGATACTGTTAACAAGTCAGGATATAATGTTTTAAAATTATCATCTTGTATAACATACTCAGTGTCAACAATAAAAATTGGCTGTTGAGCCAACTGTGAATTTAATTCTTCTACAGTTATCATATCATTTGACATTTGATTCGTCTCTTTTGGAGTATCATTAGTAATATTAGTATCATTTTCTAACTTTACCTCAACTGACATATCATCAGTTAATTTCTTTCCCTCGTATAAAGTGCAAAATTCATCATAATAAGGATTTTTCCAAGTAGTTCCATCAAATGTTTCATAAGATTCTACAATTGCTTTAAAAGTTTTTATTTTTGAGTTTTCGCTTAGAGCTAGTCCACTATTTTCATCAAATGTTCCACCAGCAACAAGATTTATATCAGAAAAATTGACTTTCTTAACATATGTGGTATCAGAAAAATCAAATTGACCTTCAATTTTTACAGGTAAATTATTTTCATCCCATGCAACGAAAGATACCACTGCATTTTTTATATCTTGATCCGTATTATTTTTAATAGATACTGTTAACAAGTCAGGATATAATGCTTTAAAACTCTCATCTTGCACGACGTATTCAGTATTTATTACACTTACGGGTTGACTTGAAAGTAAATTTTCAAAATCTACTGTATTCATTACTTGTCTTTCTTCAATTGACTTATTATTTTCAACATTAGTAGTGTTATCTACATTTGACTGATTTGATTTATTTGAAAAAGAACATCCAACAAATATCATTAATCCAGTTAATGATATTACTACAACATTTATAATTTTTTTAATCAATGAAAAACACCTCCTAAATTTTTAATATTTAAATTAAAAAGTCATTTAGATACATTTAAACGTTTTACTACAAATGATAAACTATGCGTGTAATTGGATAATCAAATTAAACTCAAACATACCCATTGTAAACAATATTAGGATAAAAATCAATTATTTTTTTAATATACTTAATTAATAATAAATCGATTATAATTTATACTTAAATATTACAAAACTGGAGATTCTTAAATCCATTTATATTGTGAACACCTTAAACAACTTTTATACCCCTATCCCTTCTTTTTGAATCCTGAATTTTTTTCTCGTTAATCAAACTTTTAATTTATTTTGCTTTCAAGTTATCAACTTATTTTTTACAAATAAAAAAGACAACTAAAAATTAGTTGCCTTCAAAAATAATTAGATAATACTAGTAACTATAAAATCAAATGTAAAATACACCGCTAAAGTAACTAGTCTTAATAAAATTTGTAAAAACAGGTTATCTTTAATTTTAAAAACTCCATCCAACAAATCACAAATATATTAATAGATTATCCTTCAATATAAGCTCTTTGAATAATTGGTTTTGCTTTTTCCAAGTCGTCCATATTTCTCAATTTAATTGATAAATCTCCTGTTCCATAATGTCCAATATTTCTAGCATCTCTAGTGAATCCTTCTTCTAGCTCAACCGTATCTGGATTAAGTTTTAAATACATGAGTACGTAACTATTATAAATCTCTATACACGCTATATTTTTGACCTTTTTATATGCTAAATATAATTTTAATTGATTGGCAACTATGTCATCTCCCAAAGATTCAATATAACCGCAAACTGATTCGTAAATATTTAATATATTTTTAGGTACAGACAATAATTTTTCCAAATGCGTTTTAGTTCCATTAGATGATTGCTTAACATTTTCAATTTTCTTATCATCTATTGTCTTAACAACAGGTGCATTCAAATGCTCAAATAATAATAAGTTTTCTCCATATTTCTTATATCTAACCAGTTTGATATTTCTTTGCATTTGATTAACGGCGTGCAAATCATATTTTGTAAAATCATTAGCAATGCAAATAACACATGGAACTGACCAATCAATTTTGTTGCTAGCTTCCATACCAAATTTTTCAATAACAAGAAGTTTAAAATCAGATTTATGATCTAATAGCCAATCTAGATAAAATAATCCTTGATTAATTACATTTTCACTACTGCTTCGTTTATATTCAAAAATAACGGGACTATTATTTTCATCAATTCCAATACTATCCATACGACCATTTGTAATTATGTACTCACTTTTAAGAAATCTTACACCGAAGAAGGTTTCCATATTTTCTTCAATTAAATTTTGCAATTCTTTTTCAAGAAAAACTGTTGATGCAATTTTCTCTTCAATCTTTTCTTTGATTTCAAACAATTTTATATCAGCCATAATAATTCTCACCTTCAAAACAAATAATTACGAATTGACACCATTAATTATATAGAATTCAATTGTCTATTACAAAAATTATTTCATAGCTTGTGATTTAAATATCAAATTTCCATATTAAAAAAGCAATTAGAAAAATTCCAATTGCTTTTATCTAANNAAAACTCCTAAATTTTGAGCTATTTCTTTAAGCTCATCTGATTTAATCATTTCTTTAACCGTTTCTAAAAGAGCTTGTCTGTCGTTATTGTATTTTGTTATGCTACCTTTAAATATTTGTTCAATTCTTCCATATTAACTTTTAAATCATTCCCGTTGTTTTGTCCATTACCTGAATTCACACTTCCTAAAACACAAACATCACATGGATCTGAATATGAAGATATTACATTTTTGAGATAATCACTATAAACATTTTTACTTCTTGATAATCTTGAACAATCTCTATCTAAATGAAATAGTTTTCCATTTGTTTCTCCTATTTAATTAATTTTAAGTCTTCATAATATTAACGATATAAATATGTATAACTTTAATAGTTTTCTTGTGTTATAGATTATTTGTTTTTAAAAAAACAAAAAGAGATACAATTTTGTATCTCTTTCAATTATTTAATAGTTTAAAATTTAAATTTTTATTCTATATAAGATAATAATTTTAATTTTTCGTATAAGTATTAATTATAAACTCATCAGTTAATTTATCAAAAATAGCATTTTCAATATTTTTTTTCAAAATCCTTATATTATTAAATCTTCCAATATTATTTCCAAACCACTCTAATATATTTGTATCACCTATAATATGTTTTTCCTCATCGTTCAAACTACTTATAATATCGTTATAGTGTTTATTAAGTATTATTTCCTTATCTATTTTTGATAACTCATCAAATTTAATACAACAACTTATCCTAGAAAACATAGCAGATCCCAATGTTTTTTCAATTTCTTGCTCGTTTTTAAAATTACTTGTACAAATAAATATAGCTTGTCTTAAATCCACCTCATAATTTGTATCTGTGTACTTTCCTTCATCAAACAACTCATAAAAAGCATTATAAAGAGATGAATTAACCTTATCAAATTCATCAAACAAAATTATATTTGTTTCACGAGACATTAAATCTCTAGCAAAACTTCTTTTTGAATGTTCAGATCCAAATATATATTCATAATTTTCACTCGTGTGCATCATAGAAAATTGAATTCTTAAAAGTTCTCCCCCCAATGTCTCACTTATATTTTTCACAGTTTGTGTTTTTCCTACCCCTGAAGGTCCATATAATATTAACACTATAGGTTTATTTTTTTTATTTATACTTAAACGATACAATGCACTTATAATTTGTTTTTTACAATTAGATTGTCCTTGTATATCACTATTTAAATTAGAATATATCTTAATTAAATTTTCTCTTGAAATACTCTGATATTCATGTATCTTATAATCTATGTTATCTTTATAATAAAACTTAAAAGAATCTTCGACACGTTTAGGAGGATTATGTAAATATAAATTTTTTATATTAAATTTTGACGTAACTATTGCTGCGAAATTCAATAAAACATGGTAATTCACTGAACTATAATCATCTGCATTCACAATCAAATTATCCAAATCATATTTATTACTATCTTTTTCATCCATATATTTTATTAATTCATGAAAATTACTTCTAGTATTTTCACCAATATTTTCATCTAAAAACTTTTTAAAATATTTCTTAGGACCTAAAAATATAACAACTTTATTAATCATTATCATCCCGTAACTCCTGCAAGTAAAACATCAAATACTTCTAATTCCTCTAACTCCTTCTTTTTATCTGATTGTTCTTCTATATCTAATTGTTTAGAGTTTATATCTTCCTCTTTACCCCCTTCATAAGATGGGTTATCAGAGCTATTATGTGTAGATACAAAAGAATCTATATCAAATTCTTTATTAATATTTAAATTATCTAATTTTGTTTTCCCAACTTTTATCGCCCAAATATACAAATCCATTTTTAATAAATCACTTATTGTATATCCATTTCTAAAAGAATTTATATTAAATCTAAAAATTATTTCATTCTCATCCTTTTTCCCCAAAAACTCATAATATCCTTTAGCAGAACGAAGAACTTCATCTAATTTAACTACAGAAATATTTAATTCTCCTGTTTGTATTACACTGTCATCTTTAAGTATATTAAGATACGGAGTTATCATAACCATATGTGCTAAAGAATCTTTAACAGCAGATATCTTATACCCCTTAAAATTTTTTATTATCCTATCATTAGAATCAGGTTGAGATTCTACCATTTTTATAAAATCAGATAAAATAGTATTTTTAACTATATTTTTAACCATTTTATCGCTGTTAAATGAAGTTTTAATAGATGCATTCCCTTCAATATTAATTAATGCTTTAAAAATTTTAGAAATACCTATTTTACCCTCTAATTCACCAGATTTATTATTTGAATCAAGTAATTCCATAGTTTTCTCCATTTTTCCCTCACACAGAATCTGGAGGTAATCTGTCGAAGATTCTTCATCAAAACATACAACTTTACATATTTTACTCTTTTCTTTATTTTCCACAAAATCACACCTTTCCATCTAAATCTTACCTCTAACTGCACGAGCTAAAATTGATTTTTTTATAAGTTCAATTTTATTAAGAATCGATTCAATTAATTTTTTCGCCTTCTCTTCTTTCTCGAAAATATTATCTAAAATGTCTACAATCTCTTTTTGTTCCTCTAGTGGTGGTAATGGAATTAAATATGATTTTATTTTCATTAATGAAGTTCTAACTCTGGTAATACCTTGAACTTCATCATAAATTTGATTTTTAAATACATTACTATTTATTGAATATAATAAATATTTTCTGTTTATTAATGGGTGCGGAACAAATTTAATAACATCAGAAGATAAAATATAATTTTTTTCAATATCAGGAACTTGTATAGCTCTTCCTGCAGGCATCATCTTAGTGATTACAATATCTCCACAACTAACCATACTTCGTTTTATTGTTTCAGCATGAATAAATGACGTATATTTTACATTTTCATTTTTCCATCCTTCTTCACCAATATTACTTATTTGAATAATCCTAACTTCTGGTTCATTTATATAATGTTCTTTTTTCAAATTACTGCCAAATGGTCCATCTGCAAATGAATTATCTTTTGTATCTGATAATTCTCCTAATCTCACCCACTTCCAACTTTTTGGAATTTCAAAAGGAATTTCATCTTGAGAAATTTCTGGAAGTTTCTTTTGCTTCTTGAATTTTTCTTCTGAGATTAATTTCTCTTTCTCAATTTGGATCTTTTCGTATAATTCTTCAGACGTTTCATATTCATCAAGTTGTTTTGATAATTTTCCTTGTATTGCAAGATGCAAAATTTTTGCCTTACGCAATTCAAATGTATTTAATGCAGAAATAGCTTTTTCCTTCACTTCATCTAATTTTTCAAATAATCTGTCAATTAATTCAGAAATCCTTTTTTGTTCGCTTAATGGTGGAAGAGGAATGAATTTTTCCCTTAAAAATCGAAAATACCTACTATATCCTCTATTCTCAATATCATGAACATTATATTTTAAAAAATAATATAAACATTTTTCATTCATATGTCCCATAGGCTTTAAAATTTTTGTTCCATCAGCTCCTACAATGAAATTAAAATCTACAAATTTTAATGTTTTACTATGATCTCCAAATATAATTACTGGTTCTGAATTTATATCAATAATTTTATTTTCATCATTACTAAATCCTTCAATCATGTTTAATGATTGACTTATAACTGGTATTTTTCCTGTTTTTAAAATTTCTTTTTGTTGTATTTGTTTTCCATTTGTACTTATATTTAGAACTATCGATTCTAATCTCACCCACTTCCAACTTTTTGGAATTTCAAAAGGGATTTCATCTTCAGAAATTTCTGGAAGTTTCTTTTGCTTCTTTAATTTTCCTTCTGAGATTAATCTTTCTTTCTCTCTCTGAATTCTCTCATACAATTCTTCAGCCGTTTCATTCTCGTAAATCTCATCAACTACTTCATTCATTCTTATTCAACTAACCTTTCTTCCACCGAATTTAATTCATCCATAACACTTTTAAGTAAAGACAACGATTCTTCCAATTCAAAAATACAATTTTCAATATTCTCTATTGGACTTTCAAGTTCATCATAATTCAAAATAGATTCATCTCTAATTAATCCAAAATCAAGACTGTTTCCTCTCTTCTCAATCTCTTCTCGTGTTAAAACACTCCATCTTTCATCTCCAACTTTTCTACGATCCTCAGCTTCATAAGCCTCTTCAAACTTTTTGAAATCCTCTCTCTTAAGTGGATTCGTTTTCCCAAAAGAAGGCATATTAGTTCTCATATCATAAACCCATACTTCTTTTGTATTATCTTTATCTTTTTCACCACGTGTAAAAAATAACACATTCGTCTTAACGCCTTGAGCGTAAAATATTCCCGTCGGTAATCTCAAAATTGTATGTAAATTACATTTGTCCATTAAGTCGCAACGAATTTTCTCTCCCTGACTATCAAACAAAACATTATCAGGAAGAACAACACCAGCACGTGCTTTCCCATCAGCTTTCAAACTTCTATAAATATGCTGTAAAAAATTCAACTGTTTGTTGCTCGTACTGAAAGTAAAATCATCACGTGTCGCTCTCTCTCCTCCTTTTTTCGTCCCAAAAGGTGGATTCGTCAAAACAACATCATAATCACACATACTTTTTCCTTCATTAGATAAAGTATCTGCAAGTTTAATTTCCCCTTGAATATTGTGAAGCATAGCATTCATTAAAGCTAGTCTGTGAGTATCACGCACAAGCTCACACCCACTAAAAGCTTTAGTTTGTTGAAATATTGATTCTTCTTCACTCAAATTAAACAAATCGTCCGTTCTATTTTTTATGTATCTATCTGCAGCTATCATAAATCCAAATGTTCCACAAGCTGGATCATTACATAATTCTCCAACCTGTGGTTTTATTAAATCAACAATAACATCAATAAGAACTCTTGGTGTGAAATATTGTCCAGCTCCAGACTTTTTTTCACTAGCGTTCTTCTCCAAAAGTCCTTCATATAAATTCCCAAGTTCCTCTTCATCTTGAGAATACCATTCAATAGAATCAATAGTAGTAATAATTTTCTTCAAATTATTTGGTTCTTCTATATTCGTTGATGCTCCTTGATAAATCTTTTTAACAATGCCTTGTCCCTTAGTTCCTAAAAAATCTAAAAGCTCTTTATAAAATTTCTTAAGTTCAATTCCATCATAAGAAATAAGTTTTTCCCATCTGTAATTTTCATCTATTAATTTTTCAATTTCTTCTCCCTGTTCCTTAGCCATTTTTAAAAACAAAATATATGTAAGTTCCGTAACATATTGATGATAGGTTATACCATCATCTCTTAAAACATCACAAAGTTTCCACAATCTTGCTACGATTTCACTACTTGTCATGCACTTTTTCCTCCATCATCATACAAATACTCTTTCAACTCAATTATAATATTTTCAAGTTCATTATTAAATGCTTTATTAATTTTATTAAATCCGCCTTCTCTTTTAAAACGCGTATCACTTTCAAACACATCTAAATCAAAAACCAATTCTTTAATTAAATAATTTTCAATTCTTTCAAGCCACTTCAACTGAATTTTAGAAAATTTATATTTCTTTTCAAGCTTCTTAACTGCATCTTTAACCCTATCTTCAATATTTAAAAGTGGTGAACCTATTGCGTATCGTCTAATAATGCTAATAATATCTGAAGATATTTCCTCATTTGTTAAGTTTGAAATTGCAGAATTAAGTTTATTTTCATCAAAACCTTCTCTATCAAGAATTAATTTTAAATCCTTTAAATCTTTTCTTGTTAACTCCCTTGGTTTAGTACAAATAATTTTTAATGCCGTAATTTCATTCATATTGTTCTTCAAGTATTCACTAAAAGAATCTAAATAATCTTCTGGTTTATCAAAATTTCCATAATTACGAGTAACTTCTAAAAAATCATCTTCTTTATCTGAAATTATAATTCTATCTAGCTTGTTTGTGGATTTAGTTTTTTCAAGAAAATCAAAAAGATTCCTATATAAAATTATAAAATCTTTCGCAGTTTTAAAATCTTTACACTTTATTTCATTAATAAACTCATCTGGATTTTTCCCACCACTTAGACTAATAAAGTTTTCTAAATCCTTACCTTCTTTAATAGATCGTTTCTTTCTTTGAATCTTTCCAATAATTTGATCAATTTGATAATTTATTTCTTCCTCATTTTCTACACCATGAAGAATATCTATAAGCCTATTAAATGTTGTAGAAGAATCTACTACGGCAGGTTTCATTGTATTAAAATCTTTCAACGCATCATAAACACCAACTGCGTCAAAAATATTAAAATGAGTTTTATTAATTTTATTACAAAGCCTTGTTGCCCTTCCGAGCATTTGCTCAAAAAGAATTCTAGATTTAACACATCTCATAAAAACTAAATTTGTTATCTCTGGAACATCAATTCCAGTTGTAAGCAAATCGACCGTAACTGCAATACTTGGAAATTTTTCATTTTTAAATCTTTTAATAGCTTCTTGAACTTTTCTAGGATTTCCTCCACCAACACTTCCAGTAATTTTCATGATAGCATTATTATCAATTTCAAAATTTGCATATATTTGTTTTAAAATTGAAACTATCATATCTGCGTGTTTATCATCTACTGCATAAATTAAAGTTTTTCCTTGACTACTATCTTCAGGATCAATGTAACTTGCAATTTCTTTTAATACAGTTCTGTTAAAATTTTCTGTGATAACTTTACGATTAAAATCTTCAACATTAAAATCAATTTCATCATCAATCTCTTCACTATTTAAAATTTCTCCAGTTACATTATCATAAACAGCCACTTTATCTCCCGAATTATAATGTATACCTTCCGTATTCAATTTTGTTTTTATATTATACGGTGCATCATGGTCAACTAAAAAACCATCAATAACAGCTTCTCTATATGTATACTTAAAAACTGGAGCTCCAAAAATTTCAGTAGTTTGAAGTGCCGGCGTTGCAGTTAACCCAATTTTTATCGCATCAAAATAATCTATAACAAACCGATATTTACTCTGATAATCAATATGATTGTCATATAAAAACTCCGTATCACTCATATCTCTATCTAAAACATATCCCCTATGAGCTTCATCAACAATAATAAGGTCATAGTCTGTTACAGAAGGCATTTTTTCTTCATCATTATAAATAAGTTGTTTAACCATGCTTTGAACTGTAGCTACCTTAACCCTTGTTTCCTTATCAATTTCACTATCATTCAATCCTTTGATGTTATAAATATTATCTAAAGTCATTAGCTCTTCTATTTTAACTTCTTTAAAAACATCTTGAGCCTGCTCTCCTAATGACGTACGATCTACTAAAAATAAAATACGTTTAAATCTGTTACTCTTTAAGAATCTATAAATCATTCCCAAAATTGTACGTGTCTTACCTGTCCCTGTAGCCATAGCTAATAAAACATTCTTTTTCCCATTAATTACAGCTTTCTCAACCTCATCAATTGCCTTTAACTGATATTCTCTTAAATTTAAACCGTCTTCATCTCTTAAAAAGTCATTAGACAATTCTTTTAACTTTTCATTACTATTTTCAATATCTTTATCTAACAATTCCATTATACCTTCAGGACTAATCCACCCACTTAAAGGTCTTGGAACATTAAATGGTTTTCTCAAATCAAGAAACCATATTCCAGATTTAGTTTTATATTGTTCTAAATATTTACGTCCATTACTAGCAAAAACAAATGGAACTTTATACTCTCTACTTAAATCATAAATATATGTATAATCTTCATCACGGATATTTTGGGAATATTCTTTACATTGATAATCAATTACAGAAGAAATATCTTTATGTTCTGCTTTAGCTTCAATAATCCCAACCATTTTTAATCCTATAAACAAAACATAATCTACAAAACCCTTTTTACCATCTTTAGAAATTGTTGGCCATTCAGAAATCGCAATATTACGACCTTTACTCGGCCTAATTCCCTTAGAATATTTTAAGTTTTCAGAATCTACCTCCCATCCTACTTGACGTAATTGTTTATCAATTATAAAACGAACTTCAGCTTCTGATTTTCTTCGATTATTTGAAACTACATTTACACGTTTTACACGTTCCTCACGCTTAATCTTTTCTGAATTTCTCGCTACACTTTCAGCTTCACTTTTTAATTTTATCACTAATTTTTCTTCAGCTACTTTGTCAAAACTAAACTCTTCTTGATTATCTTGTGGCATTATAAATTTTTTGCTTTTATAATTCCAATCTCCATAAGTTTGCATAAACCACTCGCAAAGACTATGAGTCATTTCTAAAAGAAGTTTACTATCTGAAGTTGAAGAATAATTTTTATGTACAGCCTTATTACGTTTATCTCGTAATTCATTTAAAATATCAACTAAATCTTTAGTTAATAGTCCTTCACTATGTAAAAATTTAATTTTAATCGCTGCATTATTTTTTTCAGGCAACAAAACGTTATCATATATAACTATCAAATTTACGATGGTTTCACCAATCATACCTAATTTTGTCAAACAAGAATTTGAATCTGTATAACAATATTTTTCAGCTAAACTTCCAAGATTAAAAAGAATTGGAAACTTATCTTTCAAAAACTCAAAATTAGAAATCATATATTTATCCCTCAATTTTAAACTAATAACTATTAATCTATTATTTCCTGATTATAATTTTATAAAAATAATTTTTAAAATACAAACTAAATCAATTTCCTCATGGATATTTCTTGATAGTTTACAACCCGTAAATTATACAAAAGGAATATTAAAAATGTTAGGAGAAGTATCTATTTGGTTATATATTTTAGGATTAATATCTATTTTCTTAATTCCTATTCCGTTTCTTATATTTTCATCAGAAAAAAATAAAATTATATCAATATGTCTAGCACTATATTATTGGATAATTGCATTATTTTCACTTTTAGGAGATTTCCCTGTACCTATTATAGGATACGGAAGTTCTCCAATAATTGGATATTTTATCGTATTACTATGGCATATTGGCACAATCAATAATAATTAACACTATTGAATTACTAAAAAATATTAACAAATCCACTATATAAAATAAAAAGAGATGTAAAAATTACATCTCTTTTTATTTTTGTTTCAAAAAATCTTTAAATTTTTGAACATCTGTATTTATTATAAGTTCACGTGGAAAATTTACCTCATCTATAAGCCTTAACGCAAATTCATTTTCTCCAACACATGTATTAAAATGAGCATCACTTCCTATAGTAATAAATGCTTCTTCTTTTTTACATATTTCTAACATCTTTTTCGCATTTTCTTTTGTATTTGCTCTACTACTCGTTGGCTTTAATGAAGAATTATTTAATTCTACAAGTGTATTTGTTTGTTTTGCCTTTTTTATTACAGCCTCAAAATCAATAGGAACATTCCCATCTTCAGGATGTCCAATAATATTAACATATGGATTTTCCATTACATTTAAAAATGCTTTTGTATTCTCTTCTATCGTTCCCGCTTTTGTACATATAGGATGAAAACTTGCTATAACAACATCAAGTTTACTTAATACTGAATTTGTTAAATCTACATTTCCTTCAAAATCTAAAATATTAAGTTCTACTCCCATAAAAATTTCAACATCATGAATAATTTTATCTATTACTTTAAAATTTCTAAAATATACACTATCTGGAGCTCCAGGCATTTTAGGAGCATGATCTGTTATACAAAGTAATTTTAATCCTTTTTTATTTGCTGAATATGCCATTTCATTAATAGTTGAATAGGCATGACCACTGGCTATTGTATGAGAATGTGTATCTAATAAAATTTTCATTAAATCACCTCTATATTTAACGTTTATATTAAAATATTATCATATAGAAAGAAATTATTTAATTAAAAAAGTGTCATAACTTATGCAGTTACAACACTAATTAGAGATTAAGTTCATATTTACAATATTTTTTTAATTTATTAAATAGCTTTAATTCATCCATATTCTTATTTTGAATGTAAAACCTATAACCAAGTTTAACAAATTTATAAGGATGCTTCAAATAACTATCAAATAAAGTTTTTTCAAACTCACTAAATTTATAATATTTATTATAAACTTTATATATATCATTTAATACTTTAGTATCAAAACTATTTTTATAAAACACTCTACGTGCAAATCTAGCTAAATCATAAACCTTATTATTTAAAGATATACCACCAAAATCAATCAAATATATTTTATCATTTTTACCTAATATAAAGTTTTGGTAATATAAACTACTATGACAAATAATTTTATTTTCACTTAGAAATTTATTAAAATTATTTTCATTTAAAATATTTATAATTTCACTTATTTTTAAAATAGCTTTATCAATATTCTCATAATAAAATTTATCAAGTTCACTTAAAGAATTCACTTTTGTGAGTTTATTTTTAATATCGTATAAATTAAATATATCTTCCTCAAATTTTTCGATCCAATCAGAATTATCTTTTAAAATCATAGAAAAATCATTTACATTTTTAATAGCTTCATGAAATAAATAAATTGTTTTGGTACACTTTTTTATTTCCTTAACATTTTTAATATTGACTTCTCTTCCATCAACCCAACTAAAACAAGCATAAAATTTATTTTCAAACTCAAAATAAAATTCATTTTTCAAATTATAATATATATTTTGAATATATTTAAAATTATTATATTTTAAATGATTTATAATCTTTTTTGTATTAAAAAGTTTTGTTTTAGAATTGAACTTTTTAATAAGTAAAATTCTATCTTTAGAATTAATCTTATAAACACTTCTAAATTTCTGTATATTGTAATTAGATATACCGTAACTTTTTACAATATTGTCTATATGTTCTATGAAGTTCAAATTTCCCAATCCCTATAAATAATTACAATAAAACTTATTAAGGATATTTAAAAATTATAACAAAATACTTATAATATATCTTTTAAACTGTTCATTTTTTCTAGAATTTCATTTACTTTAATATATTTAAACTTAAAAATGTTATTCATCTCTTCAAATTCATCAATTTTAAAAAAATAATTCTCAAAATCTACTTTTCCTAAAATGTATTTACTTCTTGAAAAATCATTTAATATTTCATCAATATAGTTATCTATTATATTTGTTTTAAATTGAAACTGAGAAAAATTAAAATATATAACATTATCTTTATTAAAATCTATTTTAAAAGTTTTATTTATCTTTAGTTCTTCAGAGTCATTAATTAAACTATAATTAATTTTCATATTGTTATTATTCAAACTACTATCATTCATCAAACAGTAAATCATAACATCACTTTTAACCCCTTAAAATAAAAATTAATAAATAATATTATATTCACATTTTTTTTATTTATTATTTGACTTTAATAAATTTATCTTGATTCATTTTTTCAATAAATTTTTCAATTTCATTCTTTGAACACCTAAAAAAATTGTCATTATCATTGATTCTTCTAACAATTCTATTTTTAAAATTGACTAAAATTTCTTTAGAAATTTGTTCAACATCATCAACTATATATAAATATCTAAGCTCATATTCATAAGGGGTAGAAACTTGATTTAATTTGGCTATTTCTCTAAAAGGAAATAAACTATCTGTAACACAAATCTTAAAAATATCTTTTCCAAAAGATAAAACATTTGACAAAATATACATATAACCAGATTTAATTTTATTTTCTTGATACTTTATGTACTTTTCCTTTTCTTTTAAATAATTAATATGATTCTCAATTTTAATTAATCTATTTTCAAACTCACTCTTCTTAACATTATTACGTTCATTTAAAATTTTACGTTCATAAGCTTGTTTATTTTTCAAAGATCTTTCCATATCTTTTGAAAATTTATTTCTAATTGAGCGTATTTCTTTCTTTCTCTTATCTTGTTTAATTTCATCTTTAATTTTCAATAATTCTTTCTCTTTGAATATACAATAACTTTTATAAATTTGAATTTCATTTTTATAAGTATCTATAAATTCATTTGTTATTTCAAAATATTTTTTATTACACATTTGGCAATAAAAATTTATCATATCATTAAATTTATCTATATAATTATTAGAATTTTGTTTTAAAATTTCATTTTTTATAATTTCAAATTCATTTGATAATCCCCGAAAAATTATTTTTTCAAAATCTAAATCCTTTACAACACAAATACTATTTTCATATTTAAAAACTTTATTTTGTTTTATTAAATCTTTTCGATTATTTTTAGTATTTTGAAGTTGTAATTCAAAATCCATTTCCTCTAAAGAATTAAAACAATCTGTACTCAAATTAAAATTCTTTTCGTAATAAATATTTTCTATTTTATTTAATTCATCTCGATAATAATTTACCTTTTTATTTAAATTATTAATTTCCATGTTAACTGAAACTTTAGTATCATTAAGTAATTTTTTTATTCTATTCAGTTCTGATTCAGCTTTTTTGTATTCTAAATTAATTGGATTTATATCAACTTCAATATCTTTATGTTCTAAAATTTTAGTATTGTTATTCTTCTTAAAATCAAACAATTTCGCACAACCACCTTTAAGTTAACTTAAAATACTATGTAAATATAACATATCACATTTAATTTTAAAATCCAAATTTATATATAATTTTACATTTTTCGCATGAAATTACAAAAAAATTAAGCACCTATACATTTTGTATAAGTGCTTAATTTTAAGATATTTTGTTTAAAGAATTATACAAATTAATCCTCCACTACCTTCGTTTACAATTTTTTGTAGTGTTTTTTGAATTTTAGCTTGTACATCTTCAGGCATTTTATATAATTTATTTTGAAGTCCTTCTTTAACTAAAACTTCTAAACTTTTTCCAAACATATTTGATTGCCACATACTTGATGGATCATTTTCAAATTGTTCAAGTAAAGATTTAACAAGTTCTTCTGTCTCTCTTTCTGTTCCCATTATCGGTGAAATTTCAGTTTGAATATCAGCTTTTATTAAATGAAGTGATGGTGCAGACGCTTTTAATTTAACCCCATAACGTGTACCTTGTCTTATTATTTCAGGTTCTTCAAATTTCATTTCAGAAAGTTGTGGAGCAACTAAACCATATCCAGTTTCTCTAACATCATTTAATGCTTTTTCAACCTTATCATATTCAACTTTTGCCTTGTGCAAATCTTTTAATAAATCTAGTAAGTGTCCTTCATCATTTATTTCTTGATCACAAATTTCACTTAAAATTTTGTAGAATATATTATTATGAATGTTAAATTTAAGTTTTGATTTTCCATTTCCAAGACTTGTCTCAACAACATCTATTCCACTTAAAAATTCATCTCTTTCTGTCATGTAATCTGCAATCTTTTTAACATCACTTATTTTATTAATATCTTGACTCATATCTTTGATTAATGATATGAAATTTTCTTTTAACCAATGTTTTGAATCAAGACCATTTATCCAGCTTGGTAAATCAATATGAAGTTCTTTAACAGGGAATTCTGTTAATACTCTTTTGAATAATTTTTCAATATCATTTTCATCCATTTTTGCAATATCAATTGCAACAACCGGAACATCATATTTCTCTTCAAGACTTAATTTTAATTCTTGAGTTTCTACAGTATTTGGATGTTTTGTATTTAAAACTACAATAAACGGTTTGTTTATACTTTTAAGATCTAAAATAACTCTTTCTTCTGCTTCAACATAACTTTCTCTGTCTATACCTGTAAATGAACCATCAGTCGTAACAACAACTCCAACTGTAGAATGATCTGTTATTACTTTTCTTGTACCAATTTCAGCTGCTTCCTCAAAAGGAATTTCTTCTTCAAACCAAGGAGTTTTTACCATTTTAGGTGCATCTCCTTCTAAATATCCTAACGCTTCATCGACTATGTATCCAACACAATCAACTAATCTAACTTTTAATTTTATATTTTCATTAAAATTTATTTCGATAGCTTCGTTAGGAATAAATTTTGGCTCTGTAGTATGAATACTTTTTCCTGATCCACTTTGTGGTAATTCATCTTTAGCCCTTTCTTTTTTAAATGTATTTTCAATACGTGGAATTACCATTTTGTCCATAAATGTTTTAACAAAAGTGGATTTTCCTGTTCTTACTGGGCCAACAACTCCAATATAAATGTCTCCTTGAGTTCTTTTTGCTATATCTTCATATATGTTTAAGTTTTCCAAATCTAACTACCTCCACAATTTAAACTTAAATCTATTAAATATATATTTTCTTTTTTTCCATTTATTCCAAATTAATGAATCTTAGACAAATTTTCATAAACAAAAACTCCTATGTAAATAAACTTACACAGGAGTAAATATAATTTATATTTTTAAAAACTCGTCTTTTCTATCTCTAGACATCAACTTACCTTCTATAGAACGCAAATCTTTATTGTTAAATAAAACCTCATATAAAGATTCAATAATTGGTACTTCAATATTTTTTTCTTTCGCAATTTCATAAAATATTTTACAAGCATTAATTCCTTCAACAACCATTCCTATTTCTTTTATAGCTTCATCTAATTTCATTCCCTTACCAATTAACAAACCACATTTCCTATTTCTACTATGTTCACTTAAACAAGTTACTATTAAATCACCAATACCTGTAAGTCCAAAAAAAGTTTCTAATTTTCCACCAAGACTTACTCCCATTTTTACAATATCTTGCAAAGATCTTGTAATTATAGCAGCACTTGAATTATCTCCATAACCCATTCCTGTAATAATTCCTATAGCTAATGCAATTACATTTTTCATTGATCCACCAATTTCAACACCAACTATATCTGAATTAGTATAAATTCTCAAAACATCATTTGATAAAGTGTCTCGTATAAGTTCAGCAAATTTCATATCTTTAGATGTTGAAACTAAAGCCGTTGGCTTTCTTAAAGCTATTTCTTCTGCATGACTAGGTCCAGATAAAATAACAATAGGATTATGTGGAAGTTCTTCCTCTAAAATTTCTGAAAGACGTTTATGTGTATCTTGTTCAATTCCCTTAGATAAACAAACAATTACACTTTTACTATCAATCTTATCTTTAATTTGCTTAGAGATTTCTCTCACTGCATGAGATGGAACTGCAAAAAATATTATATCGCTATTATTTATTGCATCATTTATATCATTCGTAGCTATAATTTTTTCAGGTATATGTATATTTTTTAAATATTTTATATTTTTTCGTTTTTCATTAATACCATTAACAACATCCATATTTCTATCAAACATTTTTATTTTAAAATCGTAATTCGAAAAAATTACAGCTAATGCTGTTCCAAAACTCCCACTTCCTAAAAATGTTAAATTCATTTTTTTTCTTTCCTTTCCTTATATTGTATATCTATTCCTGTTCCTTCAAAGTCAAAGCTTTCTCTAATTTGATTATGAAGATATCTTGTATAAGAAAAATGTAACGTAGATTCATCATTTATAAAAAATATAAATTTCGGAGGCTTTATATCAACTTGTGTACAATAATAAATTTTAAGTCTTTTTAAGCCGACTATAGGAGGTTCTTTTATCATTGTTGCTCTTCCTATAATTTCATTTAGAATTCCTGTTGGTATTCTTCTTGAATAATTTTCATAACACTTCTTAGCTAATTTTAAAACATTTTGAACTCTCTGACCTGTTAATGCTGATATAAATAAATACGGAGCATATGTAACAAAACTAAGAGAATTTTGTATGTTCTTTTTAAATTCATTGTAAGTATTATTGTCTTTATTTATCATATCCCATTTATTTACAACAATTAAAATAGCCTTATTTCTTTCATGAGCATACCCTAAAATTTTTTCATCTTGCTCTGTAACTCCTTGAGTTGCATCTATTACAAGTATACAAACATCACATCTATCAATACTGTACAAACTACGTATAACACTATAATGTTCTACATTTTCTTTAATTTTTGATTTTTTCCTAAGCCCTGCAGTATCTATTAAAATAAATTTTTCTGTTTCATTTTCAAAATATGTATCAATAGAATCCCTCGTAGTTCCAGCTATATCACTAACAATGGAACGAGTTTGTCCTAATATTTTGTTTATAAGAGATGATTTACCAACATTTGGTTTTCCTACAACTGCAATTTTGATTATATCATCTTCTTCATTTTCTTCTTCAACTACATCGAAATATTTTACCACTTCGTCAAGCATATCTCCAAGTCCAAGTGATTGAGTTGAAGAAATTGGAATTGGTTCTCCTAAACCAAATTCATAAAATTCATATAAATTCATTTCATCTTTTTTAGAATCAATTTTATTTACAACAAGAATAATATCTTTTTTGCTTTTTCTAAGCATTCTTGCAACTTCTCTATCACCATCAACAAGCCCAGTTTTTCCATCTACAATAAAAATTATAACATCAGCAGTTTCAATAGCAAGCTCCGTTTGAATACGCATATTTTTAAACATGTCATCATTTGTTTTAAATTCAATTCCACCTGTATCTATTAATGTGAATTTATATTTTAGCCATTCAGCATCTCTATAAATTCTATCTCTAGTAACTCCTGGAGTATCATCAACTATAGAAACTCTATCTCCAACAATTCTATTAAATAACGTAGATTTTCCTACATTGGGACGTCCAACTATTGCAACAATTGGTTTTTTCATCATTGTTCCTCCATTCACGTCAGAAATAAAATATAAATACAAGTATAACACTTGAAATCAAAAAAAGAAACCAGAGCAAAATACTCTGGTCTCTAGAAATTAATTATTTAGTCTTCTTTTGAAAAACTCTCCTGATTTTAAATACATGATATTTTCACAAATATTATTTATATGATCTCCTGCTCTTTCAAAATATTTAATCATAAATAATGTTTGAACTCCAATATTATTTGTTATTTCTCCTGAATTCATCTTATCCATTATTTGAGTAAAAATATCATAGTATTTTTTATCTATAGCTTCATCACTTTCATAAATTTCAATAGCTTTTTTCTTGTCATTATTTATATAAGCTTCAACAACTTCAGTAATCATTTTTTTAATTGTATCAGAAAAATAATCAGATATTTTAAAATCTATATGCTCATTTTCAGGTATATACATTGAAACCTTTGCAAGATCAACAGCATAATCTCCGATTCTTTCTAAATCCTGAATTATTTTTATTGTTGTAAATAATCTTCTTAAATCACTAGCAAGTGGTGTTTGTGTTGCAATTAATTTTACGCATTTATATTCAATTTCCTCTTTGAGAAAATCTATTTTATCATCATCTTCAATTATCATTTTAGCAAGTTCAGTGTCTTTACTTCTTAAAACATTTTTAGATTTTTCAAATTGATCTGTTACAAGTTTACCCATCTCAAGCAAAGATTCATTTAATTCATCTAAAATTTTTCCAAATTTTTCACGCATAATAAAACCTCCCTAAATTTTATCCAAATCTTCCAGTAATATAATCTTCCGTAAGTTTACTAGATGGATTTTGAAATATTTTTTCAGTTTTATCCATTTCTTCAAGTTTTCCATTTAAGAAGAAAGCTGTGTAATCAGAAATTCTTCCTGCTTGCTGCATATTATGAGTAACAATAACTATAGTATATTTTTTCTTAAGTTTTACTAATAATTCTTCAACCTTCATTGTTGAAATAGGATCAAGAGCTGAAGTTGGTTCATCCATAAGTAGAATTTTAGGTTGAGTTGCTAAACAACGAGCAATACAAAGTCTTTGTTGCTGTCCTCCTGACAAATTATAAGCACTTTTCTTTAAATCATCTTTTACTTCATCCCAAAGTGCAACATCTTTAAGAGTCGTTTCTACAAGTTCATCTAGAACTTTTTTATCTTTTATTCCATAATTTTTAGGGGCGAAAACTATATTTTCATAAATAGATTTTGGAAATGGATTTGGTTTTTGAAAAACTAATCCAACATCTTTTCTTAATAATACAACATCTTGTTTTTTTATATCTTTATCTTCTAAAAAAATATTTCCAGTATATTTTGCATACTCAAACATTTCATTCATTCTATTTAAATTTCTTAAAAATGTTGATTTACCGCATCCAGATGGTCCGATTAATGCTGTAACTTTATTTTCATAAATATCCATATTTATATTGAATAACGCTTGTTTTTCTCCATAATAAAAATTTAAATCTTCAACCTTTATAATAACATTTTTCATCAAATATTCACCTCTCACATTTAGTCATATTTTTTCTCAAATTTTTTCCTTATAATAATAGCCAAAATATTAAACATAAAAACAATTACCAATAAAACAATTATACCTGCTGAGGCTAAATATTGAAATTCTGGTTCAGGTCTTGAAGTCCAATTATAAATTTGTATAGGCAATACTGTAAATCCATCCAATAAACTTTTAGGCAAAAATCTTAAGAAAGTAGCTGCTCCTACTACAATAAGAGGAGATGCTTCACCAACTGCACGAGCTAAAGAAAGAACTATTCCTGTAATTATATTAGATATAGCACACGGCAAAACAACTCCTTTGATAGCTTGCCATTTAGAAACTCCCAACGCTAATGCTCCTTCATAAAATGAATATGGAACTGTTTTAAGAGCCTCTTGTGATGAAATAATTATTGGAGATAATACAAGTAGAGATAATGTTAATGCTCCCGAAATAATACTTGAACCTAGCATAAAAAATTTCACAAATACTCCAAGCCCTAATATCCCATATACAATTGCCGGTACACCTGCAAGATTTTGAATATTTAATTTTATAAATTCTGTTAGTTTAGATGGTTTTGCATATAATTCAAGATAAATTGCTGTACCTATTCCTAATGGAACAGATATTAAAATTGTCAAAACCAAAATATACATACTTCCAACGATAGCTGGAGCAATACCAGCTCTCTCAGGTCTACTAGAAGGAAAACCTGTTAAGAAATCCCAATTTAAATATTTAAATCCTTTTGAAAAAATTTGAATTAATAAAACAAGTAAGAAAATAACTCCTACTAATGTTGCTATTATCGTAATTATTTTTAAAACCTTATCTTTTGCTTTTCTTTTGTTTAAATTGCTCTTAATAAGTTCTTTATCAAACAATTCTCTTTCCATTTCCATCCTACTTTCATTTTAAAAATTATACTTATTTTTATTAATAATTTTTCTGGCGATTATATTCAAAACCAACGTTATGAAAAATAATACAGCACCACAAACAAAAATAGTTTTATACTCAACAGAACTATAAGAAACATCTCCCATACTAACATTAGCCATATAAGCAGTTAATGTTTGTACACTTTTTAATGGATTAAGATTAAATAATGGATTACTTCCTGATGCAATAGCAACAATCATTGTTTCTCCGATAGCTCTAGAAACAGCCAAAATAAACGAAGAAATAATTCCAGATTTAGCCGCAGGAATTAAAACTTTAGTTGTAACTTCATATTTTGTACTTCCAAGTGCGTAAGCTCCTCTTCTTATTGAACCAGGAACGCTTCTTAAAGCATCTTCGCTTAATGATGCAATCATTGGAATTACCATTATCCCTATGGCAATACCTGCACTTAAAGCATTATATATCTCCAAATTATGTATAAATGTTCTTAAAAATGGTGTAATAAAAGTTAAAGCAAAAAATCCATATACAACTGAAGGAATAAATGCTAATACTTCTAAAATTGGTTTTAAAAATCCACGTATTTTCCTTGTTGCATATTCACTTAAATAAATTGCTATCAATAAACCTAAAGGTACTGCAATAATACAAGCTATTAAAGCTATTATCAAAGTTCCTGCTATTAATGTCATTATATTATAACTTGGATTACTTAAAAGTGGATTCCAAGAATTTCCTTTAAATAATTCAACAAAACTTACTTCTTTAAAAAAATCTTTAGCTTCAAAAAGTAATAATACGACTATCGAAATTGTTATCAGTATAGATATCATAGCAAAAATTTTCAATAGAAATTCTATGATTTTTTCCTTCATTTAACAAATCCTCCCATTAATATTAAACTGCTCAACCATATTTTATGGTCAGCAGTTATAAATAAGTTATTTTAAATTATTTAGTTGAGATTCATATTCACTCTTATTTAATGGAACAAGTTGAACATCATCAGCAAGCTCATATGCATTTGTTAAATAAAATTCAATGAATGCTTGTATCTCAGGTTTACTTAAATCATTTTTATCAAAATATATAAACAATGGTCTAGATAATAAATATGTTCCGTCATTTATAGTTTCAGAAGAAGGTGCAATACCATCAATTGACACTAAATTAATTTTATCTTTATTCGCCTCGTAATAACTATATCCAAAATATCCTATAGAATATTTGTCTTCACTTACTCCTTTTACTAATACATTATCGTCTTCACTTAATATAGCATCTTCTCTTTGAGATTTTGCTTCATCATTAACAACTTCTGTAAAGAATTCAAAAGTACCAGATGCTGTTCCTGGTGTATATACTTTTATTAATTCATTTGGGAATCCTTCTCTCACATCACTCCAATATTTAGCAGGATTCTCATTTCTAAAAATATGTGCTAATTCTTCTTTTGTAAGATCAGTTGCGAAATCATTTTCTGAATTAACAACAACTGATATTCCATCATTTGCAACAACCAATTCTAAAACATCTATTCCATTTGCTTTAGCTTGTTCTAATTCAGAATCTTTAATTTTTCTTGATGCATTTACAATATCAATTTCGCCCTCTACAAATTTTTTCATTCCACCGCCTGTTCCAGATTCTGCAACTGTAACTTTTACATCTGGATTTTCATAAGTAAATTCTTCTGCTACAATTTCAGTTATTGGATAAACTGTAGATGAACCATCAATAACAATATTTCCACTTAATTTTGAGCTTGAAGAACTTGAATTGTTTGTACAAGAAACTAAAGTTAAGAAAAATAAACTTGCACAAAACAAACCACCAAATATTCGTTTATTCATAAAATTTCCCCCTAAAACATTCTCAACTTAATTTTAAAATATATTGGTTAAATTAATATTTTGAAAATGTTAAATCTACATTAAATATTTTTGTCGAATGTAAAAATATTTATTTAAAAAATAAGCGAAATAATTTCTATTCAAACTATCTCGCTTATTTCTTAGGAATAGTAACTTTAAAAGTTACTCCTTTATCAACATTATTAAAAACACCTATTTTAGCATTAATTTTTTGTATGGAACTTTCAACTATTGACAAACCAAGTCCAGTTCCACGCCCTTTACTTTTTGAATTTAACACTTTATAAAACCTATCAAAAATATTTTTTATTTCTTCCTCTGGAATTCCTATTCCATCATCAGAAAAATTTACATAAATATTTTCATTATCTTCACTACAATTTATATTTAAAGTTGTACCAAAGGAATGTTTTATAGAATTATCCATTATATTTATGAAAATTTGACGTATATATTTTTCACAATTTAGAATTACAACTTTATCATCTGAAATTTTAATTTTAAAATTTGTTTCATGTATTTGAGGATATAAAAGCTGTTTTATACTATAAAGCAAACTCGTTATATCAATTTTTTGTTTACTTAAATCATTTTGCGTTTCAATCTCAGAAAATATTAATATATCACTTATCAAATTATTCAAACGAATAGCTTCTCTATTTATTATGTCATAAAACATTTGACGATCATTTTCATCCTCAACGTTTTTTAAAGTTTCTGAAAATCCTATTATAGAGGTTAAAGGTGTTTTTAATTCATGAGTTATGTTAGAAACAAACTCTTTACTCATATAATCAAGTTTTTTATACTCAGAAACATTCTTAAATTTATAAACTCTTAAATCATTACAAATCTCTACAACATAACATGAAATATTAATAGAAGTATATTTATTTGGAACTTCAAAAAAATTTAAATTTTCAAAATCCAAAATCCATTTTAACGAAGTATCTTTCAAATTTTTATTAAATAACTCTTCAATATTAGATAAATTAAATAGTTCTTTTAATTCATCATTTAAATAATAAATCACATTATCTTTATTTAAAATTAAAATACCCTCATCTACAATATCAATTATTTTTCTTAACACATAATTTTCTTGATTTAAATCATCACTATTTTCATAAATTTTTTCAAACTTAACTCTAATCAAATCAAGTATATTTTTCAATTTAAAATCTTTTTTATTTGCCATATTCACAAAATACTTTAAATAATTTTGCGAATTCATTTTAAGCATACTAAGCAATTCATCTTTTATCTTTTTCCGTTGAAAACACATACCTACAATAAAAATAAAACTAGATATACAAAACCCTAAAACCAAATAAATAATTATCATATATTTTTAAAATTAAATTTATATCCTATTCCTCTCATTGTTTCAATAAAAACTGGATTTTTATCATCATCCTCAATTTTTTTACGCAAACTTCTAATATGTACATCAACGGTTCTAGTTTCTCCAACATATTTGTATCCCCAAATATTATCTAAAATATATTCTCTCGTAAGTACTCGCCCATTACTCTTTATGAGCATAACAAGAAGTTCAAATTCTTTAAAAGTTAATTCAAGCTTTAAATCTTTTTTATAAACTTCTCTTTTTTTCAAATCAACTCTTATATCTCCAAACTTAAGTTCCTGTGATGATGAAACTTTTTGACTATTTAATTTTTCCATACGTCTAAATACAGCATTAATACGTGCAATTATTTCTTTTATAGAAAAAGGCTTGCATATATAATCATCTGCACCAAGCTCAAGAGCCAAAATTTTATCAAACTCTCTGCTTTTTGATGAAATTATAATTATTGGAATATCTTTCGTATATTCGTTTTCAGAAAGCTCTTTACAAATTTCAAAACCATCTTTTTCAGGAAGCATTAAGTCCAATAAAACAAGTTCAGAATTAAATTCTATTATATTTTCAACAATATTCAAACCATCAGAAACACAATTTACGATAAAATCATTTTTAGTTAAATTATATTTAAGCAACTCTGCAATACTAGACTCATCTTCGACTATCAAAATTTTTCTACCCATAAAATTCATATCCTTTGCAAAGTTTAATTAATAAAAATAAACGAAAAAATTCTATTTAAAGATAGATTATTTTTTCTATATGAATAAAATTTTACCTCTTCACTACAATAAGTACAATAATTTATAACATTTATATTTTGTTCTAAAATTCCTTTGCTTAATAGAGAAATTTTAATACATTCAATCATATCTAAATTATTACCATTAAAAATGCGTAAATTATTTTTAAAATGCTCATGATTTAAAAATTTATTTTTTAAATCTTCTCCTATTTCATAACAACAGTTCATATTGTGCGGTCCTATATAAACACATATATCACTTACATTTGAATTATATTTTTCTATAAATACATCAATAGCATTTACAACTATCTCTTTATAAATTCCTTTCCAACCACTATGTACTACAGATACAACTTGTTTATTAATATCAAATAAAAAAATAGGAACACAGTCAGCCGTAAAAACTCCAACTGCACATTTTTTTTCTTTAGTTATAAGTCCATCTCCCTCAATACCATTAACAAAATCATAATCACAAGTATGTACAATATTACTATGAGTTTGAGATACAGTAAATATTTTTAATAAATCAAACTTTTTCTTAATAAACTCAATATTTTGATCGTAATTTTCAAGTTTAGGATGTATTCCAAACTCCGTATTAGCTGTAGAAACAACTAAATTAATATTTTTAATTTTTTTATATAAAAAATATTTATCTTCAAGCTGAATTAATTTCATAAAATCACCTACAATAATTTTAATTACTTGGTTGTAATAAATCAAGATTAGTTCCATCAATTAATATGACGTCAACTCCAATTTTTACAATTTTATCCCAAGGTATTTCTAAATAATTATTTCTAGAGAACCATGATGTTTTGGTGTACATTATCATAATTGCTAAAACTCTATGTTTATCTGTATCAATCTTAAAATCATTTATATAGCCTATTCTTGCTCCAATACTTATGTCTATTATTTCCATAGTTTTAAGATTATTTAATGAAAATGATCTTTCTAACATAAAATATTCCTCTATTTATATAAAAAATTTTTATTAATCTATATGTTTTAAAAAATATATTTATACTTTTGATATCTTGTTTTATATTTCTATTTATAATAATTTTTATAAAAATAAAAACAAAAAGAGATGCTTTATTGCATCTCTTAATTTCATAAATATTATTTTCTACTTCAAATATTTTTCAGCTTCTTCTTTAGTTAAATCATATTTTTTCATTAATTTTTGAACTATAATCTCATCTTCAAAATTCAATTCTTCTCTGTATATTTCAATTATTTTTTCTATACCTTTAGCTGTTGCTTCTTCTCTTCCCTTTACTACTCCTTCAGCCATTCCCTTTTCAAAATTATCTCTAGCTATTTCTTGTTCTCTCATTAAAAGCGTCATGAACTCCGCCCTCCATTCCTTATTCTCCTTTATATTTCTTATCTTTTGTTCTATCTTTTTAACAAAATTATTTTCGCTAGTTATTTCTTTCTCAATNNTCGTTCCATCTTTTAAGTATAGTTCCTTGTTTTCATTACAAATATTCTCAAAAGTGTATTTTGATAATCCTTTTCCAAACGGATCAAATTTACAGATAAATATAACAATACTTTCTTTTAAATCTCTATAAATTTCCCCTTTTTCTATGGCGTTTAAATCTATCATACCTTGATAATATCTGCTTCTTTTTGCTAAATCTTTT
>NZ_LXFF01000026.1 GCF_001655775.1 Candidatus Arthromitus sp. SFB-turkey
CTTTATAGACTCCTGAAATCCTTCATAACATGTAAAACTATTACCGTCTAATATGCCCGCATCATCCAAAATAACAGGTGCAGCACAAATAGCAGCTACATATTTATTACTTGAATAAAAATAATTTATTACTTTATATATAGGTTCAAATTCTCTTATGTTATTTACTCCTTGAACTCCTCCAGGAAAAATTATCATTTTAAATTCTGAAAACTCAATGTCATTAAATTTTTTATCACACATTGTTTTTATACCATGAGCTCCTGTAACTTCCAAAGAATCTGCAATAGAAATCATAGTAACTTCAATTTCAGCTCTTCTTAAAATATCAATTACTCCAATAGCTTCTATTTCTTCAAAACCATCTGCTAAAAATATACACGTTTTTATATCTTACACCTCCCACCATAATTTAATATATAAATAATTTATAAATTATGATATAATTTATAGAGTTACATGTTATGTTACTTTGGTTTTCCGTATATTAATTAAACATATTCTTCTCCTACTTTTACCTGGAACATATCATGTAACTACACTTCTTTACACTCCGCTAGATCCAAATCCATTTTTTCCTCTGTCAGTTTCATAATCAATACTATCTACTTTAGTTATTTTTACTTTGTATATAGGTTTTAAAACCATTTGCGCTATTTTCATTCCTTCTTCAACCAAAAAATCATTTTTACCATGATTTATTACAATAACCTTTATTTCTCCTCTGTATCCCTCATCTATTGTTCCAGGTGAATTTAATAAAGTTATACCATTATTTAATGCAAGACCACTTTTAGGCCTTATTTGAATTTCTGTGTCTTTAGGTAGTTCGATACTTATTCCTGTACGTATTAATTCACTTTCACCACTTTTAATAACCTTTCTATCAACGGAAAATATATCCATTCCCGCATCACCTGAGTTTGCAAATTCTGGTAACTTGGAGTTTTCGTATAAAAGCTTAATTTTTAGTTCATACATAGCAATATCCTCTTAAAGTTTTTTATTTTTTTATTATTATAGACTTATTTGGTAAATTTTTAAACAAATAAAAATATAACCATCTTATTTTAAAAATATATTATTAGAATTTGACGGTAACTTTTTCATATCCAAATTAAGATTATTTATTTTAACTTCTATACAATCATCAATAAATCTCACGCTATTTATATCAAGGTCTAAATTCAAATTGTTTAGTGATTTTAATATATCCTTTACAAAAATTTTTATGGGAATATGTTCAATATTTACTCCTGGAAAAATAGAATTTATTATTTTTAATTGCACATATAATAAATTTTCTTTTAAATCTTTTATATTAATTGAAACATCTCCAATTTCAAAAGAATTCACTATTATACCTTTCAAATATACAGCTTGACTAACATCTATTCCTGAAATCATTACACTGTCTGTTCTAATAAAATCTCTTATAAATGACATTATATCATCACCAGAAAGTTTCAAAATTGTTTGTGTAAGTCTCAAAAATAATCCCCCTCTACCTTTTTGTTTTAATTTATTAGTATTATTTTTTATAAAAATCTCATCTGCAACAATATTAATAAAACCACTATTTGTGCAAATTTTTCTTATAAAAAATTGAGTATTAAAATTTTTTATATGTTCATTTAAATCAAAAATAAATATATATCTATTTTTCCTATTTTCTTTTACAAACTCAATTGGAATGAATTTAATAAAAATATCTAAAAATGTTTTTGGAATAGACATACATTTAAAACTTAACTTATTAATTTCAACATAAATTTTATTTTCTAAAACTTTTAATATTTTGAAATCTAAATTAATATTTTTAAATATTTTATATCTAATATTTTTTATAATTATACTTTTATTAATTTTAATATCTTCAATTAAAACATTTTTACTTGTTAATGCACGTTTTAAAATATCTAATAAATCCGTTTCGCTAATCGTGATAGAGATATTACTTAATTTCATCAATCATCTCCCACTTCAAAAAAATAAAAAGCATACATCTTAATAATTAGATATATGCTTAACTTCAATAAATGTATTCTATTTTAATTGTTTTTCCAAAGATTTAAATTTTAAATTTGTGAACATTTTTTCTACAACAATTTTTAACGCCTTATTTAAATCTTCTGTTTTTAAAGTTTTATTAAAATCATTCAACCATATATTTAAACTTTGTTCACTTGGATTAATTCCAAAAATTACATTATATAAAATTTTAATCTTTTCAGAGTTATCAACATATTTTTTCATAAACTCTTTCTCATTGAGAATATTTAATACAAAATTTCTTAAATCAACTTCTTTCTTTTTAATTTTGTTATGCCAAAACCAAAATTCAGCCTCATCTGCAAATTCAAAATTATTCTCATCTACATTCAAACCATTTTTAACCTTAATATATGTCTTAGATATAAAATTTTTAATATCATCTTTTGACTCTTTGCAATCAAATTCAGGAATTTTAAATTCAACTAAACAACCTCTATCATTTTTTACATGAAGCTTTAAATCTTTATATTTTTTATATGGAATTAATTTATCAACTACAATATAATTGTCATCAATTCTACTTTCAATTCCAGCAACATAACAAACACTTTTATTAAAATTCATTGATTTATCTAAATTATGTTCAAATTTAAAATATCCATCTCCAAACTCCATAGAATTTATATCAATTTTTTGTGCAGTTCTAAATTGATCTTTATTTTCAACATTCTCTATATTTTTGACTTCATTTTTAACTTCATAATTTTTAAGTTTATTATTAAATTCTAATGTATAACTTTCTAAAACCCCATTTCTGAAAACACTAATACCTATTAAATATTTTCCTCCATCTTTAAGAGAAAAATTTAAAGGAATTATCAACTCATTATTATCATTTAAACTTAAATTCATAATTTTATCGGAAATTATTTCATTTCCATCATCAATACATTTCAAACTATTTATTTCAATCTTATCTATATTTGATACGTCAATAAAATTTAAATTTAAAACTAATTTATTTTCATTTGTAAAATAAGACTCTACATTTTGTATTTTTTCATTTTCTTCAATGAATATTGGTATTACTTCAGAAAATTCAACACCATTAATTTTAATTTTCATACCATAACTACGGTCATTTAAAACTGCAGCTTTTAAATACACTATACCAACTTTGTTTAATATTTTTGTTTCTTTACTTTTATCAAGTAAATTAAAATTATTGTCATTCAAATCAAAAATACTATCTATTTCAACCATATCACTAATATTTATTGAATCAACATTTTTAAAACAAACTTTAATCTCATGACTTGAAATTTTTGTGCTAGCACTTGCCCCTTTTAAACAAATATTATTATTTACAATAACTTTTAAGGTATTTTCCAATTCAATATCATTAATCTTAAATTTTATATAATAATTATTTTTAGTATCCAAAGTTTGATTTATAAAAACAGTTCCATTTAACTTTTCAATCATTGTATTATAACTAGATTTTAAAAAATTTTTTTCATTATCTCCTTCTTTAAAAACACCAATAACTTTAACAGAATCAGTAATTTTTAATCCCTTTGCATTTTCAAGGGATATAAAAATTTTATTACTGATAATATCTGTTAAAGCACTAGAATTCATTAAATCAACTGGTATTACTTCAACACCAAATCCATTTATCATAAAATTATTAATTTTAAGCACAAGTTCATATGAATTGTTCGAATCAATTTTATCTAAAATTGGAATTTCATTTACTTTGTTTGTTATCTTTATCGGTGAAATTAAATTCTTTTCTTTATTTTTTATATCATATAAAGATATAACCTCTATTAAATCATCTTTGCTTAAATTATTAATACCACTCAAATCAACTCTTAATTCTTTTCCAATTTTTTCAACTGCAGTAATTTTAATTTTAGAAATATCCAAATTTTTAATATGTACATCACAATCATCTTGTGGATCTAATTCAACACCATTCACCTTTAATCTAACTTTATATTTTTTATCTTTACTTAAAGTATTTTTTAAAATAATTTCTCCATTTAAATCAGATATATTATTTTTATTACAATCTAAATTCAACAATAAATTTTCATTTGGATTTAATTCGTCGTAAACACTAGCAACTTGAACTTTATCGTTTACTGTTATTCCACTTTCTCCACTTATTGAAATATTTAATTTGTTTGAAATTTCAGATATTATATTAAAATTAACATTTCCTTTCAAATTCAAATCTCTATAAGTTGGAGTCATATGAAAAGCATCTATTCCAACAATCTCTGAACCTTTTTTAATTAAAATTGTATAAGTAGATGTTGTTAAGTTTTCAATATCGTTTATGTATATACTTCCTTTTCCATTTGCATCTAATTTTGTACTTCCAACTTTTGCGTCATTCTTAAAAATAGTAACTTCTGAATCTCCAAGTAAAACATTAGAATTTGAAATTTCTAAAGTATTTTTGTATTTATTGTAGACAACTTTAATATCTAAAACCTTATAGCCATAATCAGTTTTATTAATTATTTTATATATTTCTCCAAGCTCTTTTGTATTTAAAACTAATGTATAATTTTGATCTTTAAGATTAGAAACTACATTTCCTGATGAATCTAATAAAATATTATCTTTATTAGAAAATTTATACACTTCACTCTTATTTACAATTCTAGCGTCAATAATGTTTATATTTTCAGGAATTTCAACTAGCCTATATCTTCCATTTTTCATATCTGAGTCATTTTCTTCCCTTATAAGTTTAAGACCAATAACATCAACAATATCAACTTTATTAACTATTTTAGATAATGAATTTGCAACAAATGTACTAGATAAAATTAATATCAACGCAGTTAATATAAAAATCATACTATTGACAAACAATCTGTGTTTGATTTTCATGTAATCTACTCCTTAAAAATATAATTAATGTTAGTATCTTAATTTTTCAAATTATAATAACTTAAAATTTTTTCCATTTATGAAATAAAAAAGCAGGCTGTTAACATAACAACCTGCTTTCAATAAAAATTTTAATTACTCTTCAATATCTTGTTCATCTTCATTTTTTAAAGATTGGTCAAAATCACCATTTGTTTCACTATCTTCAACTTTTATATCTTCTGAATCTGAAAAATACTTTTCACTAAAATCTCTACAAACTTCCCAAATACCATTTTCTATTTCAAGTGCATTGCCTCCACTTTGAAGCCAATTTAAAATGGAATTTGTTAAATCATAAAAGCCTTTCCAAATACTCCAATCATTTTTACTCATAGATTCTGGACAAACTTTTCTACTTGCATCATAATGTCTAACCATTTTATCAATAGTCAAATCATGTTTAATTAAAAGTTCTGCTGCAAGCCTCGCAAGTCCCAATATATTATTTTCATAATCAGAGTCTTTATTAACACACATTCCAATACCAATACTATTATCGTTAGTTATTCCGTATTTTCCTCTTCCGTCTCCACAATGCCAAGCTCTATATTCTTCACCTACAAAATTGTATATTTTATACTCATTTCCTTCATTTCCAACTAAATAGTGATAACTAGCATTATCAGATACATTTTCAAAAAAATTATAATGTCTGTCAAGACTAGAACCTTCATTCCAATTTCCTGTATCATGAACTACTATATATTCTATTTCTTTATTTTCCCTGTTTGAAAAATTATTTGATATTAGTTTTTCTTTCAATAAATATTGTTTCATTTTGCACCTCTAAAATTACTTCATGCAAGATTAATATTTATGAAGATTCTATAAAAATATTACACTTTCTTTTATACTACACGACTATTTCTTTAGTAATCTTACCAACTCTAACCATTAAATTTATAAATAAAAGTGATAAAGCTTCAGAAAAAATAAGGCTCATCCAAATTCCTGTAATTCCAAAAAACTTAGCTAAAACAACTAAACTTATTGGTAAAAATACAAAAGATCTAAATAAACAAATAATATTCGAATATTTTGGAATTTCAATAGCTTGATAATAAATACTCGTTGTTAAATTTATTCCAAGCATAAAAAATGCCAAATTTGAAACATTAAGTCCAAAATATGCTATTTTTATAATCTCACTATCACTTGAAAAAATACTAATTAATTCATGTCCCCAAAAAACACAAATAAGAACATATATTAAAGTCAGAGTTAATCCAAATTTCTTTGAAAATTTATAAAACTTAATCATGTTTCTTCCATCTTTAGATCCAAAACTATAACTAATTAATGGTTGTACACCAAAATTCATTCCTAACAAAATCATATAAATATTTGCATTTATATAATTAATTACACTAAATGCAGTAAGAGCTTTACTTCCAACAAAAAATATAAGTGCTATATTGTAAAAGAATATAATTACAGAAAATGTAATTTCAGATAAAAAAGATGGAAATCCAATTGAGACTATATTTTTCAAAACTTTAAAATCAAATGAACTATATCCAAATCTCAAATTTCCTTTCTTAAAAATAAAATGATTTATAAGAATTAATATTGTAATTATCTGTCCTAACCCTGTGGCAAGTGCCGCACCTTTAATTCCCAAATTAAATTTAAATATAAAAACGTAATCAAAAATTATGTTTGCTAATGCTCCAAATATATTGGCAACCATTCCAAGTTTAGGATTATAATCATTTCTTACAAAACTATTTAAAACTATTCCAATAAGATTCGCACTACAAAAAAGAGAATAAAATCTTAAATACTGCGATGAATAATTTAAAATTTCTTCTCTTGCGCCAATGCAATACATTATTGCACGTGAAAATACAAATGCAAAAATGCTCAGAGAAAAACTTACAATAATAGTTAATTTTATAGTTTGTCCAAAAATATCTTGTCCACGCAAAACATCATTTTCTCCAAAACTTTTAGATACCATGGAGCCGCCACCGACTGCAAGCATGGTTGCAATACCAAAATACATTATAGTTATAGGTAAAACCATATTAACAGCAGCTAGTCCAACATCTCCGATTCCTCTTCCAACAAAAATTCCATCAATGATTGTATATAAAGATGTTACAAACATGGCAAACATCGAAGAAATTGAATATTTAAAAAATTGTTTTAACATAACATTCTCCCAATAATAAATTCAAACTTTAATTATTGAGATTAGTTTGTACACTTTAAAAAATAAAAACCACTAAATTTAAAAATTTAGTGGTTTTAAAACGTTATACAAAATCTTTAAAAGAGTAATGGCGCACCTAGCAGGATTCGAACCTGC